>JBJEDO010000085.1:0-15500 GCA_051872155.1 Candidatus Limisoma sp.
TCCGACACTTCCCACCGAGAAAATTTTGGCGTTTGACTGAATAACCCTAATTAATTTTGTATTGCATGATGTATCATCAACTAACCTCAGAGCAAAGGTACGCAATTTACCTCGGAATTAAAAGAAGATTCTCAAAAAGAAAAATTACAAGTGAGACATACTCCAAATCAGGCGTATCTTTCTAATGCCGTCCAGGTTGCCGACATTCTCGAATGGATTCTGTCGCAGGTCGGTATGGCGGAAGTGTGGCAAACGTCGTTTTCCATCTCCGAAGAATTTCTCCGCCGCCTGTTCTTTATCTATTTGAGGAAGAATGACGCGATTCGCAAACATCAGTCCTGTGCAAGTATGCATCATTATTTATCTATACAACAACGGAGATGCTCGGAATGAATTTGTTTTCCTATAACTCCTTTATTATAGTATATTCATCAATCTTTCTGATTTCCCTACTCGGAACTTCTACATTCAGTTCCTTTAGAAAATTCATAGTTTCTTCAGGTATATCGTACGTATCATCTTCGGAATCTTTGAAATGATATGCCATGAAATACAGATAGATAGGTTTCATCATTGCACGTCCTGCAGAATCAACTACGTAATATCTCTTCATCTTCACTTCTGATACCGTCTCATCTTCCTGCAAATGTATATTCACATTCTTGGAAGAATAATACTTGGAGCCCAGCAGAAGAAAAGACTTTCCTTTAACCTTTCTCAACTGCGGAACACTTGAATACTCGGAAAAAAGCTGCGTTTTGGTAGTATCTAACACGCAGCCCACTTCCAGCAGCTTCGCCGCATATGTCTGCCTTGTACCGCTATTAAACGACGTTGAAAAACAAGTAATATCCAGTGATTTCTGATTATCAACAATATATGCAAGACTATCTATGCTTATCGTCTCACCGAGGAAACGAATTGCAGAAGTGCTTTCAATATAGACGGCAAGAGTGTCCCACCCTATTTGCTTTCCAATCACAATTCCTTTTTTCAAAAAATCTGACGGTGTTGCGATATTTCTAAGGAAATCTCCATTTTTCGCCCTTGATGCGGAAAGACAAATCGGATAAAACTTCCTTTGCTCTTCGCCGGGGTCTGACACAACCTCTTCCGTCAGACACAACCACGCATTTCCGCTCGGCATGTGAATATAATAGCCGTTATCGTAATCGTAAAGATTTACGTGCTTATAATTCTGCTCAATATAGTTTGCCGCAGAACCGCCTCCCACAAACATCAGTGCCGGACTGTTTGACACCTTGCGATGTGAATCTGTGCCCGCAAAAAATGCCGCTATTATAAATAGTAGCAATACGCCTGCGTAAACGTATTTTCTCCATTTTCCGCATGAACCACAGTCTGCTCCTTTCTCTTCTATTTTCTCCTTAGAAGTCTGTTCCGGAGCATTTTTCTCCTCGGTTTCATCAGCCTTATCATTTTTCGATTTAATCTCTGCAAGATGTTTTTTCACAAAGCGTCTCAGCTCCTGTTTTCCTTTTTCTATCAGGTCTTCCCTGGTTTCATATTCGGAAAGATACTGACTCGTGCAACCCATCAGAATACCTCGCAGATAGCTCTTTTCCGTTGTATCCTCGCCAATCTGAGTACGATAAAACGCTAAAATTTTCGGATACCCCGTCTTGTGCATGTTATCCGTAGCAATGCGGAATTCCTCCTCTGTGGTTTTACCTATAGTGCCGTTCAGGACAAAAATTATCAAGTCTGCCTTGTCGCGGATAAAATCGTTGTAATCTTCTTGCTGATTACCAACAGATTCATAACTTTTTATCTTGAACACAATCCCCAAGTGCTCAAACTCATTGTTTAAGTCACTCGCAATGATTTTGAAAACATTTCGCTCTTCTTTCAGAGTTGTGGAACCGGCTATAAATACTCGTATCTTACGTTCTTCCATAATAGACTGTGTAGGTAAAATATTTATAATTGCAAGGTCGAACCAAAAAAGTGTTCCTTTTCAGCTCGCCAAGTTTTACACAAAAAGTGGCAAAGCACTATGCCACTTTCGTGCTCTTAAAGAGCGAAGCTCGTTCACCTTAGCCACGAGAGTTTCTTTGCTCTGGCTGCCGGTAAGACGAATAGCTGTTTTGCTTCCGTTTTTGAAGAAAAGAATAGTAGGAAGCGACATTACGCGATTTTCTGATGCAAAATCAGATTCGTCTTCAATATTGTACTTGCCTATCACGGCTTGTCCTTCAAATTCTGCTGCCACCTCATCAATTATTGGTGCCATAGACATACACGAACCGCACCATGTTGCCCAAAAATCAACTACTACAGGCTTGCCTGACGCAATTATATCTTCTACGTTCGCATCTGTGAATTGAAATGCCATAATGAATTTTTTTTGTTTCTTAGGTTTTAGTATTAAAGTTTGTTTTTATGTTTTGCAAAGTTACATAAAACCAGCGAGATTTTACACCGGTTTTGCGACAAAATTGCGGTAAATTCTTTTACATTTTGATTTTTTTTGATAAGTTTCGTTGCGAAACTATGAAAAAATCCTTATCTTTGTCAAAATTTGGTGCAGAATGGCTGATACGTTGTCGGATATTTTTGAGCGAATGCTCGGCAAATTACAGGTTCTCGTTGAGAAGTATAACGCATTAAAGGCTTATAATCAGCAACTTAACGAGGAGAAGTCGGCGCTCGAAAAAGAGATACAGAGGCAGAAAAAAGAGATAGAAGCGCTGTCGATGGAAAATCAATATCTCCGCATAGCGCGAATAGCCGCCCCCGATAAAGAATCAATCGCCAAAAGTCGTGAACTTATCGCCAAATTAGTGCGGGACGTCGAAAAGTGTATCGAGCAGCTCAATGAGTAGTTCGCACACTGTCAAGATAAATGCAACGCCGTGTTCGGAGGAATCGGCAAAAATTAAATATCCATCGATTTTCGGCTTTTACGTCGAAAACATAGGTAGGTAGTTATTTTTTAGAGTATTTAATAATTGAGATAACCGCACTGATGTTGCGCCCTTCGCAGGTGTAGCATTGGTGCTTTTTTATAACTAAAACAAAACTGATTTTTAATGGAAATAATTATCGGAATTATTGCAGTAGTGGTAGCCCTGGTGGTCGGTTCGCTGGTCACGCTATTCATTACTAAGAAAATGGCGCACAGCAGTGCCAAAAATATAATCGAGGAAGCGCGTATGGAAGCCGATGTGCTCAAGAAGAACAAGATTCTTGAAGCCAAAGAGGAAGAAATGCGCATGAAAGCTGAGGCTGAAAAGCAAGCGAATGCCCGTATGGCGAAAGTGCAATCGGCTGAGGCTAAGGCTAAACAACGCGAAATGCAGCTCAACCAGTTGCAATCGGAAGTGCAGAAAAAGAAAAACGAGAACGAAGCTCAGCAGAAGACTCTCGAGCAACAGCAAGCAGCACTCGAACTTCGCCACAACGAAGTCGAAAAACTTCACAAAAAGGCTCAGGAAGCCCTCGAGCACATCTCCGGGCTTTCGGCGGAAGAAGCAAAAGAGCGTCTCGTTGAGTCGTTGAAAGACGAGGCAAAAACCAACGCCGCTTCGTATATCAACGACATTATGGACGAAGCTAAGTTGACCGCCAACAAAGAGGCAAAACGCATCGTCGTTCAAACAATCCAACGCGTGGCAACCGAAACGGCTATCGAAAATGCCGTAACAGTGTTCCATATCGACAGCGACGAAATCAAAGGTCGCATCATCGGTCGCGAAGGTCGCAACATTCGCGCTCTTGAGGCTGCTACCGGCATCGAAATCATCGTCGACGACACCCCCGAAGCCATCGTTCTTTCGGGCTTCGACCCCGTACGTCGTGAGATTGCTCGCTTGGCGCTCCATCAACTCGTTGCCGACGGCCGTATTCACCCGGCTCGCATCGAGGAAGTCGTTGCCAAAGTGCGCAAGCAAATCGAAGAAGAAATCATCGAAACCGGTAAGCGTACAACCATCGACTTGGGTATCCACGGCTTGCATCCCGAACTCATTCGCCTCGTCGGAAAGATGAAATATCGTTCGAGCTACGGTCAGAACTTGCTTCAACACTCGCGCGAGACGGCTAACCTCTGCGCAATTATGGCGTCGGAACTCGGCTTGAATCCGAAAAAAGCACGCCGTGCAGGTTTGCTCCACGACATCGGCAAAGTGCCCGACGAAGAGCCTGAATTGCCGCACGCAATTCTCGGTATGAAGCTCGCTGAGAAATACAAAGAAAAACCCGACATTTGCAACGCTATCGGCGCTCACCACGACGAAGTGGAGCAAAATTCGCTCCTGGCGCCCATCGTACAAGTGTGCGACGCCATCTCGGGTGCACGTCCCGGCGCGCGTCGCGAAGTGGTTGAGGCTTACATCAAGCGCCTTAACGACCTCGAGCAACTCGCTTTGTCTTATCCCGGCGTCATCAAGACCTACGCAATCCAGGCAGGTCGCGAGCTTCGCGTAATTGTCGGCGCCGACAAGATTAACGACGTCGAGACCGAAAAACTGTCGACAGAAATTGCACAAAAGATACAAGACGAACTTACCTATCCGGGTCAAGTAAAGATTACCGTAATCCGCGAAACGCGTGCCGTAAGTTTTGCTAAATAACATTTTGCGCCATGGACGATAAATCTGAAAAGAAAGACGGCATTTCTACGTGTAAGTGTAAGTCTGCCGGATGTCCGCGCGGAAAACTTGTTAGCTACAACTGGCTTGGCGACGTGCCCGGCGATATGAACGACTTCGATATGGTCGAAGTTCAGTTCAAAAACACTCGCAAGGGCTACTACAAGAATAGTATCGGTTTGCAACTCAACATCGGCGATTTGGTAGCCGTAGAGGCATGCCCGGGACACGACATCGGTACGGTGTCGATGGTCGGCAGACTCGTCGCTCTGCAGATGAAGAAAGCCAATTTGCGCGCTGATGCCGAAATCCGTAGAATCTTTCGCAAGGCTAAGCCTACCGACATCGAAAAGTTTGAGGCGGCAAAAGCCCGCGAATACGACACGATGATACGCTCGCGCAAGATTGCCAAAGACCTCGGTCTGGACATGAAAATCGGCGACGTGGAGTATCAAGGCGACGGCAATAAGGCAATTTTCTACTATATTGCCGACGAGCGCGTCGACTTCCGTCAGCTCATCAAAGTGCTCGCCGAGACGTTTCATATCCGCATCGAGATGAAGCAAATAGGTGCCCGTCAGGAGGCAGGTCGCATCGGCGGTATCGGACCCTGCGGACGACCGCTCTGCTGCTCGAGCTGGATGACCAATTTCGTGTCGGTGGCAACAAGTGCCGCACGCTTTCAAGACATTTCGCTCAATCCGCAGAAACTCGCCGGACAGTGTGCAAAACTCAAGTGCTGCCTAAACTACGAGGTTGATGCCTACGTCGAGTGCGTAAAGCAACTTCCGTCGAAGGAGGTGCATCTCGAAACGACCACCGGAACATATTACTTCTTCAAGAGCGATATCTTCAAGAAGGAGTTGTCATATTCCACCGACAAGAACGTGCCGGCAAATCTCGTGACAATCTCCGCCGACCGCGCTTTCGAGATTATTGCGCTTAACAAAAACGGCGTGAAGCCCGACGACCTGCGCTTGGAGAGCGAACGCGACAAGGCTGTGGTTCGCGAGTTTGGCGACATTCTCGGTCAAGACAGCGTGACGCGCTTCGACAAAAAGAAGAAAAAGAAGAAGAATCCGAAGCGTCAAGGCGACGGCAATCAGCCCAAGCAGCAAGACCGCCGCGAGCAGCAAAACCGTCGCCCCAAACAGGACGGAGGCGCCCCCGCGCAGAATGCTCAGCAGCCGAATCAGCAACGTCAGCAGCGTCCCAACAAGCCGAAAAACCGACCCAAGGGACAGCGTCAAAACCAGGATAAGCAACGAACGCCAAATAATGACAGGCAACGCCAAGATAATAATGAAACGAAATAGTTTGATTGCGCTCTTGATTGCGCTTATGGTCTCCGCCTGCTCGTCAGACGGAGTCTATTTTAGCGACTTCCGCGACATCGACCCGGCGGGGTGGGCTAAACAACAGTCGTTCAACTTCGCTTTCCCCGATTCGATTGTCCAACAGGGTAGCGACCTCGTGCTGCAACTTCGCCACGACAACTACTACCCGTATCGCAATCTATATGTCAAGGTCGACTATTTCAACCACGGCAAATTGGTGTCGACAAGCGACGTCAACGTAGCTCTTGCCGACAAATTCGGCAACTGGTACGGCTCCGGACTCGGCGGGCTCTATCAACTCACCGTGCCTCTGCGCTCAGACGTGGCGCCCGGTCAGTTCGACGAAGTGATGATTTGGCAGAATCTCCGTCAAGACACTATTAAGAATATTGTAAACATCGGACTTGCTTTAGATAAAAAGGAATAGCAACGTGAACATATTCAATCGAAATATTGATTGGTCGAAGACCGATGCCTTGATTTTCGATATGGATGGCACCCTCTGGGATGCCGTCGATTCGTATTGCAAAATCTGGATTGAGTGTTTTAGCCGCTTCGGCATCGAACGTGAGGTTAGCCGCGACGACTTGATAAGCCTGATGGGGAAGCCCCTTGTCGACATCTATCACTGCGTTGCCGGACGTCGTCCGCAAGTGCCGGCGGAACAATTTATGCCAATGCTCGAGCAGCTTGAAATCGAGATGATGCCCTGTCTTGGCGGAACGCCATACGACGGCGTCGTTGCTGGCATCGAGCGTCTGTCGCAGTCGTATCCGATATTCTTGTTGAGCAACTGCGGCGCCGACGGATTGAATAATATGATGCGCCATATCGGCATTACCGATTTCGTTACCGAGGCTGTCACTTTCGGCGAAACTCGTCTGCAAAAGGATGAAAACATTCGCCGCATTATGGAGCGCCACTCGCTGCGCCAACCCGTCTACGTCGGCGACACCCAAAGCGATTGCACGAGCACACACCGCGCCCATGTGCCGTTCGCTTTTGCCTCATACGGATTCGGAACATGCGACAGTCCCGACATCGTTTTCGATACATTTTCTGAACTAACCGACTTTTTTAAAACTTTGAAAAGATGAAATTTTTAGATACGGAGGAACAACGACTGCGACAAGACAAGTTGCAGCAGCTAATCAGAGAGCAAGGCTTCGACGGCTTGCTCGTTAGCAGCAACGCAAATCTCTACTACGTTGCCGGCGCAGTCTATGCGGGGTATGCTTATGTGCCTGCCGAGGGCGATACACTTTATCTGGTGCGCCGACCTGTCGGCATCGAGCATCCACAGGTGGTCTACATCCGCAAGCCCGAGCAGATTGTCGACGCGCTGAGCGCTGCCGGCATCGCCAAATCCGAGCGAATTGCCCTTGAACTCGACCGACTTCCTTATAATATGGCAAAACGCTTAGAGGCGGCGCTGAATGTTGAAACCGTTTACAACGGTTCGCCGATATTGTCGCAAAGTCGCTCTGTGAAGACTCCTTGCGAAATCGAACTTCTTCGCCAATCGGGTATACGTCATTCCAACAGTTATCAACGCATTCCGAGCGTTTTCGAGCCAGGAATGACCGACGTTGAATTCCAAATCGAGATGGAACGCGTGCTGCGTTGCGACGGCTGTCTCGGCATTTTCCGCATCAGCGGCGAGTCGATGGAACTCTATATGGGCAACGTGCTCAGCGGCGACAATGCCGACACGCCGACACCATACGATTTCGCTATGGGAGGCGAAGGTCTTCATACATCGCTGCCGGTAGGGTGCAACGGCACTGTTCTGCGTCGCGGCAATACGCTGATGGTCGACATGAACGGCAACTTCACCGGCTATATGACGGACATGACGCGCTCGTTCCGCATTGGCGACGTGCCGCAGTTGGCTCTGGATGCGCATCAATTGTCAATCGACATACACAGCCGCTTGCGCGAGGCTATCCGACCAGGTTTTACCGCAGCCGAAGCCTATAACCTTGCCGCCGCTATGGTTGCCGAAGCCGGACTCGACGATTACTTTATGGGACATCGCCAGAAAGCCGGATTTATCGGACACGGCGTGGGCATCGAGGTCAACGAATTGCCCGTGCTTGCTCCGCGCAGCAAAGATGTGTTCCGCGCAGGCAACGTCATCGCTCTCGAACCGAAATTCGTGATTCCCGGCGTGGGTGCGGTAGGCATCGAAAGCACCTACTTAGTTACCGACAGCGGTCTTGAATGTTTAACGGAATTCCCCGAAGAATTAGCAGATTTGATATGAAACAGGCTTTAAATGATAAAATATTTCACACCGTAGGCGAAGTTGCCGACAGCATGGGGCAACCGTGCTATGTCGTTGGCGGTTATGTGCGCGACCTGTTCTTGCACCGCCCGTCGAAGGATATCGACTTCGTTACCGTCGGCAGCGGCATAGCCCTTGCCGAGCGCTTGGCGTCGACCCTCGGCGGCAAAACGTCGCTCGCCGTCTATCGCAATTTCGGCACGGCACAAGTCAAGCACGGCGACCTCGAACTCGAGTTTGTCGGCGCTCGTCGCGAATCGTACCACCGCGAAAGCCGTAATCCTATTGTCGAAGACGGTACGCTCGACGACGACCAACGTCGACGCGACTTTACCATCAACGCAATGGCTATCAGCGTCAATGCCGAGACGTTCGGCGAACTTATTGACCCGTTTGGCGGCATCGACGACCTCGGCCGCAAAATCATCCGTACGCCGCTCGACCCCGACATTACGTTCAGCGACGACCCGCTGCGTATGATGCGTGCTATCCGTTTCGCCACGCAGTTGCAATTCGACATCTTCCCCGAAACATTCGATGCCATCGCGCGCAACGCATATCGAATTGAGATTATTTCGAAAGAACGAATCTACGACGAATTGACCAAAATAATGAAGTCGAGTCGTCCGTCGGTAGGCATCATCTTGCTCGAGCGCTCGGGGCTGCTCGCATTGATTTGCCCGGAATTGGCTGCTCTGAAAGGCTCGGAGGTGATAGACGGTCGCGGACATAAAGACAACTTTTTCCACACGATGCAAGTGCTCGACCGCGTAGCCGAGCGTAGCGACAACGTGTGGCTGCGTTGGGCTGCACTTTTCCACGACGTGGCAAAGCCGGTGACAAAAAAATACGATGCACATCTCGGCTGGACGTTTCATAACCACAACTTCGTCGGCAAAAAAATGATACCTTCGATTTTCAAACGGATGAAATTTCCGATGGACGAACGTATGAAGTACGTTCAGAAGCTCGTGGAGCTGCATATGCGGCCCATAGCGCTCGTCGAAGACATCGTAACCGATTCGGCTGTGCGTCGCCTCCTCTTCGAGGCAGGCAACGACATCGACGACCTAATGACCCTCTGCGAAGCCGACATAACGTCGAAAAATTCCGAAAAAGTCAAGCGCTTCCTCGACAACTACGTCTTGGTCCGCAAAAAACTTGAAGAAATCGAGGAAAAAGACCGCATACGCAATTTCCAGCCGCCCGTTTCCGGACAAGACATCATGGCGACGTTCGGCATAGAGCCGTCGTCGATTGTCGGGCAAATCAAAGAGGCCATCAAAGAAGCCATCCTCGACGGAAAAATAGAAAACGACCGCAGCCAGGCTTGGGATATGATGATTTCGCTCGCCGCCGAACACGGGCTAACACCCGTTGCCGGTCGCGAAAAACCGGAAAATTCGTCAGAATAACTCATTAAAAGCCTATTTTGTAAATTTTTATCTATTTTTCTGACTCAAAATCAAGGCTATTTCAAAAAAAAGTGCGATATTTGCACTCGCAATTCGTTTTTTTACAATTGTGTAACAAAAAACATTGGATACGGAAAACAAACAACTATTATAACAATTAAAAAAATATAATCAATTATGACAAAAGCAGACATCGTCAATGAGATTGCAAAAACAACCGGAGTAGACAAAGCGGCTGTTCTCGAAACAGTTGAAAAGTTTATGGATGTTGTTAAGGATTCTCTCGCCAATGGCGAAAATGTATATTTGCGCGGTTTCGGCTCATTTATCGTAAAGACCCGTTCGGAGAAGACAGCGCGTAACATTTCTAAGGGTACAACAATCATCATTCCGGAGCACAAAATCCCGGCATTCAAACCGGCTAAAGTGTTCATGGACGAGGTTAAATAATAAACTTTAAAATATAAACACTATGCCAAGCGGAAAGAAAAGAAAAGGCCACAAGATGGCAACCCACAAACGCAAAAAAAGACTCAGAAAGAATCGTCATAAGAAGAAATAATTCTTTTTTGCGTGATTGAATACACAAGAACAAACCCATAGTGTCGCCTCGTGCTCACATCAAGTTTGTTCTTGTGCCATATTAATGGCAATCATACGTTTATGACCGTAAAAACCGTTTGAAAGGTAAATGAAAAGTGAGTTAATCGTTGACGTTCAGCCCGGTGATATTTCAATCGCTCTTCTCGAAGACGGCAGACTGATGTCGTTGCAGAAAGAGGAAAGAAACATCAAATACGCCGTCGGCGACGTCTATTTAGGCAAAGTGAAGAAGCTTATGCCGGGACTTAACGCCGCTTTTGTTGACATCGGTTCCGACAAGGATGCTTTCCTTCACTACTTGGATCTCGGCTCTCAGTTTTCCTCTTTCAACGCGTTTATCCAAGGAGCACTCGACGACACGTCGAAAGTCCCTCAACTGTCGAAGCAAAAGCTTCTCCCCGACATTAACAAGCAAGGGCAGATTGCAGAAACGCTTACACTCGGCGACAAAATTGTTGTCCAAGTCGCTAAAGAACCTATCTCTACCAAAGGTCCGCGACTGACCACCGAGTTGTCTTTTACGGGACGATTTTTAGTCCTGATTCCTTTCTCTAACAAAGTCTCTATCTCTCAGAAGATTAAGTCGACCGAAGAGAAGATGAGACTGCGCCAAATCATCGAAAGCATTCGACCAAAGAATTTCGGCGTTATTGTGCGTACGTCAGCCGAAAACAAGCGCGTTGCCGACCTCAACAACGAAATGACTACTTTGATGAAATGCTGGGAAGAGGTGATAGAGAAATTGCAAAAAAATACGCCGCCTGCCTTGCTCCACGAAGAGGAGAGCCGTGCCGTGAGCATTATTCGTGATGTCTTTAGCCCATCGTTCGAAAACGTCTATGTCAACGATGCCGACACCTTTACGCAAATCTATAACTACGTGAGCTTCATCGCTCCCGAGCGTAAAGAGACCGTTAAACTCTATGCTAAAGACGAGCCGATTTTCGATGCCTTCAACGTCACCAGGCAGATTAAATCATCGTTCGGCAAAACCGTATCGTTTAAAGCCGGTGCATACATCATCATCGAGCATACAGAGGCTCTCCATGTGATAGATGTCAATTCCGGCAACCGTAACAAGAACGTCGAAAACCAAGAAGAAAACGCTATCGACGTCAACATACGCGCCGCCGACGAGATTGCTCGACAGTTGCGCCTTCGCGATATGGGTGGTATTATCGTTATCGACTTTATCGATATGAGTACTGCCGAACATCGCCAACGCCTCTACGAACATATGAAAGAGGTAATGGCTAACGACCGCGCTCGTCACAACATCTTGCCTCTGAGCAAGTTCGGACTTATGCAAATCACGCGACAACGTGTTCGCCCCGTGCTCGACATCGAAACTATGGAAACTTGTCCTTCCTGTTACGGCAAAGGGCTCGTGCAGCCCTCGCTGCTGTTTACCGACAAGTTAAAGGAGAAAATCGACTACGTAGTCCACTCCCTGAACATCAACGAGTTTAAGATGTACATCCATCCTTACGTTGATGCCTATATTCGCAAAGGACTGTTCTCGTCGATTTACAAGCAATGGCGTCGCGAGTACGGCAAGAAGTTTAAGGTAATACCCAACCAAGCGCTTGCCTTCCTCGAATACAAATTCTACGACCGCGAAGGTAAAGAAATCGACGTCAAAGAGCGCAAAGACACAGCGCGAAGCACTACGGAAAAACGCGAAAGCAAAGCAAACAAAGCAAGCAAAAACGCTGCTAAGGAAAACTAATCACTTATCAAAAAAAGGCTGTCAGACACCAACCGACAGCCTTTTTTGTGTTTGTAATTCGGTTAAAGCAAGAATTCGTCTACATTTCGCGGTGTTATAACTTTGAACTCGGAATTTTGGTATGCTGATAGGAAAGATGCGGGGCATTTGGCAGCCGCTTTGTTGGGATTCCACTTGAATTCAAAAGCTTTTATCTTACCGTCTTCTTCCTCAAGGTAGTCTATTTCTTGCTGTTGCTTTGTACGCCAGAAATAGGTTTGTGCAAACGAGTCGCTGTAAGCCAACATCTTCATACGTTCCGCTATTACGAAGTTTTCCCATAACGCACCGGCATCCTGTCGGTTCTCTATTTGTGTCAGGTTGCCAATTACTGCGTTACGGATACCTAAATCCCAGAAGAAAATCTTACGCGATGAAGTTAGCTCATTGCGGAGATTCCGTGCGAGACTTGTCAACCGGAAGATGATAAACGATTTTTCCAGAATGGTTATGTATTTCTCAACTGTTTTTGAGTCGAGCCCAACGAGCATGCCAACTTCGTTGTATGACACTTGGCTGCCTATTTGATAAGCCAGCGCTTTAAGCAGCTTTACGAGTTTGTCCGGTTTTGATATCCCGTCCATTGATAATATATCTTTGTAGAGATAACTGTCTGCCAACTCTTTGAGTATGATTTTTTCTTCTCCCGGGTTGCATACCACTTCAGGATAATATCCGTACACCATTCTGTGTGGCAGCATCCTTGTTTCTTCAAGGAGGTTGGTGCTATTTGCCATTTCCTTGAAGGTGAGAGGATACATCTTGAACTCTCTCTTTCTCCCGGTTAGTGGCTCGTTGAGTTTGTTTGACAAATCGAAACTACTGCTTCCTGTGGCAATTACTTGAACGTCAGGAATTTGGTCTGTAATGAGTTTTAGGCGGAGTCCTATGTCGGGTATGCGTTGAGCTTCGTCGATGACTATATATTTATTGCTGCCGATAATGGCTTTTAGTCGTGTAGACGTCATTTTGTCGAATAGTTCGATAATGTCCGGGTCGTCGCTATTTAGCCACATCACGTCTTTCCGCTCTCCAAGCATCATTTGAAGGAGGGTGGATTTCCCAACTTGTCGGGCCCCCATAATTGTGATGGCTTTTCTGCCTCCCAAAAGTGCCGATATTTTCTCGGTCAATATTCTTTCTATCATATAGACAATGTTTGTTTCTTATTACACATTCTCGGACAATGCAAAACTAATAACTTGCATCGAATATTCAAAGCGAAAATTTCCTTTTTTGGAATAGATTCCGAAAAAGTTATGATTTTTTTGGAACGGAATCCGAAAAAGTTATGACTTTCTTGGAATGGAATCCGAAAAAGTTATGACTTTCTTGGAATGGATTCCGAAAAAGTTATGACTTTCTTGGATTTTGCTCCTGTATGTTCCATTTGACGGTAGGGCGCGCTGTGTCCTAAACTACGCACAAAAAAGAAAGAGTCCGGCGGTGTGCCGAACTCTTTCGAAGTTTCTATCGCGGAAGTATGTTACTTCACGATTACTTTTTGTGCTGTGCCGTCAACTACAACGATGTACATGCCGCGAGCAACGTTGAACGCTTTTTCTGCGCTGTTGAGGGCTACTGCTTGGCCTGCTGCGTTGAAGATTGATGTCATGTTGCCGCCTTCTACGCGGATTTCGCCGTTGAGACCATAAACCTTAGCAGCCGATGCTTTTACGCTGCCAACGCCCGAAAGGCCGTCGTACAATGTAACTGTGCGGTTGATGATGTCGATATCGATGTAGTAAGAACCGTTAGCCACGATGTAGTTGTGTTCGCTTCCGAAGTAGCCGAGGGTTGTCTCTTGGCTGAAGAAGTACGATGCGTCGCCTTGGTTTGCAATGGTAGTGTTGCCTGTTTTTGCACCCCATTGGTTGTTGTTTACCGGAGTCCAATCGCTATTGTTAGCGCCCAATGCTGAAGTGAACGAGAAGTAAGCGTTGCCGCCCTCGTTGTTGAATGTCACTTTGGCTGTTGTCTTGTAGACGCCTTCTTGTTCGGTCGGCATCAAAACTGCTTCGCCGTAAGAGGGATCCCATGCGTGACCGTCGATGTTGCCAACTACGTAGAACTTGTCGGGGAATACCGAAATCGGTTTCTTTGTAAGCGTCATTGTCATAGCCTCTGTATTTGTCAAGTCGATGACAACGTGGTATGAGCCACCTTCTTCTATGCGGATAGCACCACCGCCGGCTTTGATTGCGTTTTCGCCGATTACAGCGTTTGCGTTGTCGGTTTCGAAGCCGATAGCGTTATTGTTAACTGTATCCCAGTCGCCGAGTGCGGTAGTAAACTTGAAGTTGTTGCCCGGGAATGCGTTGAAGTCGGCTTCGTAAACGTCTGTGCTTGTTTCTTTCACTACAAGACCTTCTGTTGGTGTCCAGCCGCCGGCGCCTTCGACATTACCTACGAGGTAGATAACTTTCGGTGCGGGAAGGGTAAATGTGTATTGTGCAGCAAAATCACCGGGTTGGAATTGGTAGATGCGAACAGTTGTTTCGTCGATTACCTCGGCTGTCAATGATGTACCATAGCTTTGACTGTTGGAAACAGTTCCCTTTTCCTCGTGGGTTGCAACAACTTCGTTAGTTGCTCTGTTTACAATCTGGAAGCCGTCGTAGTATGTTGCTCCGGCAGGCTCAACTGTGTAGAGCGTTCCGCCAACGGTGAATACGTCGCCGCCCGAACCTGTGCTAACATTACCTACGCGTGTATAAGCAACCCATTTTGTGCCATTGTTGTAATAGAAATCTTTATTGCCGCGCTTGCGAACAACTATTTCATCGCTTTCGGGGTCGTCTGTCAGAGCTGTTGCTATGACTGTGGTATCAAAATCAATGCCTGTTTCGATTGCTTTCGACTTTTCTACAACTTGTTGACCATTTGCAATGAAGATTTTAGCTACAGCTGTGTTGGTGTTACCTGCAAAGAAAACAGCACCACCGGTTTCACTGAAGATGTCGCCAACTGCATTGCCGAGGGCATCCATACGTGCTGCCGGTACGCCTTCGGGCAATGTAATGTTGATAGATGTAAAGTCGCCGGTTGTGTGATTCCATAATGTCACAGAACCCATTGCACCTGCGCCTGCCCAACCGTTGAGGATAATCAAGTTGCCCGCATCGTCGGGAGCGATACCCATTGATCCGGCTCCTGATGTGCCTACTGTTTCTCTTTGAGTTCCGTCGAAGGCGTACAAAGTTGTTGTACTTTTGTCGTTAACATAGATTTTACCACCAAAACCTGTTCCAAAGCGTGCGTTTGCAATCGCAGGAATGTCGGTTGTGTATTTCCAGTCCTGTGTAAGGGTTTGTGCGTTCGCCGACATTGCCACTAAAAGAGCGCCGGCTGCAACTAATTGAGTAATTTTTTTCATCATAAAATTAGTTTTTAGTATTGAAAATTAATGATTTTGCTAAGGCTAATTAGGGTTATTCAGTCAAACGCCAAAATTTTCTCGGTGGGAAGTGTCGGAGA
>JBJEDO010000086.1:0-15420 GCA_051872155.1 Candidatus Limisoma sp.
TAGAGCACATGACTGTTAATCATGGGGTCGTTGGTTCAAGCCCATCCTGAAGCGCCAAATTTGCTTCAATAGCTCAGTTGGTTAGAGCACATGACTGTTAATCATGGGGTCGTTGGTTCAAGTCCATCTTGAAGCGCTTACGGAATCGCTCAGCGATTCCGTTTTTGTTTTTCCACCCCTCTTACCTCTCGTCCCTCTTAACTCGTCCCTCTTAACTCGTCCCTCTTAACTCGTTCCTCTTAACTCGTCCCTCTTAACTCGTTCCTCGTCCCTCTCCACTCTCCGCTCTCCGCTCTCCACTCTTACCTCTCCACCTAAATTCGCATTTTTTAACCGCAGAACACTCTATTTTTGCCAATAAAAGTGTAAATTTGCACTCAAACGAGAATAGTATGAAAGCGACCGAGCCCAAAAGCATCGGAGAAATTCTTAACGAATTCCTCGACCCCGCAAAACTCGACGACAACATAAACGCTCGTCGCCTCGAAGCGCTTTGGGGCGAAGTCGTCGGTCCTTACATCAATCGGCAAACAGTCCGTCGCTACGTGGCGCGACGTGTCCTGCACGTCATCATCAAATCTGCTACCCTTCGCAACGAGCTGATGATGAACCGTTCAGCTCTCGTCAGGCGACTCAACGATGCCACCGGCGCCGACATTATCGACGACATTACTTTCTCTTAGGAGGTTAAAATTATGACTGACAGCAACAAACCCACTAAAAACGACGCACCGGCGTTCCGTCACTCCATTCCGGTGCAAATGCGTTTCAACGACATCGACGTGCTCAACCACGTCAACAACTCCGTATATTTCAGCTACTACGACCTGGGAAAATCCGCTTATTTCACAACCATTAAGCGCGGCGTGGTCGAATGGGACAAAATCGACGTCGTTGTCGCTAACGTCAACTGCAACTTCATCGCCCCGATTTATTTCGGCGAACCCGTTTCGGTGGTTACTCGCGTCGAAGCGATTTTCAACAAAAGCTTCAAGCTACATCAACGCATCGTCAACACCGTCAACGGACAAATCAAAAGCGAATGCTCGACCATTATGGTCAGCATCGACTCTTCGACAGGCTCGGCTGTCCAACTCTCGCAAGCCTGGATTGCCGCTATAACAGCCTACGAAGGGCACAACCTCTTAGAAAGCCATTCAACTGATTCAGAATAAATTAGCAAAATGACAGACATCAATCAAACCATGCGCGATATCCTCGCCGCCGAAAGCCGTGCCGTCGCTTCTATCCCCGTTACCTCGGGATACGAACAAGCCATCAGCCTCATCGTCGACCACGTCTGGAACAGCGGCGCAAAACTCATCACTTCCGGCATGGGAAAAGCCGGACAAATCGCGATGAACATCGCCACCACGTTCTCTTCGACGGGAATTCCCGCAGTCTTTCTTCACCCCAGCGAGGCGCAGCACGGCGACCTCGGAGTGATGCAGCCCGGCGACATCATGCTCCTGCTCTCCAACTCCGGCAAAACCCGCGAAATCATCGAACTCATCGACCTCGCGCGTAACATGAACCCCGACCTCAAAATCATCGTCATCACAGGAAACCCCGACAGCGAACTCGCTCACGCCGCCGACGTTACCCTCTGGACCGGCGCCGCCGACGAAGTATGCCCACTCGGTCTTACCCCGACAACTTCGACCACGCTGATGACCGTCATCGGCGACATCCTCGTCGTCGGAACGATGAAAACCACAGGGTTCACTAAAGAAATGTACGCAATGCGCCACCACGGCGGATACCTCGGCAAAAAAAGCCGCGGCGAAAACAATCAATAAGATGAAAAAAGTTATAGCAATCGGGCAATCCGTCCTCGACATAATCCATGTCGACGGACGCCCTACCGCATCGTTCACCGGCGGTCGAATCGCCAACATGGCTGCCTCGCTCGGCAGATGCGGCATCTCCGTAGAATACGTCAGCGAATGCGCCACCGACAGCGTCGGCGACATGGTGGTCGACTTCCTCAACCGCAACGGCGTCGGAACAGCCTCGGTCGACCGTTTCACCGAAGGTCAATCGCAAGTGTCGCTCATCTTCCGCACCTCCGACGGCTCGGAACGCTACTCGGAATACGTCAACTATCCGTCGTCGCGTTTCGACGTCCTCTGGCCTCGCATCGACGAAGGCGACATCGTGGTCTTCGGCTCTTACTTCGCAATCGATGACAATCCCCGACGCGGTCTGCTCGAACTGCTCAACTACGCACAACAGCGCAAAGCCATTATCGTCTACCTTCCGGGATTTCAGCCGCAACTCTGTCCGCGCATCACTCGCGTTATGCCGGCTATCCTCGAAAACCTCGAACTCGCCGACATCGTCATCGCGCGTCAATCCGACATGGAGAAAATCTTCGGCAAGAGCGATTCAACACAAGTCTACAAAGACCACATCCTCTTCTACTGCCCCAACTTCATCTTCATGGACAGCAACAACCGCATCGACGTACACACCCCGAGCGGAAACTTCTCCGCAGCACTCTCCGCCGCCGAAAACAACCGACTCGGCAAAGACGCATCCTTCGCTGCCGGAATCGTGTACGGGTTGCTCAAAGAAGAAGTCTTGCTCAGCAGCGTCAACAGCCTCAGCGCCGACGCTTGGAAGCGTATCGTCGATAGTGCGACAGCTTTCGCCGCCGACTCAATCCGCTCCGGCGAAAACGTCATCACCCCCGCCTTCGCCAGCTCACTCTAACCACCACCATAACGCTAACGCGCCAACCCACTTCAACTTGTCCGACTCGTCCGACCGGCCTGACAGGTCCGACGGCGCCTCTCCACTCTTACCTCTCACCTCAGACAGCGGGTTCACTTCCACGTCTATTCCTCTGAATACCAGCATAGTAGGGTCGCGCCTCGGTGCGACCGTGCAGGCGATTGATTTGTTCCGCACCCATGGTAGGTCGCAGCAAGCCGCGACCCTACATTGCTGATTATCAAGCATATACACACAAGGTCAAACACATCCGTCTATTCCACGCGCGCGACAGCAGCCGCATAACCGCAGCGCAAGCTGCCGTATAACCTCTTAACCTCCTAACCGCGCCGAAGGCGCTCTCTATTTCCACCTTAATTAATACGTTTTTTGCCTAATTCCAAAATTTTACCTAATTTTGCGCCGCAAAAACAAAGAAAACAATAGTTGGTATGCCAAAAAATTTAGTAATCGTGGAGTCTCCCGCCAAAGCCAAAACCATTGGCAAGTTCTTGGGTAAAGACTACGAAGTGCTCTCGAGTTACGGCCACATCCGCGACTTGAAAAAGAAAGAATTCAGCATCGACGTCGACGACAACTATAAGCCGATTTACGAAATACCTTCCGACAAAAAAGAACTCGTAAAAACGCTCAAAGCCGAGGCTAAGAAAGCCGACATGGTGTGGCTCGCTTCCGATGAAGACCGCGAAGGTGAGGCTATCGCCTGGCACCTCTACGAAGTGCTCGGTCTTACACCTCAAAAAACGCGGCGAATCGTATTTCACGAAATCACTAAAAACGCTATCCTTAACGCTATCGAAAACCCGCGCGACATCGACATAAACCGCGTCAACGCTCAACAAGCGCGCCGCGTGCTCGACCGTATCGTCGGCTTCGAACTCTCGCCCGTGCTCTGGAAGAAAATCAAGCCTGCACTCTCCGCAGGCCGCGTCCAAAGCGTTGCCGTGCGTCTTATCGTCGAGCGCGAGAAGGAGATTAAATCGTTCAAAAGCGAACAATACTACCGAATCGTTGCCGAATTTACTACCGACGACAACCACGTGCTTCACGCCGAACTGAGCAAACGCATCGCCGACCGCAACGAAGCCGAAGCGCTCCTCAACGACCTCTCCGGCGCCGATTTCGCCATCAGCGACATCTCCGTCAAGCCCGTAAATCGCTGCCCGGCACCCCCTTTTACTACGTCGACGCTCCAGCAGGAAGCATCACGCAAACTGGGTTTCTCGGTTTCGCAAACGATGATGGTCGCACAGAAACTCTACGAATCGGGACACATCACCTACATGCGTACCGACTCTGTCAACCTCTCGTCGCTCGCGCTCGGCACAATTTCGTCAGAAATCAAGCAATCGCTCGGCGATAAATACTACAAGCATCGCAACTACCATACAACTTCAAAAGGTGCACAAGAGGCGCACGAAGCTATTCGCCCTACCTACATCTCAAAACGCGAAATCGACGGCACAGCGCAGGAAAAACGCCTCTACGAACTCATCTGGAAGCGCACTATCGCAACCCAAATGGCTGACGCCGTTTTCGAAAAAACCAACATCGAAATCGCCATCAGCAACCGCGCGGAGCACTTCCTGGCGACAGGCGAACGCCTCGTCTTCGACGGTTTCTTGAACGTCTACAAAGAGTCGACCGAAGAAGACACCCTTGCCCCCGACCGCAACGACGATTCAAACGCTCTCCTGCCGCAACTCGGTGCAGGCGAGAGCCTTAACCTCAACTCTTGCGAAGCCGCGCAACGATTCTCGCAGCAGCCGCCACGCTATTCCGAGGCTATGCTCGTCAAAAAACTCGAAGAACTCGGCATCGGCCGTCCGTCGACTTTCGCACCTACTATCTCTACTATACAAAACCGCGGATACGTCGAAAAAGGCGAAAAACCCGGCGAACGCCGCGCTTACGAGGTCATAACTCTCAAAGACGGTAAAATCAAATCGTCGAAGAAGACAGAAACTACCGGCGCCGAAAAGGGAAAACTAATCCCGACGGATATCGGCGTGGTGGTCAACGACTTCCTCATGGACTATTTCCCCGACATCATCGACTTCAACTTTACCGCCAACGTCGAAGAGAAATTCGACGACATCTCGCAAGGAAAATCACAGTGGAACGAGCAGATTGCCGACTTCTACACAATCTTCCACCCCGAAGTCGAGAAAATCTCAAAACTCCGTCTGGAGCACAAAGTCGGCGAACGAATCCTCGGCAAAGACCCCAAATCGGGCAAAGACGTTTCCGTAAAAATCGGCCGTTTCGGTCCTATCGTACAAATAGGTAGCGCCGACAGCGACGAAAAGCCGCAATTCGCTTCCCTCCTCAAAGGGCAATCTATCGACACGATTACCCTCGACGAAGCCCTCAAACTCTTCGAACTTCCCCGCGACCTCGGCTCTTACGAAGGCGCCGATGTTACCGTCGCTATCGGCAAATACGGCCCGTACGTCAAGCATAACGGAACCTTCGTCTCAATCCCCAAAACCCTCACTCCGCAAACTATCACACTCGACGATGCCATCGAACTCATCAAGGGCAAAGCCGAAGCGGAGAAGAAAAAATTGGTCAAGAAATTCGACGAAGAGCCAGAACTCGAGATTCTAAACGGTCCCTACGGAACCTACATCGCTTACAAGAAAAAGAACTACAAGATTCCGAAAGGCACTGACGCACAAGCGCTTACCCTCGACGATTGCAAGAAAATCATCGAAGAATCGGCAAGCACGCCCAAAAAGCCCCGCCGCACAAAACGCTCATAGCCCCGCGCCGAGCGTTTAGCGACTATCGTTTATCGAGCAGCGTTTAGCGCCGAGTGTTTATTGTTTATCGTTTAACGGATATCGTTTAGCGCACATCGTCAATCGATTATCATCCGACCGGTCAGACCCTCCGACCGGCCGGATTGTTTTTCCACACTCTTACCTCTCGTCCCTCGTCCCCCTCCACTCTCCGCTCTCCACTCTCCACTTTTCTTCCCTTTTCGCTTGACAAATGCGCATTTTTCCCGTATTTTTGCAGAAAATTTCAACAACTATGGCAAACTCTACTAAACATCCTAAAGGACTTTACGTGCTCTTCCTTACCGAAATGTGGGAGCGCTTCAGCTACTACGGCATGCGCGCCATGTTCGTGCTCTACATGATTAAGTGCCTCACGCTCAGCAAGGAAGACGCCGCAAGCATCTACGGCAGCTACACCGGACTCGTCTACCTCACTCCGCTCATCGGCGGATATCTCGCCGACCGCTATTGGGGAAAACGTCGCTCAATCCTGCTCGGCTCGCTGGTAATGGCTTTAGGACAGCTGTTGATGTTTGTCAGCGCTTGCAACTACACAAGCGCCTCGGCGCCGTTCATCATGTTCCTCGGCTTGGGCGCACTCATTTTGGGTAACGGTCTGTTCAAGCCCAACATTTCGTCGATGGTCGGCGACCTCTACGAGCACAGCGACAGCCGCCGCGACGCCGCCTACTCGATTTTCTACATGGGCGTAAACGTCGGCGCGATGATTGCTCCGCTCTGGTGCGGTTTCATCAGCAACGGCGACAGCCCCGAAGGCTTCAAATGGAGCTTCCTCTCGGCGGCTATCGGCATGATTATCGGCGGATTGACGTTCTTCTTCCTGAAAAACCGCTACCTAATTTCTCCCGAAGGTAAACAGCTCGGCACCAAGCCTGTACGCAACGTCGAGCAGCAGCAAAAGTCGGGCTCTTCCAAGTCACTTCTCGCTTGGGGCGCTGCTATCGGACTCACTCTTTTCGGAATGTTCTACCAAGGCGGAAACGACCTCATCGGCGCGATTATCTACGCCGTTTCAATTACTGTCCCCATCATCATACTCCTCGACCGCTCACTCACCACGCTCGAACGCAAGCGCATCGGCGTTATCTACGCCATCACGTTTTTCGTCATCTTCTTCTGGGCGGCTTACGAGCAGTCAGGCGCCTCGCTGACCTTCTTCGCCAACGAACAAACCAACCGAAACGTCTTCGGCTGGGAGATGCCCGCTTCCTACTTCCAATCGTTCAACCCCGTGTTTATCGTCCTGCTTGTTCCCGCGTTCAACTATCTTTGGAAAATCTTGGGCAAACACGGTCTCGAGCCGGCGGCGACGATGAAACAAGCCATCGGTCTCGCGCTACTCGCCATAGGTTATCTCATCATTGCTAAAGGCGTCGACGGCGTCGCTCCCGAAGTTAAAGTCAGCATTATGTGGCTCACAAGCCTCTACTTCATCCACACGCTCGGCGAACTCTGTCTCGAGCCTATCGGCCTTAGCATCGTCAACAGACTCTCGCCGGCGCGTTATTCGTCGCTCCTCATGGCGGTGTGGATGCTCAGTTCGGCTACCGCCAACAAATTCGCCGGCATGCTGAGCACGCTCTATCCCGAAAACGGCGTGCCGAAAAGCCTGTTGGGCATCGAAATTGCCACAACAAGCGATTTCTTTATGATTTTCGTCTACATGGGATTTGCCGCCGCCATCATCCTCGCACTACTTTCGCGACGCCTTGAGCGCCTGATGTAGCACCTCGCGGTTGAGCCGACGACGCTCTGCATCAATCACCCAGCCCCACTTGTTGAAATAGCGTATCATATTCTCGATGTGGATGCGCCGCATCATCGCCGACCGATACGACTCGGCGCGGTGGGCGTGCACGATTTCCACCTCGGGAAGATACAGCACGCGGCTGCGGCGCGTCATTCGACGACTGATGTCGATATCTTCGGGATACATGAAAAATTGCTCGTCGAAGAGCCCGATTTCCATCAAATCGGCAAGCCGGAAAAACAAGAAACTGCCCTGCAGATACGCCACGTCGAGCGGTGTGCGATGGTCGTAGTCGGCAAGCGTATAGCGCCGACGGCGGCTGCGAAACATCCAGTCAGGCAGAAAGCGCCGCAGCACCAAGTCGAACGGCGTCGGCAGCAGGCGGCACGTCGATTGAAGACTGCCGTCGGTGTTGAGCACTCGCGGCTGAAGCAGCCCGACGTCGGTATTTGCATCCATAAAAGCCACGATTCGGTCAATCGTCTCGGGCGCGAACTCCACGTCGGAATTCAGCACCAGATGGTAGCGCGACCCTGCCTTGGCGGCGCGTCGGATGGCTTGATTATGCCCGGCGCCGTAGCCTACGTTCGCGCTCGCCATATACTCCACGCCGCGCGTCGCACAATAGTCGCGAAGATATGCCTCCGACGAATTGTCGACCACGTAGATTCGCTCGACCGCATCGCTCCGCAACGAGTCGAGACATCTTCCCAACTCGCCGACTTCTGTCTTATAGCATACTATGGACACCGTTACCATATCGCGATTTTTTACAAATGTACTCATTTTAACTAAAAATGCGAAAAACAGAACACATTTTCAATCTACTTTAACTCAATTTATAGCCTTTTTGACAAGAAATATGCCCAAAATGCATTAATTTAGCAAATTATTTTTAGTAACGAATTTTGAAATGAAGAAATACGGGAAAATATTAGCATTAGCGGCAATCATCGCTCTCCTGGCTCCGGCGTTTTTAGCGAACTCTTCCGACAAAAAATCGCAAGAGACCAACCAAGCCGCAATCTATCGCAACTTGGCTATTTTCAACTCTTTATACAAGGAATTGGCGCGCTCCTACGTCGACACCATCAACCCCGAGCAAAACATCACCACGGCTATCGTCTATATGCTCGACGAACTCGACCCATACACGGAATTTATCTCGGCGAAAGACCGCGACGACTTTATGACTATCTCCACCGGCGAATACGGCGGCATCGGCTCCTACATCGCCGAACTCCCCGAAGGCGGCGTCTGCTTCACCGAACCTTACGAGGGTAGTCCGGCTGCACTCGCAGGCATTCGCCCGGGCGACAAAATCTTGATGATTGATGCCGACACGGTTACGAAATGGACCTCGGCAAAAGTCAGTGCAAAACTCAAAGGTCAGGCGAACACGGCGGTCCGCGTTAAGGTGCAACGTCCTTACGTTCAAGACAGTATCATCAATTTCGAAATCACTCGTAAGAAAATCCAAATGCCGTCGGTGCCTTTCTTCACCGCTATGGACAACGGCATCGGCTACATCAAGTTGACCACTTTCAACGACAACTCGCCCGACGAGGTCAAAAACGCTTTGACGGAACTCAAAAAGGACCCGCGCGTAAAATATATCGCCCTCGACCTTCGCAGCAATGGCGGTGGCGTCATGGAAAGCGCCATCAAAATCGCAAACCTGTTCCTCCCGAAAAACACGGAAGTGCTCCGCACTAAGGGTCGTAACAAGCAAGGCGAAAAGGTCTACAAAACGTCGTCAAATCCCGTCGACGCGCAGATTCCGCTGGCGGTTATCATCGACGGCGGCTCGGCTTCCGCTTCCGAAATCGTTGCCGGCTCGCTCCAAGACCTCGACCGCGCAGTCATCGTTGGCAGCCGCTCCTACGGCAAAGGCCTCGTGCAGTCGACCGTCGGTCTGCCCTACGACAACATGCTCAAACTCACCACGCAGAAATATTACATCCCCAGCGGACGCCTAATCCAAGCAATCGACTACTCTCGTCGCAACCCCGACGGCAGCGTGGCGCGTATGCCCGACAGCCTTACGACGGTCTACCACACCGCGGCAGGACGTGAAGTGCGCGACGGTGGCGGCATCACGCCCGACGTCAAAATCGAATGGCAACCGGCTAACCGCCTGCTTTACAACATCGTACGCGACCGCTGGAGCTTCAACTTCGCAACGAAATTCGCCGCCGCTCACGACTCGATTGCAGCGCCCGAAAAGTTCGTCATTACCGACGAAATTTTCAACGACTTCAAGGCTTTTATCGACCCTAAAAAGTTCAACTACGACAAGGTCTGCGAGTCCGGGCTCTCCAAACTCCGCGAAACGGCGAAAACCGAAGGATATATGAACGACTCGACTGCAGCCGTGTTCGACCAACTCGAAAAACTCCTGCACCACGACTTGCAGAAAGACCTCGACCACAACCGCAAAGCGATTTCGCGACTCCTCGCCGACGAAATCCAGAAGCGCTACTACTTCCAACGCGGCTCTATCATCGAAAGCCTCAAAGACGACGAGGCTATCGACTCGCTGGCTAAAATTTTTGCCGACGCCGACAAATATCGAAGCCTTTTGAAACCTTCTGTAAAATAGCATATTATTATGGCAAAAGTAACTGTATCGGTCCTTGAAATGAGTTGCGTGGTCTGCGCAGCCAACGTCGAGCGTGCCGCTCTCGAAGTCGAGGGTGTGACGCAAGCATCGGTAAACTTTGCCGCCAACACGCTGACGCTCGAATTTGACCCCAAAACCACCGACCTCCTCGAGGTGCAAAAAGCAATACAAGCCGCCGGATACGACATCGTGGTCGGCAACTCTTCGGTCGACGAGCAACAGACCGAAGTCGACACCTACCGCCGCCGACTCCGCCAACTCATCGTGGCGTGGGCTATGGCTATCCCGGTTATGGCTATTTCGATGACCGCTGCCGATTCGATCGTCGCAAAGGTCGTCTGCGCCCTGCTCTCGGCTATCGCGCTCGTCGTTGCCGGAGGCGACTTCTATCGCCGCGCTTTCGCCATGCTCCGCCGACGCTCTGCCGGTATGGACACGCTCGTCGCGCTCTCGACGGCGACTGCCTGGACGTTCAGCACCGTAATTATGCTCTGCCCGGAATTCTTCAGTTCGGCTAACGTCTACTTCGACTCGGCGGTCATGATTATCGCTTTCGTCGTTACGGGCAACTTCCTCGAAGCGCGCGCTAAAGCAAGCACTTCCTCGGCGATTCGCGACCTCATGAACCTACGGCCGCCCGTCGCTACAGTCATCCAATCCGACGGACACGAAACCGACACGCCTATATCGCAAATCCGCGTCGGTAGCCACATCCGCATACGCCCGGGAAGCAAAATTCCCGTCGACGGCGTCATCATCAATGGCGAATCTTACGTCGACGAAAGTATGCTCACCGGCGAATCGATGTCGCAACCTAAGCAGACCGGCGACTACGTCTACGCAGGCACCATAAACGGCAGCGGTAGCATGATTGTTGCCGTCGACAAGCCACACAACGCCACGCTGCTCTCGCAGATTGTCGACACGGTCCGCGAAGCGCAAGGCAGTAAAGCCCCCGTGCAAAAAATCGCCGACACCGTCAGCAAATACTTCACCGCCGTGGTCGTTTGCATCGCACTGGCTACTTTCGCCGTATGGCTCGCCGTCGGCGGCTCTGCGATGCTCCCCAACGCCATCATCTGCGCCGTTTCGGTGCTCGTCATCGCTTGCCCTTGCGCCCTCGGACTCGCCACGCCGACCGCAATCACAGTCGGTATCGGCAAAGCCGCCGAAAACCATATTCTCATCAAAGACGCTTCCGCTCTCGAGAAAATCGGCAAGGTCTCGATGGTCGTTTTCGACAAAACAGGCACCATCACGGAAGGCCGCCCGACGATTATCTCTATGCGCCGCAACCCGGATACGACCGACACCGCCATGGGCGTTCTTCTCGCCATGGAGCGTCGCTCGGAGCATCCCCTCGCCGCTACGATTTGCCGCCACCTCGAGATGCAGGAAATCGTCGAAACGCCTATCACGGCGTTCTCCGTAGTCTACGGCAAAGGCGTCGTCGCCGACTGCGCCGGTACGCGCTACTGGGCTGGCAGCGAACCGTTTGCCAACGAAATGGGAGTTACCGTCGAGCGCCGAAATTTCGTCGCCGGAACGACCGTCTACTTCGGCAAAACCGGCACGCTTCTCGCTTCCATCACTTTTGCCGACAAAATTAAAGATACCGCAATCGCTGCCATTGAACGCCTCCGCCACATGGGCATCCGCGTGGTGATGCTCACCGGCGACAACCGCGAATCGGCTGAAACGGTAGCCGCCGACGTTAGTTTTACGGAATACTACGCCGACATGCTTCCCGACGACAAAGACCGATACATCAAGGCTAAACAAGCCGAAGGACGCACGGTTGCTATGGTCGGCGACGGCATCAACGACTCGCAGGCACTCGCGCGTGCCGACGTCAGTGTGGCTATGGGTAGCGGTACCGACATCGCAATCGAAACGGCGATGATGACGCTAACTTCGTCCGACCTGCGCACGCTCCCGCGCGCCATCCAGCTCTCGCGCCGTACGATGCGCATTGTCCGACAAAACTTGTTCTGGGCATTCGTCTACAACATAATCGGCATCCCCGTGGCTGCCGGAATTCTTTACCCGGCGCTCGCTATCACGCTCGACCCCGCTTGGGCAAGCGCCGCCATGGCTCTGAGTTCAATAACGGTCGTGGCTAACAGCCTCCGACTCAAAACTATAACTACCTAAACATCAACGAGGTTATGAAAATCGGCGATATTGACTTGGGCGAACGCCCCATAATGCTTGCCCCGATGGAGGACGTCACCGACGCTTCGTTCCGACTCATTTGCAAAGAACAAGGCGCCGACATGGTCTACACGGAGTTTGTCTCGGCAGATGCTCTCGTCCGTAACATCAACAGCACCATCCGCAAACTCAACACTAACCCGGCAGAACGACCCGTTGCAATCCAAATCTACGGCAAGGAAATCGACCCGATGGTCCGCGCCGCCGAAATCGCCGAACAGGCGCACCCCGACGTTATCGACATCAACTTCGGCTGCCCGGTCAAGAAGGTAGCTTCGAAAGGCGCCGGAGCGGGCATGCTCCGCAACGTCGACCTGCTGCTCGCAATCACGCGTGCCGTAGTCAATGCCGTCAAACTCCCCGTAACGGTCAAAACGCGCCTCGGCTGGGACTGCGAAAACAAAATCATCGTCGACCTCGCCGAACGCCTCCAAGACTGTGGCATCAAAGCGCTCACAATCCACGGCAGAACGCGAAGCCAGATGTATTCGGGCGAGGCTGACTGGTCGCTCATCGGCGCGGTAAAAGCCAACCCGCGCATGCGGATTCCCATCATCGGCAACGGCGACGTCACCACGCCGGAGCGTGTCGCAGAGTGTTTCGACCGATACGGCGTCGACGGCGTTATGGTCGGCCGTGCTTCTATCGGTGCGCCTTGGATTTTCCGCGAAATGAAGCACTTCCTCGCCACCGGAGGACGTATCGACGAAATCCCCGCCGCCGAAAAAATGGCGCTCCTCCGCCGGCAAATCACCGAAAGCATCGACCGAATCGACGAATATCGCGGAATCCTTCACATCCGCCGTCACCTCGCCGCTTCGCCGCTTTTCAAAGGAATCCCCAACTTCCGCGAAACGCGCATCGCCATGCTTACCGCTAAAACATACGACGAACTCAACCAAGTGCTCGAGCGTATCGAAAATGATTATTTACAATTCTAACTTTATAACTATGAGAAAATTACGTTTTTTGATTTCTTCAATTCTTCTGCTCGCTTTCGCCTCGCATGCCGAAACTTTCCGCATCCCCGTCGGCGAATTCAGCGAACTCGTTGTCAACGACGACATCAACGTGGTCTACTCTGCCGACCCCGACTCGGTAGGCATGGTGGTCTTCGAAACGCGCAACGAATATGCGCACTTCATCCTTACCGACTGCAACAAGGGGCGCCTCAAAATCGAAGTGTCGTCGGATGCCGTTGGCATTAAAATGCCGACCGTCTACGTCTATTCGTCGTTCATCTCGCGCGTCGAAAACAATAAAAACGGCAAAATTACGGTCGCCGAAGTCAAGCCTACCGCGAAATTTACCGCCGAACTCCAAGGCAACGGCAGCATCGCCATCAACGGGCTCGAGGCTACTACCGTCGACCTCAAAATCATCACCGGTAAGGGTAGCATCGAGGCTTCCGGCTCTTGCACAAGCCTGAACATCAAAAACATCGGCGCAGGTACTATCAAAGCCGCCGACCTTAAGGCGAAAGGCGTTAAATGCAACGTCACCGGAACGGGTTCGGTCACCTGCCACGCCGTGCAAGCGCTCTCGATTTCGGGTATGGGCTCGGGTAAGGTATCCTACAAGGGCGACCCCGTTATCACAAAGGGTAAACTGGTGAAAGTCAAACTTATACCTATCACCGAAACAACCGTCACCGAAGAACCTGCCGAAGACGAAGTGCCCGACGACGACAACAACGGCAATTCGAGCACCAACGACCGCACGCCCGTCAACTTCTAACCGACAATGGCGGAGGCTGACCTGAAACATAAAACCGCACAAACCCTGAAGTGGAACGCCCTCGACCGCGTTGCCACTCAGGTTTTGTACGCCGTTACAGGCGTCGTTCTCGCCAACCTCCTTACCAAAGAAGACTTCGGGCTCGTCGGCGTAATGCTTGTCTTTCAGGCTTTCGCCCAACTCTTCGTCGACAGCGGTTTCTCTTCCGCGCTCATCCAAAAAAAATCGCCCACCGACACCGACTATTGCACCGTGCTCTACTTCAACATGGGCATCAGCGTGGGCATCTACATTATTCTCTGGTTTGCCGCGCCGCTAATCGCCGACTTCTTCGGCGACCCGCGCCTCACTGCCCTCTCGCGCGTAATGTTCCTCTCGTTCATCGTCAACGCCACGGCTATCGTGCAGACTAACCGCCTGATGAAGCAAATGACCGTCGGCAAAATCGTCGCCTCCAACAGCATCGGACTGACCCTCTCGGGCGCCGTCGGCATCATCCTCGCCGTACGCGGTTACGGCGCTTGGGCTATCGTTTGGCAGACCGTCTCGCTCGCCGCCGTGCGCTCGGCTTTCCTCTGGCTTACAACGGGTTGGCTTCCGCGCGAACGCTTCAGCCGCGAATCCCTGCGCTCGGTCGTAAAAGTCGGCACGGGCGTAATGACGAGTTCGTTTCTCAACACGCTCTCGCTAAACATCTACTCCTTTATCATCGGTCGTTTCTGCAACCTCGCCACCCTCGGATGCTACACGCAAGCCGACAAATGGAGCAAAATGGGAGTCACCTCGCTAACACAAATCCTCACAAACACATTTCTCCCGGTTCTCAGCAACCTGCAGAACGACGCCGAACGATGGCTTCGCGCCGCGCGAAAGATGAACCGCCTTGCCTCATACCTATCAATTCCGGCAATGCTGCTGCTCATCGCCGTCGCCGAGCCGGTGTTCCACATCCTCTTCGGGACAAAATGGGACGACGCAATCCTGCTCTTCCAAATCCTCGCCGCTCGCGGCATTTTCGTTATCCTCACGTCGCTCTACAACCACTACCTGCTCGCACTCGGTCGCAGTCGCGCACTCGTCGTCTACGAAATCGTCAAAGACTCCATAATGATACTCGCCATCGTCGTGACAATCCCCTTCGGCATCGAAGCAATCGTCTGGGGACAATTCGCCTCGGCAGTCCTGTTCTACCTCTTCGCAATCGCCTACGTCGCGCACCATACCGGCTATCGCATGCGCAACATCGTCGGCGATGCCGCACCCTACGCCGCAATCTCAATCGTTCTCGCCGTTGCCACATTCGCCCTCAACAGCCTCGACATAACCCCCTGGCTAATCCTCCCCATGCAACTCATCGCCTTCGCCGGCCCCTACATCCTCGCAAACCGCCTCATAGCCTGCATTTTTCATACTGTTCCGTTACGAAAGGACTAAATGGCAATGCATTAGCGTGAGACCGGCGATGACGATGCAAAATGTAGTAAATCCTACCTTTAAACTATAATTCAGCAGTCGGATTACGTAATAGGGATGCCGAGTGCCTCGAGCTGGGC
>JBJEDO010000087.1:0-12184 GCA_051872155.1 Candidatus Limisoma sp.
AATCAATCAAAAATCTGCGACCTCATTTTTAAACTTTTCTTATGAAACAGGCTCTTAGACTTTTCCTGTTATGAATACGAAGAAACCGAATATCTCAAGACGCAACTTTCTGAAGAAATTTACCGTCGTTGGCGCAACCACGGCGGCAACGCTTGCAGGCTGTCGTGAGGCGTCGAAGCAAACCGTCGGAGGAACTTCCGCGCGCGGCGAAGTGCCTACCGACAAGATGACCTACCGCACAAGCAACACCGGCGACAGCGTTTCGCTGCTCGGCTACGGCTGTATGCGCTGGCCTACCAAACCCGACCCCGACGACGATGAAAAGAAAATCATCGACCAAGACGGCGTCAACGAGCTCGTCGACTATGCGCTTGCTCACGGCGTGAACTATTTCGACACTGCGCCGCCTTATTGCCAAGGTGCGTCTGAAAAAGCTACGGGAATCGCTTTGTCGCGGCATCCGCGCAATTCCTATTTCTTGGCAACGAAAATGTCGAATCAGCGCTTTGCCGGACAAGGACTGACTCCGCAGGAGATGTTCGACAAGTCGGTCGAGATGTATCGCAATTCGTTCCGCCAACTTCAGACGGACTATTTCGACTACTACTTGATGCACATTGTCGGAATGGGCGACGACAGTATGGCGACGCTCAACGAGCGTTTTTTCGACAACGGGTTGCTCGACTTTTTGCTTCGCGAACGCGAGCAGGGCAGAATTCGTAACCTCGGCTTCTCCTATCACGGAGATGTACGCGTGTTCGACTATCTGCTGTCGCGCCACGACGAATTCAAGTGGGATTTCGTGCAAATTCAACTCAACTACGTCGACTATCGCCACGCTTCGGGGATAAACTATAATGCGAACTATCTCTACAGCGAACTCGAGCGCCGCAACATCCCGGTAGTTGTCATGGAACCGCTTTTGGGTGGACGACTGGCGTCGATGCCGAAATTTTTGATAGAACGGCTCAAGTCACGCCGTCCCGACGATAGCCTTGCCGCTTGGGCTTTCCGCTTTTGCGGCACGTTCCCGCGCGTGTTGACCGTGCTCAGCGGAATGACTTACATGGAACATTTGCAAGACAACATTCGCACTTATTCTCCGCTCGAGCCTTGCAGCGACGACGAACTCGCCATGCTCGAAGAAAATGCGTCGAAATTCGCCGAATTTCCCCTCGTGCCGTGCACGGCTTGTCAGTACTGTATGCCATGCCCTTACGGCGTGAACATCCCGGCAATTTTCGCCCACTACAATAAGTGCCTCAACGAAGGCAATGTGGTCAACGGTCGCGACGACAGCAACTATGCTCGGGCGCGCCGTGTTTACCTCGTGGGCTACGACCGCAGTGTGCCGAAACTTCGCCAAGCGAGTCATTGCATAGGCTGTGGAAATTGTAAACCGCACTGTCCGCAGAGCATTGCGATTCCCGACGAACTGTACCGCATTGATGCCTACGTCGAGTCGCTTCGTCAAGAGCGTTTCGAAGAGTCTAATAATGAGTAATTCAGATATTGAGTTCGCCTCTGACGGAATCGATGAATTTCCAAAATTCCGCTTCTATTGAAGTGAAAATGTTGCGCGATTGAGCCTTCGCAGGCGGCGGAACGCAGATGTTCAGCCTTGCGGGGTGGCACTTTATGCGGATGCGTTCGGGCATAACGACCGCTTCGCCGTCGAGGTGCATCACGCCGCTGCTGCTCCGCTCGATGGTTATTTCCGGCGTGCGAAAAGTGATGATGTTAGTGTCTTGGTCGATATGCTTTGAGAAAAGCAGCACGCCTAACATAGCCGTGTCGAAAGGCGTTATCGGCAGCATGACCGTTACGTCGATAAGCCCGTCTTGCATATCGGCGTGGGGCGTTATGTAGGCGTTGTTGCCATATTGCGAGGCATTGCCGCATGCTATGAGAAACGCCTTCTCCGTGATTTTTCCCGCTTCGGTAATAAGGCTGTATGTTTCGGGACGGTATTTCAGATATTCGGTGAGCGCACTTTTGATATATCCTGCGGCGCCGCGTTTGTCGCGTCGCGAGAATGCTGAACTGACTTGTGCGTCGAAGCCGATGCCGCAAGTGCAGAAAAACGGTCGGTCGTTGGCTGTGCAGTAGTCGAATGCCTCGACGGTACTTTCGTTGATTGCTTCCGCTGCTTTTTGCAGGTCGAGGGGAATGCCGATGTGACGTGCCAGCCCGTTTCCCGAGCCGTTGGGAATGATGCCCAGCGCCGTTTTGCTGTTGCATAACGCACTTGCCACCTCGTTGACCGTACCGTCGCCGCCTACCGCAATAACGGCGTCGAGCCCGTCGGCTACTGCCTGTCGCGACAACTCGTAGGCGTGGTTTGCACGTTCTGTAAAGCGTATGGTGAGGTCGAATTGTTCGCTATCTATCGTATTTTTTAGCATATCAGGCAGATTCTCTTTGTTCTGAGTGCCTGATATGGGATTTATCAATACTAATATGTCGCGTTTTCTTACCATATATGCTAAACAATTATGCAAAGATAATAGTTTATACTAAAAAATATTGTTAACTTAGCAAAAAACAATCTACTATGAAAAAATGGATTTCTATTTTGATTAATTCGTTAGTCTTTTTGACCGGATTAATCCTTGTAATGCTCAATTCGCGAGCGAAGGTGCTCGAAACGGTTGTCGTGATTTTCGGCATTCTTATTATTGTGCCGAGTTTGATAACCATCATTTCGATTTTTACGAAAAAAATTGCCGCGCAGTACGGTTTATTGGCGCTACTGCCGTCGGTCGGCTCGCTGATTCTCGGTATTGTGCTTGTGACAAATCCGTCGCTGTTTGTCAGCCTGTTAGTCTATATCTTTGCCGCTATTTTGCTGCTCTTGGGAGTCTATGACCTATGGCGACTCATTGCGGCAAACGAGGGCGTACGTTTTGCGCCGGCATTCTATGTCGTGCCGATTTTGTTGATTGTCGGTGGTATAGTACTTTTGGCAGTCGACGTCGAAACCGTCGAAAGCGTGCTGGTACTCATTGCCGGCATCGGCTTGATGCTTTGCGGCATCAATTCGCTTGTTCAAATGTTTTTGGCTGCGAAAGCCCCATGCGCCGGCGATAAAGCCGACGAAAAGACAAACGTCGTCGACATAACTGCCGACGCTCCTTCCAAATCGGAATCTGAAACAGGTTCTAAATAGCAAGGCGGGCTTTGGCGTAGGCGATGATGATGTCGATGGCGGCATCTTGGTCAATCTTCGACGAGTCGATGCATAGGTCGTATGTGTCGGCTTGTCCCCATTGGCGGTCGGTGTAGAAGTTGTAGTAGTCGGCGCGCAATTTGTTTTCTTTCTCGACCTTGTCGCGGGCTTCGTCGATGCTTATCGACAGTCGGCGGGCAACTCGCTCGGCGCAGTCGTCGGCGGGCGCGCTTACGAAAATGTTGATGCAGTTGGGATTTTGGCGAAGCAGATAGTCGGCGCACCGACCTACGACGACGCACGATTCTTTTTCAGCCAATTGCTCTATCATCTCGCGAATGGCGCTCTGGATGGCTTCGTAGTAGATTGTCGAAGCCGACGAGTGGAAGGGCTGGATGTAGTAGCCGATGCTCATCGACAGGTTGCCGATGTAGAACGACGGAAGGCGTTCGTCGGCTTTCTTTATCAACTCGGGATTCATCCCGGATTGGCGTGCCGCTTCGAGTAGCAGTTCTTTGTCGTAGAAGCCGATGCCCAAGCGTTCGGCAAGGCGGCGGCCGATGTCGTGACCTCCGCTGCCGAATTGACGCCCTATGGTGATTACATATTTTTTGTCTGTCATCTTTCTTGATTTTCGACCGCAAGTTAGTGCAAATCGAGCAAAAATGCAAGAGTTGCACTACTTTTTAAACGGTCGATAGAGGCTATTTTTCTTCTTTGCGGGGCTCTACGATTTCTACTTGATAATCGATTTTCGCAAATGCTTCGACTATGGCATTTTTGTCGGTTTTATCGGCATCGTAGGTGATTGTTACTGTCTGACTGTCGATGTCGGTTTGTATTTTCTTGATGCCTTTTTCGAAACGAAGATTGCTTTTTATTCGTTTCTCGCAGTTTTCGCAATGCATTTGCGGATTTGTCGTTACGACGATAGTTTGAATATCTTTTGCCGAGGCGCAGAGGGTTGTGCCGAGGGCAATCGCCAATGATAAAATTAATTTTTTCATATCGTTAGTTTTAAAATTCTCTTCCTATGTTAATTCTGCAACCGATGTAAGCCATTGCGCCGGAAATGGGACCCCAAACGAGAGTCGGTTCGAAGTTGTTGCTCCAGGGCATATCGGCATTGATAATCGGATGGCTTTGCTTGAAGTTGGTTAGGTTTTCGCCGCCTATGTATATCGAAAATTTGCGGAACCAACGTGTGATTTGTAGATTTAGTTGAGCAAACGAGTTGTAGCGTTCGTTCCACGAAGGCTGTCCGTCGGCTGCGATATAGGGCTTGGGCATCCGACCGCCGCCGTTTAGTTGAAGCGTTGCGTCGAATTGCCATTTTGCCATGTCTACTTTGTAGGATGCCGTGACGAGCCCTTTGTGTTTGCTCGTCAGAATGCGGTCGAGCAGTTGCCCTCCGTAGGTGGTTTTCGCGTTGTTGTATCGGTAGGCGAGTGTCACTTCCAAATCTTCGATAATCGAGTAGGTCGCATCGATTTGCATGGTGTGCGAATATGAACTTCCGTTGAGGTTTGTGATATGGATTATTGTCGGGTCGCTGTCGTAGTCTATCACTGTCTGTTGGTCGAATGCGGTATAGTAGTATTCGCCGTTGATTTTTAGCGGACGTTCAAATACCGGGATTTTCAACGATGCACTGATGCCGGAGTTCCACGCCTCCTCTTGTTTGAGATTGTCGACAATGACGGTTCTGCCGCTTGCCAATAGGTGGTTGTTTTCCGCCAGGGCGTGTGGAGTGCGATAGCCTTTGCCCGCAGATGCGCGTAGTGTCAAGACTTTTACTGGCGTATATTTCAAGTGAATGCGGGGTGTGAAGAATGTTCCGTAGTTGCTGCTGTGGTCGAGTCGCACGCCTGCCATTGCTATTACTTTGTCGTTTAGATTGTAAGTGTATTGTGCGTAGAGTCCGGGTGTGGTTTCTCGTTCGGTTTGCGATACGATGCCGGTTGCGATGTCGTTTCCGAAGCGTGTGTCTTGCTGAATTTCATCAAAGACGATACTTGCTCCTGTCGACAGGCTTTGGCGACTGCCGAAGTTCGTTTCGTACATCAATTGACCATACGCGTTCTGCTGGTCGGCATTGTAGAGTTTGTGCCCGTAATAAGCATCGGTTTCGTGATGCGAACCCGAAGCAATCAGGGCTATGTTTGTGCCTTTTTCTTTGTTAAGGATGAACGCGTGCTTCATATAGGCTTCGTAGCGTCGCGTATCGATGCCGATTCGATATAGCTCGGCTTCGGTGGCATGTGTTTGTCCGCTACGGCGATTCTCGTCAAGGAATGACAGCCCGCCGTGGAAAATGTATTTGTCGCCGAAGTATTTCCAACGATTTTGGACGTTGACTTGCCGAACATCCGGTCGGTCTTCAAATTTGTCGTGATTCATATCGGTCGAAGCATAACAGTCTTCGTAGTGGGCGAGAAATTCTGTCGATAATTTCTTGTTAATGTGAAGATTGGCATCGGCATTCGCTTCGAATCGAGCCTCGTTGTTGACGAACGTGTTGATGGTAATTCCTTGTTGGTCGTCCGGCTTTAGATATTCGATGTCGATTTGCCCGGTGATGCTTTCATAACCGTTTTTGACCGACGATGCTCCTTTTGATATTTGAATGGATTTCATCCAAGCGCCGGGAACGTAGCCTAACGAATATGGCATTGCCAAGCCTCGAAAGTTGGGCATATTTTCGGTCAACATTTGAACGTATGTGCCGCTCAGCCCGAGGAGTTTGATTTGGCGTGCTCCGGTGGCGGCGTCGGTGTAGTTTACGTCGACCGACGGGTTGGTCGTAAAACTTTCGCCAAGGTTGCAGCATGCGGCTTTGAAGAGTTCGTCGCGATTGATTTTTGTGCCGTTGATGACGCCCCGCAGGTCCATTTTGCTTGGACCTCGTTGGCTGACGGTTACTTCTTCGAGTTCGTGACTCGGCTCGTCCTCAACGGTTTGCGCAAGTGAGGCAGGGGCGTTTGCTATTAGCAGTATGATTGGAAGATAGTTTGATATTTTCATTGTTGTTTTGATTTAATTTTAAGACATAGTTATTTAGCCCGGGTTAAAAATCCGAGAAATGTCTAAACTAAATCAAAAACGATTGAATGACAGATAGATACAGTCGAGGAGGTCCTTTGATTCGCTCTGATTGTCGGATGGCGGGCTTTTGTGTCGATTCCGTCAGGTCAGATGTGAATGTGATTATCTCGAATACAATCGGAGTGAACACTTGGTAGTCGAAATCGACGGTGTGTGCGAGTGTTGTCGGCGAGAAACGGATGCTTTCGACGCTCATGCAGTCCGGCAGCGATCGGCAGTCGATATCGTGACTGTTGCTTTCCGTCAGTATGGTAAGCGTTCCGGAATGGGCACAACGAATGAAGCTGATACCCATACCGATATTCATCATCGAGATGAGTATTACTGTCAAAACAAGTATTTGACCAATCTTTTTCATCGTTATACTGTTCCGTTTTTGCAGTAGTCCTCCCATTTTTTTATCAGCGCGGTCATGTCGGCGGGGATTTCGCAACTGAAGTCCATCTGTTGATGTGTTGTCGGGTGTACAAAGCCGAGGGTCTTTGCATGAAGCGCTTGGCGAGGGCATATTTTGAAGCAGTTTTGAACGAACTGCATATATTTTGCAGTGGCAATGCCGCGCAACGGTTTGTCGCCGCCGTAGCGCTCGTCGCTGAACAGCGGATGTCCGATATGGCGCATGTGCACGCGAATCTGATGCGTACGACCGGTTTCCAGTTGGCATTCCACGAGGGCAACGTGGCTGAGGTTTTCGATTACTCGATAGTGAGTCACGGCGTGCTTGCCTTGGTCGCCGTCGGGGAAAACCGTCATCTGCAGTCGGTCTTTGGGATTGCGACCGATGTTGCCTTCCACGGTTCCGCTTGGCTCGTCGAACTTGCCCCAAACCAACGCAACGTATTGTCGGTGAGTGGTTTTGTTGAAGAATTGACGTCCCAAGTAGGTCTTTGCGTCGGGTGTCTTCGCCACGACGAGAAGTCCTGACGTATCTTTGTCGATGCGGTGCACCAGACCCAGGCGCGGGTCGCTGACGTCGTAGTCGGGATTGTCGCGGAAGTGGTATGCCAAGGCGTTGACGAGCGTTCCGCTATAGTTGCCGTGTCCCGGGTGTACGACCAATCCGGCGGGCTTGTTGACCACCAACAGTTGGTCGTCTTCGTAGACGATGTCGAGCGGAATGTCTTCCGGAATAATTTCCAGTTCGTAGCGCGGGCGGTCCATCACCAACGAAACAACGTCGAAAGGCTTTACGCGGTAGTTCGATTTTACCGGCTTTCCGTTGACGATGATGCATCCGGCGTCGGCGGCTTGCTGTATGCGGTTGCGCGACGTGTTGTCGATATGTGCTACAAGAAATTTGTCAACGCGAAGCAGCGTTTGCCCTTTTTCCGCCACAAATCGATAGTGTTCCCATAATTCTTGACCGGAATCGGACGTTATGCTGTCGGCAAGTTCGTCGTCGTTATCGAGAATGTTTTGGTCTATCATAATTCTGTGTCGTCAGGGATGTCGGATAAGTCGAGTTCGTCGGGCTCTTCGTTGATGAGAATCGAATCCATCATAGCTTGTTGAAGCGATCCGTCGCCGACAACGAGGGTGATGTTTGAATTGACGGGTATCATGTCGCCTGCGCGCAACGGAAGTCCGTTCATACGGATGCTCATGACCAGGTCGGAGTATTCCGACGGAACTTTTTCAACTTTGATGTTTGTCAATCCTAACGATTGCAGCGTGGTTTGGGCTTGGCGCAACGACAAGTCGGCAACCGACGGGAGTTTTACTTGTTTGGTTGCAAACGAACGAATCGTGATGTAGACGGTTCTGTCGTTTTTGATTTTCGAGCCGGCTTTGGGTGTTTGCATAATGATTGTACCCGGCTTGGAGCTGTTGTCGAAAATAGAGTCGCTGATTTCGTATTTCAACCCTTTGCTACGAAGCTCCGATTCGGCATCGGCGAGCATCATGCCTTTCAACTCGGGCACGATTTGAAATTCGTCGTGGTGGGTAAACCAGCCGAGGCTGAAATAGCCGGCGAGTAGCAATACCATATCGACCACTATAATAGCCAAAATGGTAGTGATTATTTTATGTCGCTTGAAAAAGCCGATAAATTTGTTGTCCATGCTCTATTCGTTTCTGCAAAAGTATCAAAAACGGATGAAATAAGCAAATTCTATTTGTTATTCGTGATTTGTCGGATATGTTCTTTGAGAATGTGAAATGCGGGATGCATCATTTTGCCGTGGTCGTGACCTTGGATCTCGTAGAGGTCGACGTTGTTGTTGCCGTTAAGTTTGAGCATTCGATAGAGGTATGCCTGCTCTTCGTAGCGGCCGAAAATCTCGACGTTGCGGTCGCCCGAGATGATGACCATCGGCGGGCATCCGCCGCGAACCCAATAGAGTGGGGCGTATTCGTCGATTGTCGGTTGCAGCGGCTGCAGCCCTTTCTGCTTGCGCACGTTGAAGTGCGTGATGCATTGTCCGCTGAAGGGAAATGCTCCGGCGATAATAGAATCGGGGTCGAGGTTGTATTTCGCAAGCCATTTTTTATCAAGTGTAACCATATCGATGAGGTAGCCGCCTGCCGAATGTCCGGCAACGAAGAATTTGCGTCGGTCGCCGCCAAATCGCTCGGCGTTGCCGTATGCCCAGGCGATTGCCGCTGCGGCATCGTCGATACAGTCGTCGATTGTGCACTTCGGCAGCAGACGATAGTTCACGCCGACAACAACCATTCCGCAGTCGGTCAGTTCCGCCGGTATTTCTTTTGCTCCGCCTTCCAAGCCGCCGCCGTGAAACCACACCACCATCGGGCACGCCGTGGCATCGGTCGGGTGGTAGACGTCGACGGTGCATCGCTCGCGTGCGTAGCCTGTGGCGTCGCTGCGATAGGCTATGTCGCGCTCTGTTGTGTAGACTGTTTCTGCTAATGCTGATAGGATGCAGACTGTTGCTGCAAGTGTTAGAATTATTCTTTTCATTTTTTGCCTTTTCTGCAAAGATACGACGTTTTTTTGACCCTGACTTGCTGAAATACCGAGAAAAATTTGCCTGTGACGAAAATAATTGCTAAAATTGATGACTAAAAATCTCGTAATAATGAAAACTAAAATAATTACTGTTATGGTTGCTCTTGCAACGGCTATCTGTTCTATGGCGCAGACCGGACCTAGCGTCGCTACTTCTAACGGCGTGCTCGAGGGCGTGGACTGCTCGGGCGTCAAAGTGTTTAAAGGTGTGCCGTTTGCGCAACCTCCTGTAGGAAATTTGCGCTGGAAGGCTCCACAACCCGTGGAGAATTGGTCGGGCGTTCGCTCGGCGAAAGATTTCGGACCGAATCCGATGCAGCAGAACATTTTCGGCGATATGATGTTCGGCACGTCGCAGATGAGCGAAGACTGCCTCTATCTCAACATTTGGACTCCTTCGCAGACGTGGGACGAGCGTCTACCGGTGCTCATCTACTTCAATGGCGGCGGACTGATGGCGGGTAGTGGCAGTGAGCCGCGCTATGCCGGTATGACGCAGGCTCGCAACGGCGTGATTGCCATAACGGCAAACTATCGCGAGGGTATTTTCGGATTTTTCGCGCATCCGGAGTTGTCTGCCGAAGCCGACTACGGCGGTTCGGGAAATTATGGTTTTTTAGACCAAGTGGCGGCAATACGTTGGGTAAAAGACAATATAGCCGCTTTCGGAGGCGACCCGCAGCGAATTACCATTATGGGCGAGTCGGCAGGCTCGTTGTCGGTAAGTGCCTTGATGGCTTCGCCGCTCAGTCGCGACCTGATTGCTCAAGCGATGGGCTCGAGCGGGTCGGTGCTGGGTATCACCAAACGCCCGTGGCATACGCTTGCCGAGGCTGAGCGCGAAGGCGTGGCTAAAGCCAACGAGATGGGCTGCCGCTGCTTGAAAGATTTGCGCGCACTTTCGGCTGACGAATTGCTCGAAAAGGCGAACGTCAAAAGCATTCCGACTTACAATCTTGACGGCTATTTTATGCCCGAGCAACCGATGGAAATCTATAAAAGCGGCAAACAGGCGCACGTGCCATGCTTGATTGGCAACAACAATGCGGAAATGTCGGCTGAAATGTATCTCGGCGGCAAAGCGCCCACGATGCAGAATCTTGCGCCGGCAGTCGAAGGCTGGCTTGGCGTGCCCGCCGACGAGGCCTTTGCAAAATATGGCATTACCAACGATTCCGACATCTTGGGCAAACCCGGTTACGAACTCGGCGGAGATATGTTTATCGCCTATTCAACCTGGAAATGGCTCGACTTGCAACAACGCACGAGCGATGCGCCCGTCTATCGTTATTGCTATTGTCATCCGCGTCCGGAGATGGTCGAGAGCGGTATGGTTGCCGGACTTGCCGGAGGTGTGCAGAAGGCGGAAACCGACCGTCCCGCTGTGCCTAAAGTGCCTGGTGCCGTTCATTCCGCCGACATTGAGTATCAGATGGGAAATCTCCCGACCAACAAAGTGTTCGCGTGGAATGCCGACGACTATGCCGTGTCGGAAATTTTCGTGAAGATGTTTGTTAATTTCATCAAGACCGGCAATCCAAACGGACTCGGACTGCCTCGGTGGGAGCCGATAAATGGTAAAGAAGTCGCTCCGGTGATGCAAATCGACGTCAACAGCCGCCAGGAGCAGAATCCCCAACTTGAATCTCGCTATCGCTTCCTCGATTCGTGCCTGGATAGGTAAGAGGTAAGAGGTAAGAGGTAAGAGGTTGCGGTTATACGGCGCTGTCGCGTGACCATATAATTTGTTTATTATCAATGTGTTAACCTCTTCGATGTCACCTTTGGATGCCAAGATAACAAAAGCGCGCCCAGGTCGGACGCGCTTTAGAGACGTTAAATATCTATTTTTTATAATACAATTTTCGTAGTCTTTCCGGCAACTTTGACTATATACATACCGCGAGGCAATGCGACTGTCGCATCCGTGCCGCGATAGAGCAACGCACCGCTGAGTGAGTAAACCTCAGCCACAGCGCCGGCAGCACCGGCAATGCGAATATCACCGCTATCGGCTGTTACCTTTACTGCATCAGCGCCAACCGTATCAACCTTTCCGTCTTTTATGCCTTGTACGTTGGTAAAATACGTCCATCCCGCAGCTGCTTTATATGCATCGACACTCGCTTCGGGAACAAATAACGGACAATCGGTCGGAATGCAGTAAAATACTTCATTATTAAAAACCGTCGGCGGCGTCGTATTAAGTGATGTGAATGACATAATATTCGTGCAGCCAACGAAAGCAGATTCGCCAATTTCAGAGACAGAATCTCCAATTGAAACCGAAGTCAGCCCGCTGCAATTGTCGAATGCGCAGTAGCCAATCCAAGTAACCGAATTGGGGATTGTTACTGATGTTAATCCGTCGCAACTGCAGAATGTATTACTACCAATTGAAGTTACCGAGTTGGGAATAACAAGGTTAGTAACTTCGGCTCCTTTAAGAGATAGGTGGTGAGCATTAAACAGAGGATTAGCTAAGACATCCTCAAAAATAATACTACACCATGCAGCAATATCTGATATCTCTACTTTTGTCAAGTTGCTGCAATTATTGAAAGCAGATTCGCCAATTGAAGATACTGATTTAGGGATAGTTATCGACGTCAGCCCGTTGCAATTGCGGAAAGCTTTTTCACCAATAGAAGTTACCGATTCGGGTATCGTCACAGATGTTAATCCGTTACAATTCGAGAATGCTTCACTACCAATCGAAGTGACAGAGTTGGGAATCGTCACTGATGTCAGTCCGCCGCAATTAGCGAACGCAGAACTACCAATCGAAGTGACAGAGTTGGGAATCGTCACTGATGTCAGTCCGCCGCAATTAGCGAACGCAGAACCACCGATAGTAGTGACAGAATTGGGAATAGTGACCGAAGTCAGTCCGCCGCAATTAGCGAACGCAGAACTACCGATAGTAGTGACAGAATTGG
>JBJEDO010000087.1:12284-15219 GCA_051872155.1 Candidatus Limisoma sp.
GTCAGTCCGCCGCAATTAGCGAACGCAGAACTACCGATAGTAGTGACAGAATTGGGAATAGTGACCGAAGTCAGTTCGCCACAATTAGCGAACGCATAACCGGCAATATATAGTGTCCCATCTTTTATTGTTATTGATGTATTTTCCGGTATTTCTCCTTTATAACTATAAGCCACTTTGTTGATGTAGATCATTCCATCGGGTTGATTTCCAAACCATGAAGTACAGTGGAATGCACAACCACCAATCGAAGTAATCGATTCAGGAATTGTTACCGATGCCAACTTGGAACAATAATAGAATGCATTCTCACCTATTGACCTGACCGACTCAGGAATATTTATCGACGTCAGTCCGCTGTTTCCAAAGAATGCAGAATCACCAATCGAAGAAACAGAGTTTGGGATAGTCACCGATGTTAGTCCGCTGCAATAAGTGAATGCATATTCTCCAATCGAAATGACCGAGTTGGGGATAGTTATAGATGTAAGCCCGCTGCAATCATAGAATGCAGAATCAGATATGCCAATTGTTCCGTCTTTTAAGATTATTGAAGTGTTATCAGGCATCTCTCCTTTATAAGCATAAGCCAATTTACCAATGTAGACCATTCCATCCGGTTGATTTTCATACCATGGAGTACCACTGAATGCAAATCTCCCAATCGAAGAAATCGATTCAGGAATAGTCACGTCTGTAAGCCCTTCACAAAAAAAGAACGCGTAGTCACCAATTGAAGTGACCGATTCCGGGATTGTCACAGATGTCAATCCGTTGCAACTATCGAATGCCCACTCTCCAATCGAAGTCACCGAGTTGGGGATTGTCACAGATGTCAATCCGCTGCAACTATCGAATGCAGAATCACCAATCGACGTAACTGAGTTGGGGATTGTCACCGATGTCAGTCCGCTGCACTTATAGAATGCTTTGTCACCAATCGAAGTTACTAAGTAGGTTGTGCCGCAAAAAGAAACTTCTGAGGGAATCACAATTGACCCGGAATAGGGGTTGTCATATAAATGATAGTAAGTTACATACAAAGATTTTCCATCACTGTTTTTACCATAATAAATTCCGTCAACTTCGAAGTCGTAAGCATAGCCGGACAATGCCACAAAAAATAGAGTGGCTACTATCCACAATCGTCTAATAATTCTTTTCGTTTTATTTCGTTTTAATAAGATGTTATAATATTTACGCAAAATTAATAATTGTAACCTAAGAATCCCCCCGTTAAATTCTGTTAATACGTGAAATTTTAAGAGCGTTCGAGGGCCTCGATTGAGGTGATGTCAAGAGGTGGGGAGTTGCGCAAGGAGCCGCTTTGCGTCGCGCTGCAACACCTATTGACAGCAGACGCAACTTGGTAACTCACGCTCAGCCCCAAAGGGTACATGGTGTGAGGAGTGAATACTACCTACAGATTATGAACCTCGATGTGGTTCGTTGGGTGGTCACAATTTAGCAGTCAAGTAGTGATTAGTTGACTACCTTCATTATTTCTTTCTCGTAAATGTAACTATAGGTGAATAATCTTCTGCAAGATCGTAATAATCACCTGTAATTTTATTGCTATTAACCTTCTTTAAATTTTTGTATTCTAATTGTCCTTCTGGAAATGAGATTATTAGAGTACTCCCTTGTACTTTCCATTTAATGTTGACAGTTTCTGCAGGGACAGTTTCGCCTCCTAATACATCAGCTTGTTTCCATTCTGAAGTATGTTTAGTTCCGCTCCCATTTGCCTTAAAAGTATAAGTGATTTTTCCACCACCTCTACCTTCGTCTAATTCATCTGTAAAGGACCAAATTCCGACTAAAGATGATTTAAGAGAAGAATTCGTTTGAGCTATACCTATAAAAGGAATGATAATTGTAAAAAGAAAGATAAGTTTTTTCATCGTTAAATACTATTGATTAATAATTGGCAAAATTCAGTATATTTTGCTAATAAAATGCCTCTATATCTGTTAATGATTGTTAAATATGTTGTCAAGCATATTTTTTGTATTTTTTCTTGATTCGTTCCTATTTAAACAATTCGGAGTGTGAGCCGAGGCGGATGAGGTCTATTTGGTCGGTTACTTTCCCATAGAGAGTTCGAGTGCCTCGACTGAGGAGATGTCAAGAGGTGCGGAGTTGCGCAAGGAGCCACTTTGTGCCTCTTTCATTGCAGCAATGGTTGCGTCGTTTGGTTCGCGGTATGCGGCGTCAAGAAGCAGGGTTTCAACGTAGTTGTTAAGACTTCTATTCTCACGCTTGGCAAGTTGGCGCAGTCGTTCGATAAGCTCGACCGGCAAGCGAAAACTTTGAATCTTCTTGGGAAGTGCTATATCCATATCATATTACTTTGTGCTGCAAATGTAATGCATTTGTATTACATTTGCAAACATAGAAACTAATTACAAGCAATAAACGGCAAAAAATAGGGTGCACCGAGATTTTCGATACACCCCATTTGTGGTTTTGCGATTTATCGTCTTACTTTAGAGCGGCAAGGCTTTCGCGAAGGGTTGCAATTTTTGCTTCGGCGTCGGCTTGCTTTTTGCGCTCCATTTCGATGACTTTTGCAGGCGCGTTGTTGACAAACTTCTCGTTGCTGAGCTTCTTCATAACGCTTGCGAGGAAGCCTTCGTAGTACTTCAGGTCTGCCTCGATTTTCTTGATTTCTTCTTCAACGTTGATGTTGTCAGCCAAGGGAACTGCAAATTCGGCTGTTCCGACGAGGAACGATGCTGCCGCACCGTCTTTTTCGGCAACGCTGTCGATGCTCGAAAGGTTGGCAAGTTTTTCGACAATCGGCGTAGCCGGGCAAGTTGCGCCGCCAAGCATTTGTAGCTTGAGCGCCTCGCGGTTGGCGATGTTTTTCTGCAATCTCACGGTGCGAACGCCGGCGATAATCTCTTTTGCTATTTCGATGTCGGCAACGATG
>JBJEDO010000088.1:0-15200 GCA_051872155.1 Candidatus Limisoma sp.
GTAAAAACAGCCGTTATAAACAAAAACGGCGCAAATATTTTTCGTATGAAAAAATTAAAATTTTTTGCCATGCTTCTTTTGGCAATGACACTCACTATTGGTTTTACTTCCTGCAATGATGACGATGTTGCATCAGAAATTGTTGGTACGTGGTTGGAGGAGGATTGTAGCTCTGAAAACATTACAGTTACAATGACCTTTAAGAAAAATGGTACTTTTGTGGAAACAGAGGATAGTAAAAAATATGGAATAGATGTTTATACAGGTAAGTATACATATAAAGACAACATTCTCACAATGATATACGATGATGATGATCCTTTTTCATATACTGTTGTTTCTGTCTCAGAATCAACTTTGGTTCTTCAATTCGGATCCGAAACTTATGTATGGACAAGAGTAAAATAGAGTCGTAAAAATCTTTCAATCAATGGTTTCAAAACAAAACAAGGGGCTGTGTCGAGTGTGACGCAGCCCCTTGAGGTATGAGTTTGTGGTGAATTATTTCACAACTACGCGGCATGCAGTGCCGTCCATTACTACGAGGTAGATGCCGGCGGGCATGTTGATTGTAGCGTTGCCGTTAACTTTTTGAGTCATAGCGAGGCTACCGTTGAGAGTGTAAGCGTTTACAGTGCCGTTGCAGTTTGCAATGTTGATAGCGCCGTTTGTGCCGAATGCTTTAGCCTTGCTTGCGCTAACGAGTGTCACAGCACCTGAGCCTGATTTCGAGCCGGTGAAAGTAACGTCGAAGGTAATGTCGCCACCTTCAGCGTGCCAAGTTACACCGATTGTTACGTTGAGTGCACCTGCTTCGGTTTCGATACCGTTGATTGTTGCAGAAGCGCAGATTTCGTTGGGATCTTCAAGGGTAAGGTAGAGGTTGTCAACCGTACCTGTGTAAGTCAATGATTTGTCGCTGTTTGTAGTTACGTTAATGGGAACAACGATGTCGCCCATCGGGAACGGCATATCCGGCACGAGCTTGAAATTGTAAAGACCGAAAGTTGCCGATGTTCCACCTTCGCTGCGGAGGTATACCTTTTGGTCGGGAACGATTGTTGGATCGGTCGGGATGAGGATAATGCTAACTTCGCCGAAGTATTCTTGACCGAGTTCACCGATGTCCTTTTTGCCGGAGAACGAAACGGGGATAGGAAGGTCGCCACCTTCAGCGTGCCAAATTACGTTGATAGTAACGTTCAATGTTTCGTCGAGAAGTTCGTAGCCTTCGATATCGGCAGAAGCGTTGATTGCTGATCCTTCGAAGTCGAGGGTGATGCCGTCAGCCGAGCCAACGTATTTCTTGAAGTTGTTCGACTCGCCGTCGTAAGCGATGGTAGTAGTGACATTTTCGACAACGATGTCGCCCATCGAGGTCGGCATTTCAGGTGCAAGCTTGAAGTCGTAGAGAGCGAAAGTGCTCAAGCCTTTGCCTGTCGGTTTGAGGTAAACGCTTTGTTCAACAACGATAGGGTCGTCGTTCGGGTCGAGTACGATTGTTACGTTTCCGGTGTACTTTGTGCCGAGATTTTCGGCAGACATTGAGATGCTTGCAAATGCGAGCATGCTCAATAAAACAGTGTAAAATTTTTTCATATTTATCTCTTTTATGGTTATATCAAAACAAATTAACGCCACAAAGGTAATAATTATTAATGTTAGCGCCAAATTTTTATGAGAGAATGAGTGGACGAGTGTTATGAGTGGGCGAGTTGAAGAGTGTTATGAGTGTGCGAGTTGATGACTAAGTTGTAGAAAAGCCGAGCTGCGGGAGCGATTGACTCTGCGACTCGGCTTTGTAGGTCGGATGAATAGTTTTTTACTGAGCGGGCGCCCATTTGCAACGGACGGGCGAAACGATTGCGCCTTCTTCTTTGAGTTGCTTCATTGCTTTGTCGACTTCTTTGCGGTCGAGTCCGCTGAGTTCGGCGATTTTGCCTGCGTTCAAGGGTTCGCCGGCCTCTTTCATTGTTGCTAAAACTTTGTCTTTTGCTTCCATAATTGATGTTTTATAAATGTTAGTTTGGATATCAAAAAGGCGAGGGCCGAGCGGCGGTCCTCGTCTTTTTTGATATGAGATTTATGCTTAAAACTCGATGCTGTCTTTTTCTTTCGCGGGGTTGCGATACTTGATTTTGCCTTCGATGTATTCCTGAGTGGCGATGAGCACCGGTTTCGGCAATTTTTCGTAGTAGCGCGAAATTTCGATTTGTTCGCGGTTTTCAGACACCTCTTCAAGATTGTCGTTCAACGAGGCGAACTCTTGAAGTTTTTTCTCGAGGTCTTTTTTCATCTCAACGGCGATTTGGTTAGCGCGTTTAGCGATGATGCACACGGTTTCGTAGACGTTGCCAGTGTCTTCAGAGAGCTTGATAACGTCGCGTGTTACGGTGTTGAGCGGTGCGTTTGTTCTTTTGTAATCCATTATAATATAATTGTTTAGTTTTCGCTGATTAATCTTTTACGTATTTAGACGCAATTTTGAGGATATTGTCAGCCTCTTTGCGGTTACGCGAGTCGGGGTAGTCGTTGATGAACGAATAGTATTCGTCGACCACTTCGCGGAAGCGTTCATCTTTTTTCTCGTCGACGCTCTGGTTTGCTTCTTGGAACTTTGCCTTGAGGATAATCATCTGCAGTTGCTCTTTGTGCTTGGTGTAGGGGTAGTTTTTCAGAGCGTTTTGTGCAACGATGACAGCGCTTTGGTAGTTGTTACCCATGTAGTTTCCAAGGTTGTAGTATAGTTGAGCGTTGTCGATTTCTTTCTGGACGAGTTTGTCTTGGAGCTCGAAGATGGCGTTTTGCGCGATTGCTACTTTGTCGCTTTGTGGATGATAGTCGAGAAATTTTTGGAGTTCTTCGATAGCCTTGTAGGTCTCGGTTTGGTCGAGTTGCGGTTCGGGCGAATCGAGATAGCACCCATAACCCGAGTAGAAGCGCGCCAGTTCGGTGTATTTGCCTTTGGGGTAGTGGGTGTAGTAGGTCTTGAAATAGGTGCTTGCCGACATGTAGTCTTTGTTCTCGTAGTTGCTCAGACCGAGTAGGTAGAGCGACTCTTCGGCTTTGTCGGTTCCTTTGAGCACTTTGACGACGTCTTGGAGCAGTGTGGCGCATTGGGTGTATTTGCGCTGCTCGAACATCTTCTTGGCGTAGTCGTACTTTTGGTTTGCGTCGGTGCTTTTGAGCATTTTGTTATACTCGCTGCAGCCGGGCAAAAGCAGGGCTAAAAGGATTATTATGACTAAATTTCTGCGCATTTTCGTTTGTCGATAGTTATTCGGGTTGCAAATTTACGGTTTATTTGTGGATAATCAAACAAATAAGTCGGTTAAAATGTTTGAAAACTGCAATAATAACGAAAAATAGAGCGATTTTGCGACAATAGTCCCTTCGATAGGAATTTTTAATACGTCGGAGGCTGAAAAACTGCTATTGAGCATATTTTTGGCAAAATGTTAGTTCGATGCCAAAATTTAACAGTTGTTACCTTGCAGGTTCGAAAATTATTTATAATTTTGTTGATGTCAAAAGACAAAACGACAAATTGAAATACCATATAAAACGAAAGAATATGAATGTAGAGAAGATTCTATCAGATTTGGAAGCCAAGCACCCCGGTGAGAAGGAGTATTTGCAGGCTGTCAAAGAAGTGCTGTTGAGCGTGAAAGACGTCTATGAGCAGCATCCTGAATTCGAAAGTGCCAAGATAATAGAGCGAATGGTCGAGCCCGACCGCATTTTTACGTTCCGCGTGTTGTGGACCGACGATAAGGGCGAAGTTCAAACCAACATCGGCTACCGCGTGCAGTTCAACAACGCAATCGGTCCGTACAAGGGTGGAATCCGTTTTCACGCGTCGGTCAACTTGTCGATACTTAAGTTCTTAGGTTTCGAGCAGACGTTTAAGAATGCGTTGACGACGTTGCCGATGGGCGGCGGTAAGGGTGGTAGCGACTTCAGCCCGCGCGGCAAGAGCGACAAAGAGATTATGCGTTTCTGCCAGGCGTTCATCCTTGAATTGTGGCGCAACCTCGGTCCCGACCGTGACGTTCCCGCCGGCGATATCGGCGTAGGCGGTCGCGAAGTGGGATATATGTATGGCATGTATAAGAAACTTGCGCAAGAGCATACCGGAACGTTTACGGGCAAGGGCCTCGACTTCGGCGGCTCGAAGATTCGCCCGGAGGCTACGGGCTTCGGCGCGCTCTACTTCGTGCAAAATATGTTGCACCGTCTCGGCGACGACATCAAGGGTAAAACCGTTGCGGTTTCGGGCTTCGGTAACGTGGCTTGGGGCGCTACGCTTAAGGCTACGCAACTCGGCGCCAAGGTGGTTACGATTTCCGGTCCCGACGGCTATATCTATGACCCCGACGGCATTACAGGTGAAAAAATCGACTATATGCTCGAACTCCGTGCTACGGGTAACGACATCGTTGAGCCCTACGCAGAACGCTTCCCGGGTGCTCAATTCTTTGCAGGACGCAAGCCGTGGGAGCGCAAGGTCGACATCGCGCTGCCGTGTGCTACGCAGAACGAGGTAGACAAGGCTGATGCCGACATGCTCGTTGCCAACGGTGTGAAGATAGTTGCCGAGGTGTCGAACATGGGCTGTACGCCTGAGGCTATCGACACGTTCCTTGCAAGCAAGACTATCTACGCTCCGGGTAAGGCAGTCAATGCCGGCGGTGTGGCTACTTCGGGTCTCGAAATGACGCAAAACGCAATGCACATCAGCTGGACCGAAGAGGAAGTCGACCAACGCTTGCATCAGATTATGCGCGACATCCATGAGCAATGCGTCAAGTATGGCACTCAACCCGACGGCTTTGTAAACTATATGAAAGGCGCAAACATCGCCGGATTTATGAAAGTTGCAAACGCAATGATGGGACAAGGCTACGTTTAAAGAACGTCATATTTCACACAAAAAAGCACCATTTGATGGTGCTTTTTTTGTGATTGTTGATATAACTGACTCTAAATTAGGGATATTCAGTCAATAGCAAAAATTTTCATGGCGAGAAGTGTCGGAAGATGTGATTTTTCTGTTCAACGTAGACGCTCTGCTTAAATTTTCAATTCTCAGTGGGTAAAAACTAGTTTTTTGGCTGATTTGGGCATAACGAGGAGTCTCCAACCGATTTGTGGAGTTCAATGTTTTCTATGGTGTTACTATGTAACAACGCACTCACTATTTTGCCATTCTTAAATGAATATCCCTAAATCACGACTTTCGCGGTGCGACCTGCGACTTTGACGATATAGAGTCCGCGGGGCATCGCGATTTTCGATTCTGTGCTGCGGTAGAGCAAAGAGCCGCCGACGGAAAATACCTCAGCCACAGCGCCTTGTGCACCGACGATGCTGATTGCACCGGCAACCGACGTAATTTTTATCGAGTCGGAGCCGATTGCGCCGATGCCGCCTTGCGGAATTGCACAGATATTCGTGAATCGCGACCAACCGTTAGCCGTTCTGTAGGCTTCGATGCTTTTCTCCGGCACGTAGAGCACGCAGTCGGCTGGTATGTTCTGAAATGTCCATTCTGCATCAATGACAGTCGGCGGAGTGGGGGTATGTGAGGTGAACGACATTAGACTCGTGCAGTCTAAGAATGCGGCATAACCAATCTTGGATACGTCGTTTCCGATAGAGAGCGATGCCAAGTTGGCGCAATGGCTGAGAGTGTGGCCTTGTATCTCCGTTATTGAATTAGGCAATGCTATCGACGTTAGAGATGTGCCTGATAACGACTTGAAACCTAATACCTTAACCGTTGAGGGAATCGAAATTACCACCAAATTTGCTTGTCCGTCGAAAGCGCCATCGGCGATGGCTAATGTTCCTTCTTTGACTGCGTGAGAGAAGTTTTCGGGGGCGGTGCCTTTATATTTGTAAAGCACTTTGTCGAGATAAGTAACGCCGTCGGGTTGGTTGTTATACCAAGCCGTGTCGTCGAATGCCTCATTGCCGACGTCGGTCAAGTCGTCGTGAAGTGTTATCGATGCCAAATTTGTGCAGCTAAGGAAAGTGCCGGCGGGTAAATACGTTACTCCTTGGGGAATGGTAATCGACGTCAGTCCGGTACATTCCGTAAAGACATATGAGCCGATGGACGTTAGCGAGCCGGGGAGTTCTATCGAAGTCAGCCCGCTGCAGCCGGAGAATGCGGAATTCTCTATGGTTGTGACCGTTTCGGGAATTGATATTCCAACCAAGTTGGTTTCGCTGTCGAATGCTTCGCCGGCAATGCCTACCGTGCCTTCGTCCAAGGTTATTGAATAGTTTTCGGGCATTGTGCCTTTATACATATAGAACACTTTCCCTGTGTAGACCGGACCATCGGGCTGATTTTCAAGCCATGCCGTCCTTTTGAAAGCGCGATAGCCGATTCTGCACAATGATTTGCCAAAGGTGATGGATGCCAAACTTGTACATTTGTTGAAAGCGAATTCCTCAATGTTAGTCACCGCGTCGGGAATGACTATTTTCGTAAGCGCCGAGCAACACTCGAAAGCGCCCCAGCCGATTTCTGTTACCGCCTCGGGAATTGTTATCGATGCTAATTTGGCGCAATAGGTGAACGCATGTTCGTCGATTATGGTGATTGATTCCGGCAGACTTACATCCGTCAATTCCGCGCAATCGTAGAAAGCGGATTGTCCGATTGCCGTAACGTTGTAGGTCGTGCCGTTGTAGTCGATAGTGGCGGGAACAACCACTGAGCCTGAGTAGGCATTGTAGTTTTCGTCTTTTGTGCTTACACGCACGCTTGTCCCGTTGTCGTTTATCCCGTAGTAGATGCCATCGACTTCGAAGTCGTAGTATTCGTTTGCGTAAGATGTTGCTGTTGCGAATAGCAGAGATGCAATGAATGCGAAATGTTTGATATGCTTTTCCATCGTAGTGTTGTAATAAATTGATAATCAGTAAAAAGAAAGTCTATTCTCTGCCACAAAGATAAGACTATTTTTTGCATTTCTACAATGAGTCTGCAATTTTTTGTATCTTTGCCACGGATTATTTTGAAAAAAGTATGAAAAGAAGTAATGTTATAGCGCTGGCGATTGCCTTGTTGACGGGGGTTACAGTCGGCGCGGAGAATGTCGGGTCGGTGCGCTATGCCGGACCGTTTAAAGTGGTTAATCCTGTAGTGATTGACAGCGTTGATTGTGCGCAGACCAAGTTTAACGCCGACGGAGTGATTGACACGCCGTTGCAACTCGCCGTAGCCGACAGCGCGGCGGTGCAGCGTCTTGACGAACTTAGTTTCGAGCGCGGCACGTTGAATATGCTGAAGTTTTCTGTTGTCAACGAGCGCTATATCGACGATGTAAAAATTGCCGTCGAGGGAGCAAAAAGCACACGCTTGTTTGCTGACGGTGAGGCTGTTAACGGCGCAATTGCACTCGCGCCGGGTTACCATGAGATAAACGTGAAGTTTATAGCCGATTCGGCAAAAGTTTCGGTGACGCTTCCCGATAGCATCAAGCAGGTGTCGGGACCGCGACGCTTTACGATGGACGACAATTTGAGCATGAAGGTCATATCGTCGGCATCGGTGTCGGCATCGGGACGCTGGTCGTTGGTCGACTATTCTTGGTACGACGCCGAACGGACGCGGCAAAGCGAGACGCTGCTTGTCGACGCCAAGACCGGCGCTGCTCGCCCGGTGTTTGAGTCGCCCACATGGATGCCCTCGACTGACCGCTATTATTATATCGATGAGCAAGGCGGGCGCCATCGGCTGATGGTTGTCGACCCGGCGACGGGGCGTGTGGAAATGCTCTACGGCGATGTGCCGACGGAGACGTTCTACGTGTCGCCGACAGAAGACTACTTGCTGTTGCTCAACAAGCAGGAAGGACCGAAGAAAGAAGACGGCGTCTACGAAATCGTTCATCCCGACGACCGAATGCCAGGCTGGCGCACGCGCTACTCGCTGTCGCGGCTCGATTTGAAGACCGGACTCGTGCAACCGTTGACCTACACCTATCGGCAGACATATTGCGCCGACATCAGCAGCGACGGCAATCACTTGCTGGTCTTTGTCAATACCGACAGCCTGACGCAACGCCCCACGACGCGTCAGTCGGTCTACGACCTCGATATAAAGACGCTCAAGATGCGTCAACTTGTTGACCGCGACGGCTTTATCAACGACGCCGTGTGGGTTCGCGGCACTGATTATGTGGCATTCGCCGGTAGTCCGGAGGCTTTCGGCGGCATCGGAAATCGCGTGCCCGAAGGACGTGTGCCGAGTATGTACGACATTCATCTATATCTTATGAATGTTCGCACGGGAGAAGTCGTTCCGGTTACTGCCGACGACCCGACGAGCATCGAGGATGTGCGCTACAGCGAGGCAGACGATTGCATCTACTATACTGCAGCTCGCGGCGACAAAGTGTTGCTCTATCGCATGGATATCGATAGCGGAAAGTCGACCGAGGTGGCGCAACCGCTGGACTGTCTCGCCGGAATGTCGGTGCCTCGCCGCGGAACGAATGTTGTGGTCTACGGCTCGTCGCCGTGCGTGCCCTACGAGGCTTACAACATCGAGAAAGCGGCATCGAAGCCGCGTGCCGTGCGACTCTTGGCGCCCAATGCCGAACGTATGGCGGATTTGCAGTTGGGCAAGTGCCTGCCGTGGAGTTTCACTACCGAGCGAGGCTATGACGTCACCGGTTTCTATTATTTGCCGGCAGATTTCGATGAGGCGAAGAAATATCCCGTCATTGTGTTCTACTATGGCGGCTGTTCGCCGACGTCGCGTCGATTCGGTTGCGGGTCGCACTATCCGGCGCACTATTGGAATGCGTTGGGCTACATCGTGTTTGTCGTCAATCCGTCGGGAGCTGCCGGCTTCGGACAGGAATGGGCGTCGCGCCACGTCAACACCATGGGCGAAGGTCCGGCACAGGACATCATCGAAGCCACCGAGCGCTTTGCCGCCGACGTTGCGCAAGTCGATTCGACGCGGATTGGCTGTGTGTCGGCGTCGTATGGCGGTTTTATGACTCAGTATATGTTGACCAAGCCGAATCCGTTCGCGTGCGGTGTGTCGCATGCCGGCATATCGGACCACACAAGTTATTGGGGCGAAGGCTATTGGGGATATTCCTACAGCGAGACGTCGGCAGCCGGCAGCTATCCGTGGACGCGCAAAGACCTCTACGTCGACCGCTCGCCGCTCTATAATGCCGACAAGATTCACAAGCCGTTGCTCTTTACGCACGGAACAGCCGATACGAACGTGCCGATAGGCGAGTCGATGCAGATGTACACGGCGTTACGACTGTTGGGCACGCCGACGGCATTTGTCGAAGTCGAGGGCGAAAACCACGGCATTATGAATCCGACGAAGCGAGCGCGGTGGATTGACACCATCGTGGCGTGGTTCAACCGCTGGCTGAAAGACGACGATTCGTGGTGGAACGCCATCTACGAGCCGAAAAAGTTGTAGGTGAGCAATTTATGACAAAACAAAGCGGAGCAAGGCGTTGGTGCTTTGCTCCGCTTTGTTATTGCGTTGTAAATGCGATGGAATACTACATTTGTTGAATTCTGTCAAAAGCCGGCTCGTAACCGCGTCGGAATGCCATACAGTAATAGTATGCAGCGAGATAAGGTTGCTGTCTGCGCAAAAATTCACCCATAACAAAGCAAGCAGTCATTTCCTGCTTTTCCGCCGCACCTTGATACCATTCGGCAGCTGCTTGCATATTGCGTTCGCAGCCTTTTCCATAAGCCAGCATATCAGCAAGGCTCTTCATTCCAATTGCACTATTATTATGGGCTGCAAGTTGATATCCCATTTTTGCATTTCCGTCCATCTTAACAGCTTCTTCAAAGAAGTGTCCAATGAAAAGTCCCATTATTTCATTGTCATCCTCCAAGGCGGCTGTTATAAATTGCTCCATTTTCGCATTGTCTAAAGAGTCTTGTTTAGTCATACAACGGAATATGGCAATCGCGTTTTTCACATCATTGGGACGAACGCCGTCTATACTGTTGCCAATGGCAGGTTTTCCTGCGGATATGTACTTGCTTGTCGTGACTTCAACCGACTTATATCCTTGAGGATGGCCATAATAAGATGCCATAAGATACCAATAGAATGCTCCGAGATAATCATCCTGCCTATTGTACATATTTGCGAGTTCGTTCATCGCATCACAGCATCCACCTGTGGCGGCTTGTAGACAATATGTATACCATTCCTTGTCTGTGCCTTCTATGTCGGCATAATATTCATGTCCTATAATACCGGCACAACCCCACGCGCCTTCGGCAATTCCGGCAGATGCCGCTTTACGAAAGTGTTCGAGTGCCTTGGATTTGTTTCCATACGACATCTCTAACTGTCCTAATGCGACACTTGCTTCTCCGAAGCCTTCGTCTTCAAGTTTTTGAAATTCCACCGAAACTTCATCCCAGTTGCCTTTTTTATGGCCCTCTAATGATGCCTTTCCATAGCGCTCTTTTTGGGATAAGGTCGAAGTTGATTTGGATATTGCTTCCGAAGTCGTTTGTGAAGTCTCTGTTTCAACTTTTGGCTTTGATGCGGTTTGTTGAGCATTGTTGTTGCCGGTCTGAGCTTTATTTTGCTCAGTACGCTTTTTCTTAAAGAAATTGAAGAGTCCCATATATTTATGTGTTTTTGTGTTCCACACGAAGTAAATGCGTGTATTATTCTCTAATTTTTATCCTTAATTTGAGTGATTACAAAAATACTAAAATTTTTGAGAACCGAGTCAATTTTATGAATTATTATCCTTGTAAATTGGGTGGCTTGGCATAAAACAAAGCGGGGCAAGGCGTTGGTGTGACTTGGATATCCACAGCGTGTCGAAGATACGCTGTGGATGGGAGCGTCGGAGATGCGCCGGTTGTGGGTAACGCCGGGTTCAGTGCCGGAGGTACCCACAACCGGTGAACGGCAATGACATAGACATTCGAACCTCGTGAGAGGTTCGGTCGTGATAGCAGAAAAAGAAATCAGGAATTAGAAACCGGAAATTGGGTCATAACATCTACCCCATAACCACCGCCGCAGGCGTCTACTATCACCACCGAGCATCTCCGAAGCTCGCGCTCTAATGTGTTGTATTTCACCAAGTTGAACCTCTTCGAGGTTCAACTTGGTGTTACCCACGACTGCTGTACCTCCGGCACAGCCACCCCTGCCGTATCTTCGACACGGCAGGGGTATCAAGTGTCTTCGATTAACGTAAAACAAGAGAGAGTATATCAATATTGATACACCCTCTTTGTGCGTATAGATGCTTTGTAAAAGTTGATTTGTTAGAGTTGCTTTGCGATTGCGTCGGCGATTGCTTGCATTTCTTCGGCGGGAAGGGTGAGCTTCTGCTTGTTGAAATACATGTCTTTCTCTTCGACGATGGGGATGAGGTGGATGTGTGCGTGAGGCACTTCCAAGCCGATTACAGCCACGCCGATGCGCTTGCACGGGAGCGCTTTGTCCATCGCTTTGGCAATGCGACGCGCAAAGGCTGTAAGCGATGCGTAGTCGTCGTCGCTAAGGTTGAAGATGTAGTCGTTTTCGGTTTTGGGCACAACAAGAACGTGTCCTTTGTTGACGGGATTGATGTCGAGGAAGGCGAAGTTTTTTTCGTCCTCGGCAACTTTGTAACAAGGAATCTCGCCTGCAATGATTTTGCTGAAGATTGTTGCCATAATTATAAAATTTCGATTTTAACGATTTCGAAAGTCATCAAGCCTTGCGGCACTTTGATTTCGGCAATGTCGCCGACGTGTTTGCCGAGCAAGCCTTTAGCGATGGGCGTGCTCGATGCGATTTTTTTCTCTTTGAGGTTAGCCTCCGAGTCGGCAACGATGGTGTAAGTCATTGTGGCACCGTTCTTTGTGTTTTTGATAGTAACGGTGTTCATGATTTGCACCTCGTCGGTGTTGAGTTTAGCCTCGTCGATGATGCGTGCGCTTGCGAGCATGTCTTTGAGTTGCGAAATTTTCATCTCAAGCATGCCTTGCGCTTCTTTTGCAGCGTCGTATTCCGAGTTTTCCGACAAGTCGCCTTTGTCGCGTGCTTCGGCGATAGCCGCAGATATTCTTGGACGCTCAACTGATTCCAGATAAGCGATTTCTTTCATTTTTTTGTCGTAACCTTCTTTGGTCATGTAGGTGATAGCCATGGTCGTTTTTTTAGTTTATTTGGTAAAAAATAAAAGAATCTCTATCACAAAAGGTGATTGAGACCCCCGTTAGTATTTCTTATTTCGGTTGCAAAGATATGCCTTTGTTTTTGCAAAAGCAAGTATTTACCATATTTTAACCAATTCCGCGCGCTGTGCCGATGCTATGGTTGGTCGGCGATTGCCTGTTCCGCCTGCCGCAGCGTTTCGAGCTTGCCGATGTCGAACCAGCGATAGCCTTCTGCGGGCGCGAATCCTTTGATGGTCAGTTGGTTGCAGTTGTCGACGTAGAACGGCGTGATGGAGAATTTGCGTTGGTCGCTGTAGCTGCTGAGCGTGTCGAATATCGTCGGCGAAATCACATGGATGCCGCCGAAAGCGAGTGGGCGTAATTCATCTGTCGCTATGCCTTCGGGACGGGTTTCGCCGGTTTTGATATTTGTCCAACCTTTCAACGTCTGAACGTCGTCGAAGAGCAGATAGCGCGACGTGGTTCGCTCGGCAACGAGCAGGGTTGCGTCGGCGTGGCTGTCAATGTGGTGCGCATAGAGTTCGCTCAGGTTGAGGTCGGTGAGGATGTCGGCGTTGTGCACCAAAAACGGTTCGCCGTCGTCGAGCAGTCGTCGTGCATAGAGGATGCCGCCACCGGTGTCGAGCAGCTCGTCGCGCTCGTCGCTGATGGCTATGTTGATGCCGAAACGGTTGTGCGATTCGACGAAGTCGATGATTTGCTCGCCGAAGTGGTGAACGTTGATAACGATGTCGGTAAAGCCGTAGCTTTTGAGGTTGACGATGACGCGTTGGAGCATCGGCACGCCGGCAACTTCGACGAGTGCTTTCGGACGATTGTCGGTCAGCGGACGCAGCCGTGTGCCCAGCCCGGCGGCGAAAATCATTGCTTTCATCGGCTAAAAACGTGCTTTAAAAGTTTGCTCGATGTTTTGCTCGCGGTGAACGAGTTCTACCTTGACGTTGAACGTCTTGTTGATGTGTTCAGCCATGTGCTGAGCGGAGTAGACCGAGCGATGCTGTCCACCGGTGCAACCGAAGCACACCATCAGGTTGGTAAATCCGCGCTCCATGTAGCGTTTTACTGAGGCGTCGACGAGCGCGTATGCGTGGTTGAGGAATTCGATGATTTCGCCATCGTCTTCAAGGAATTTTATCACCTGTTGGTCGAGTCCGGTGTAGGGCTTATAGCGTTCGTATTTGCCTGGATTGTTTACGGCACGGCAGTCGAAAACGAAGCCGCCGCCGTTGCCCGTTGTGTCGTTGGGAATGCCTTTCTTGTAGGCGAAACTCATCACTTTGACGGTGAGCGTGCGTCGGCTCAGGTCGTCGGTAAATTGCTTCATGTTGACCAACTCGCGGAGCATTTTGTCGAGGTAGGGATATTCCGGATAAGGCTCGGTGAGCAGGTTGCGGAGGTTTTCGATGGCAAACGGCACGCTTTGGATGAAGTGCGGTTTCTTCTCGAAATAGCCGCGAAAACCGTAAGCGCCAAGCACTTGCAGAGTGCGGAAGAGCACGAAATGGCGCAGCCGAGCGTAGAACGTGTCGCGGTCGATGTCGACGTATCGGCGAAGTGCGTCGAGATACTCTTCGATGAGTTCGTGGCGCAGGCTGTCGGGGAAGTTTGCTTTCGCTTGCCAGAGGAACGAAGCCACGTCGTAGTAGAACGGACCGCGTCTGCCGCCTTGGAAGTCGATAAAGCAAGGCTCGCCGTCGCGAATCATCACGTTGCGCGATTGGAAGTCGCGATACATAAATGCGTTGCAGTCGTCGCCCAGGAGCACGTCGGTCATTGCTTGGAAGTCGTCTTCGAGGCGGTCTTCCAGAAATTCGAGCCCGGTGGCTTTCAGGAAGCAGTATTTGAAGTAGTTGAGGTCCCAGCGAATCGAGCGAGCGTCGAATTGCGCTGCCGGGTAGCATTTTGAGAAGTCGAATTCGTCGGTAGCGCGGAATTGGATTTCCGGAAGTTGGCGAATCGTTTTTTTGAGAATCACCTTTTCTTCTTCGCTGAAAACGCTTGTTTTGCGACCTTTCTCGATAGCGTTAAAGAGGAGCGTGTCGCCGAGGTCTTCTTGGATGTAAGCCATGCCGTCGGCAGATTGGGCAAACACTTTCGGCACGGGCAAGCCCTTGCTGTAGAAGAGTCGCGCCATGTAGAGAAACGCTTCGTTTTCTTCGCGGCAAGTGCCCATCACGCCGATAATCGAGACGGTGCCGCTGAGGCGGAAGTAGCGACGGTTAGAGCCTGAGGAGGGGAGTTCGACAACGCCGGAAGGACGTTGTCCGGTGTATTGTTGATAGAGGTCTTCTAAAACTTTAGTCATAGCAGTTGTGGATTGAGACAGCAAAAGTAATGCAAATAGGGCGAAAAACAAAGCGAAAACGGAAAAAGCACGATGAACGTTTATCGTTTATGGTTTATCGCGGAGCGTTTAGCGTGTCATTTAGCGTATCATTTATCGGGTCATTTATCGTGAGTCGTGTGTTGAGGACATCTCGTCCCTCGTACCTCTTAACTCGTCCCTTTATAGGACAATTAAACAAAAAAAACGACTGCAGTGTTGCAGTCGTCTTGTGACCCCGGAGAGGCTCGAACTCTCGACCCAATGATTAAGAGTCATTTGCTCTACCAACTGAGCTACGGAGTCAATTCTTCGTCGAATTCGGTTGCAAAGGTAAAGCGAATTTTGAAACTGACCAAATCTTTCGCAAAAAAAATCAAAATTTTTTCACAGAAAATTATAAAAAAACGGCGCTTGCTTGGCTAATCGTTGCAAAGTGCCGCCAAATCTGAGGCAGAGAGCCTGGTGGCTCGCATAATCGCATCGTCGTCAAGCCCCATAGCCTTCAATTCCTTAGCTACTGCGATTGAATTCAACCTTTCGCCTTTTTCTATGCCTTCCTCCAGACCTTCGGCGCGGCCTTTTTCTATGCCTTCTTCCAAGCCTTCGGCGCGACCTTCGGCGCGGCCTTTCTCCAAACCTTTCGCCATGCCTTCTTCCAAAC
>JBJEDO010000089.1:0-3302 GCA_051872155.1 Candidatus Limisoma sp.
ATTAGAAACATTTTACGTGCGAAGATACACAAATTTTGCTATTTAGCAAAATTTATTCAGATTGCCAACGACATTTTTGTCGCGGCGTCGTGCGAAGCATGTTGCTGCGATTCGCGCTTCGAATAGCCCACGCCGAAGCCCATACGCTCGTCGTTGATGAATACGGCGGTGTGGAAAATCGGATTCTTATGGTCGTCGTAAGTAGTTTGCTCGAGCACGTACTCGATTTTGACATGACGCTTCTGACTCCACTCGATTAGCAACGATTTGTAGTTTGTCGCCACCTGCGTTTGACTTTTCAACACGTTATACTCAGGCAACACTTTCCGGCAAATGAACTCTTTACAATCGTAATAACCGCGGTCGAGGTAGACGGCGCCGATGAATGCCTCAAGGGCATTTCCGCCCATCGAGCAGTTGTGACTCTGCAAAGTTACGGAATGGCGCAGATGACTCGTCAGCCCGAGTTTTTGAGCCAACTCGTTGAGCGTGGCGCGGCACACCATCTGCGAACGCTGTTGGGTGAGCCTGCCCTCATCGGCTGACGGGTTGGCGTGATAGACCACGTCGGAGACAATAGCGTTGAGCAACGCGTCGCCGAGATATTCGAGCCGCTCGTTGTTGACGAAATTCACCTCGTCTTGATGTCGGCGGAGCGAACTGTGGCGCAGCGCCGTTTTGTAGAGCTCGACGTTGCGCGGACAAAATCCGGTAAGGTTATATAAAAAGGAATAAAACTCCTTGTCTTTCGACATTAGGAGTTTTATTCCGTATCTTAACTTGTCGTAAAACGGCACAGTCGTCTATTTAAATTTCTTCACAATAATGCTGGCATTGTGACCGCCGAAGCCGAACGTGTTCGACAGAGCGGCATTAACCGTGCGTTTTTGAGCTTTACCGAAGGTAAAATTCAGATTGTAGTCGATTTCCGGGTCGTCGTCGCCATCAACGTGGTTGATTGTCGGTGGAACAACGTCGTCGGTAACAGCCTTAACACAGAAGATAGCCTCAAGAGCGCCGGTAGCACCAAGGAGGTGACCCGTCATAGATTTGGTTGAGCTGATGTTGAGCTTGTAAGCATGCTCGCCAAATACGTCTTGAATAGCTTTCACTTCCGAGCGGTCGCCAACCGGAGTCGAAGTGCCATGGACATTGATATAATCGATGTCCTCGGGTTTCATACCGGCATCTGCAAGAGCATTATTCATAACCAACTTAGCGCCCAAACCTTCGGGATGAGTAGCCGTAAGGTGATAAGCATCGGCAGAAAGACCGCCGCCTGCCACTTCGGCGTAGATGTGCGCTCCGCGAGCGAGTGCGTGCTCAAGTTCTTCGAACACCAAGCAAGCGCCGCCCTCACCCATCACAAATCCGTCGCGTGAGCCGCTGAACGGACGTGAAGCATGTTCGGGGTCGTCGTTGCGTGTCGAAAGAGCATGCATCGAGTTGAAGCCTCCTACACCGGCAGGATAGATAGCAGCTTCCGCGCCACCGGTTACGATAGCATCTGCTTGTCCGAGTCGGATATAGTTGAACGCATCGATAAGGGCATTGGTCGAAGATGCGCAAGCCGATACAGTAGCAAAGTTCGGTCCGCGGTAGCCGTAAATCATCGATACGTGACCGGCTGCCATGTCGGCAATCATCTTCGGAATGAAGAACGGATTGTATTTGGGACCGTTTTCTTTGTTCATTGCATAGTAGCCTGCCTCTTCTTCGAAGGTGTGAAGACCACCAATACCTGCTGCAATGATAACACCTACGCGGTTACGGTCGAGCGTCTCCAAAGCTTCCAAGCCTGAATCGGCAATGGCTTCTTTGGCTGCCAACACGCCGTATTGGGCGTAGAGGTCATACTTGCGTATTTCTTTGCGGTCGAAATGCTCTGCAGAGTTGTACCCCTTTACCTCGCACGCAAATTGCGTCTTAAACAACGAGGCATCGAAATGAGTAATAGGAGCTGCACCACTCACACCTGCCAAGGCGTTTTCCCAAGTTTCCTTGGTGGTGTTACCTATCGGCGTGATGGCACCTAATCCTGTTACAACAACTCTTTTTAATTCCATCTCTGGGTTGATTATTTGTTTGCTTCGATATATGCTACAGCATCGGCTACTGTCTTAATGCCTTCTGCTTTGTCATCGGGAATTGTAATACCGAATTCTTTCTCAAATTCCATGATCAATTCAACTGTATCAAGTGAATCCAAACCGAGATCTTGAGTGAAAGATGCTTCCGGTGTTACTTCTGATTCGCTAACGCCACATTTCTCAACGATTATAGCCGTTACTTTTGCTGAAATTTCAGACATAATTTTAAATTTTTTAAATTAATAATTAGTTTCTTTTCTTCTTTAGGTTTGCAAAGTAAGCAATAAATATCTAAATACGGAAATTTTTCCGTGAAAAAACACTCTTTTCTGCACAAAAATCATCACTTTGTGCACGTTTTTTTATGTTTTAGGGCATTTTTTGCGCAAAATGTGCCAAAAATTTGCGATTGTTCACTCGAGAGACGATATCCAATTTCGGAAAAAATATTGCATCGCGGGCATACGCTCGGGGTGAAATTGCACAGCAAGGATGTTCGCCGACGGGTCTTCAAGGGCTTCTATTGTTCCGTCGGCTGCCACGGCAGACACCATCAAGCCTTCGCCAACCGACTTAACCGCCTGATGGTGATGGGTGTTGGTGATGAGTTGAGTCGATTCGAACAACTCGGCAACCTTCGAGCCGGGCTCGACAAGCACTTCGTGGGTGCCGATTTCGGTAGGCTGTGTTTGGTCGTGGCAGGCAAATTGTTCGCCGAGTTGCGACGGCATATCTTGCCAAAGCGAGCCTCCACGCGCCACGTTTATCACCTGCAAGCCGCGACAGATTCCCAATACGGGGATTCGCCGGCGCTCCGCCGCGCGGAAGAGCGCAATTTCGTAGTCGTCGCGTTGGCGGCTCACTCTCCCCAACTCGTCAACGGGCTCTTCGCCGAACAATACTGGGTCGACGTCGGCACCGCCGCTGAGCAAAAGTGCATCGACCGACACGTTGTCGAGCCAGTCGCCGAGTGCATCGTCTTCGAGAGGCGGCACTATTATGGGTACGGCGTCGGCTGCGGCAATGGCGCGATGATATTCTTGACGCAACATCAATCGCCCTTCGCGGTTGATGTCGCATGAGATTGCTATCTTATACATATATATTAAGGTGTAATTTTTCTACAAAGATAGCAATTTTTTGCAAAAAACACTCGCAACCGTCGAGTTTTGCTTCACAGCAAGTAACGACGGTTGCGAGAAACCTATAGGA
>JBJEDO010000090.1:0-53865 GCA_051872155.1 Candidatus Limisoma sp.
TTGTACAATGTATATGCGAAATTTCATAAATATGTATATTCTTAAAATAGCTATCATATCATTATGCCTTTAATAATTGTTCCGTATGCAATACAAGAACGGAAGAAGCTTTGTTGCGAAAATCTGAAAATTGCATAAGAAACGTATTAACACTTATCGATTTTTTTAAGAAGAATGGTGTCTACGACAAAAACAAACGAGAGCTAGCTATTTGGAAATTTAAAGCAAAAGCAGTAATTTTGCCTTTAGCAGTAGAAAATCCCTCAAAATATAGAAAATACTGGTTAACAACTTTCCAAGAGGTAAATTATTACATAGCATTTATGAAAGGAGTAGCCTTTAGGTTTAAAATATATTATCTGTTGAATCTAATCGGCATATATCCTTTGCTTAAAAAAATTTTTGTTAAGCATAAGATTATAAACAACTGTTAAAACGATGAGATTGGCTCACATAGATATAGCGAGATGAAGAAAAGCACATATTTAATAATATCCGGTCTTTTGTCATTGCGATATCTTGATTATTTTATGTCAAGCGATATCGTCTATATTATAATGATGTTATGGGCGGCATTTGGGTTCATGAATTACAGAGGATATAGTGATTTGTATAGCAAAAAGAACGTTAGAATTGTATTCGCATTTCTTATTTTGTTCTTTCTGAGTGCACTTGCTCCTGTGTTTATGTATAATCAGGATTTTGTTTATACATTAATAGCATATCGCGGAAACCTAGTGGTTTTGTATTTACTTACATTGCTAAAAATTAAACCGACAGAAAATGATTTTTATGATAGTTTCAAAACATTGGCAAAGATATCATTTTTGTTAGCGGTTTTGTCGTTAATTTTTCCACAGTTTTTTTTAGGAGAAAAAGAAGCAAAGTATCTTGCAATAAGGCAGCATAGGGGAAGCCTTGACATTCTCACCACTTGGCCAGGGAGTATGGCTGTGGTATTTAGTTTCTTTATGTCGTTGAGTCGTGCAATAAAATCAGATTTAAAGAGTGAATTTTTGTGGTGTACAGGTTGTTTTGTATATATTTTTTTAATGCAAAATAGAAGTACTCTCGTCGGTACTCTACCATTTTATCTTTATGGTATATTTAAAGTTAATTTTAAATACAAAAAACTTATTGTTTGCGTTCTGGTTCTGTCGACTTGTGGATATGTATATAATATTTTTACATCTTTGATTGAAGAAACGGTTGAACAACTTGGTGATGAAAAATATAATCGTTGGCAAGCAATTCAGTTCTATCTGGTAGAACATAAATATAATGTTTATACGGTATTATTTGGAAACGGTTCTCCTTGTGCGGGCTCTGAATATCTTAAATATATTAATAACGCTGTGACATCGAGATTTGCGATACTTTCAGATATAGGTCTACTAGGATCATTTTTCTTTTACGGATTAATTACGATGACATTGTTTTATTCGATAATATTTAAGGGCGCATTTAGCAAAGCAATGCCTTTGTATGTAAAGTTCTATTGCTTGTGGATTATTTTTGTTCCAACAATTCATTCTTTAGCTCATGGTATGGCTTACTACGGCACTGTACAATTAATCATTGTGATATACTTCGTGCTTTATAATAACTCAATTAACAATTTATCAGTTAAACTTAAGTAATTAGATTATGAGAATATTGCACGTCTATTCAGGTATATATACAGGTGGCGGAATCATTAAGAAAATCATTAACTTGGTTAAATCTGACAAATCAAACACTCATGAACTTTTATTTATATGGTATGCTGATCCTATGAATAAAAGAGCAGAGATGATGAAATATTTAGATGATGCCAAGGTTGCTTATCATTATACTTACAAAAAAAGCATTTTAAGAAATATCCCATTTGTGAGAAATTTCTTAAAGCATAATAAATATGATTTAGCTCATTTTTATACCGACAATGTTATGGTAATAGGAAAGATTGTTAAGTTATTAGGAGTGAATATGAAATATGTTCGCTCTTTTGAGGGGGCTCCAATGTATGACAAATTTCCAGCAAGGCAGCTTGTTAATTGGGCTTTTTCAGCAACTGATAGCTTTGTCGCGATTTCGGAATATGTTAAGCAGTCTTATTTGTCAACTTATACGTCGTTGAGAAATTCAAATATAACAGTTGTCTATAATGCTTTGGTTCATAAATTGAAAAGAAAAAAAACTATATCTGAAAGAAATGGTATTATTTGCGTTGGAACACTGACTGGACAAAAGCAATTTGATAATGCGATTAAAACTATTTCAGTATTAAGGCATCAATACAATAGGCAAATACCCCTTTATATTCTTGGTAGTGGTAAAGATAAAGAGAAGCTTCAAAATTTGGCTCGTGACCTTGGTGTTGCAGATTTAATATTTTTTGTCGGAGTAGTACAGAATCCAGAGTCCTATTATGATAAATGTCGGCTGTTTCTGCACCCTGCCTATCGTGAGGGCTTTGGGTTAGTTGTGCTTGAAGCTATGAAAATGGAATTGGGCGTTTTGGTTGCAAATAGTGGAGCGCTTCCTGAAATAATAGAAGATGGAAAAACTGGTTTTGTTTTGCCATTAAAAGATTCTAATGTGTGGGCAAAGAAAATTAATCAACTTTATAATCAAGATGCTTTGTTAGACGAAATTGGTGCAAATGCACGTCAAATAGTCGAAAGTAAATTTTCATTAGAGCAACACATTCAAGGCTATCTGAATTTTTATGAATCCGCTAAATAAAGCTAATGGATGTTTCTGTTATTATAGTTAATTACAATACAAGGCTATTGACGCATAATTGTATCGATAGTATTTTTAAGTATACTAAAGATGTTGACTTTGAAGTTATTGTTGTCGATAATGCTTCAACCGATGGCAGTTTGGAATATTTTAAAGAAGACAATAGAATCAAATATATCTATAGTAACGAAAATCTAGGGTTTGGTAGAGCAAACAACCTTGGATATCAATATGCACAGGGGAAATATTTGTTTTTGTTGAATTCTGACACCGTATTACTAAATAATGCTATAGGCTTATTTTATGATAATGCTGAAAAAGAAACGAATCTGTCAGTCGGTTGTTGGGGCACAATGATGTATGATTCTAATAGGAAAATAACCATCTCTTATGGTAGGTTTTTATCTCTAAGGAAAGATATATATTTTATGTTATTCTACCCAATAGCACTAAAATTATCGCTAATAGCATTTTTACCGAAAATATATAACTATCCAACGTATGATGGCATAGTTGATTTTATTAGTGGTGCGGATTTGTTTATGAAAAAAGAAGTGGCTGATAAATATGGTTTATTTGATCCTTTTTATTTCCTATATTGCGAAGAAACTGATATGCAAAGAAGGTTTAATCATTTCAATGTATATTCCAAAATAATACACTCTCCTAAAATTATTCATTTTAATGGAGGAAGCCAAAAGAAAGGTGTTAACTACAAAATGAATATTATTAAACTAAAGAGTAAAATTTATTATTTTAAGAAATGGAATAATCCGTTGTTATTTTATGCTTATGCTTTTTCGGTAACATTGCTAAAAATTCCAATTTTTTTAATTTCTCGACAACCTCTACATTATAAGTTGCAATACTTAAAAACGTTGTGGGGGTGATGCTAAATTATTAAAGTGTGTTTGTCATCTTTTTTAAGAGTAATTATAATTATGTATCTTGATAAGATATTGAAAGTATTAAATGAAAGTGAATTAGATTATTGTATCCAAAATGGATTTGAAGATATGCCTAATTCATTTCCAACTGATGTCGATATTTTTTATAGGAATGCTAACGAAAAAGAATTGGATATTATTGTTGAAAAAGCGGCAACATTTGCAAATCTTTTAATTATACAAAAAGTAGCTATGGGGTATTATCATTATGTTTATTGGTTAACCCCAAAGGTGCCAGAGAAAAATTTTCAATTGGAGCTTGACTTTCAATCTGAATTATCTAATAAAGTGATGCCACATTATTTTATTCCTGATAAATTATTAGATAGAAAAAGTCTCTATAATGGTTTTTATATTCCATCCCCTTTGGATGTTATTATATATACTATATGTAGGAGGACTGTTAAGCATAATTTCAAGTCAAGTCACTTAGAATCTATAAAAAGAGCCTATTATTCAAATCGGAAAGAGATTAAATGTGATTTATATAAAGAATTACCGACTAAGGTAGTCGAATGTATACTTGATATTATAAATACGGATTCCGTAGATACATTTGAAAAGCATTACGCACATTTTTTTAATTTCGTGAAAAATGAGTCTCGTAAGAATTCTACCTTTTTGAAACGCACGTCTCAAATATGGTATTATATTACAAAAATGTTGCCTTTGCGATTTATGCGACCTGTGGGAATGGATATAGTGTTGCTTGCTCCTGATGGAGGCGGAAAATCAACAATTCTTGAGGCCTTAAAACTTTATGGAATAACCTCTTTTTCGGGGGTGGAGCGCAAATATCTTCGTCCGGAAATGTTTAAAAATATTGGTCAATACAAACCTAATGCACAACCGGAAAAATCAGATAATCCGAATCCTCACGGGCGCAAGCCAGACGGTTTTATAAAGTCATTAATGAGGTTTATTATATACTTAATAGATTTTACTGTTGGCTATTATGTGAAAATTATTCCATTAAAATGGAAAGCCAAATTAGTTGTATTTGACCGATATTATTATGACTATTATGTTGATATGTATCGATATCATTATTCTTTGCCTAAATGGTTTCCTCGTATATTCGGTTTTATAATTCCGCGGCCTGCTGTGACTTTTGTGCTTTATGCACAACCAGAGGTGATTTATAATAGAAAAAAAGAGTTGACATTTGAGGAAACACAGAGACAATGTGAATTGTTTAAGAAGTTATCCCAATCTTTGCCAAATGCCAAGCTTATAGATGTTGACCGTCCCATTGATGCTATTGTTCGAGATATTGTTGAGGCAATTGTTGAGGAGCGAGTGCGGTTGACAAAAAAGAAATTTTAGGACAAGTACAAAATTGTATTATTAAGAAATTTAAAATAAAATGACTCGATTAAAAATCTTCATATCCGCATATGCTTGTGAGCCGGGGCTTGGAAGTGAGATTGGAGTAGGGTGGCATTGGGTTCTCGAAATGTCGAAATACTTCGACTTGTGGGTTCTGACTCGTGAGAGTAACCGTCACACGATTGAGCCGTGGATTGCCGAACATCCCGGATTCGCAAATATTCATTTCCTCTATTTCGACCTGCCGAAGTGGGCGAGATTTTGGAAAAAAGGTCTGCGAGGCGTGCGCACTTACTATAATATTTGGCAAATGTGCACGAATAGCATAGTCCGCCGCACAATGAAGGCTAACGACATCAAAATATTTCATCATCTGACTTACGGCAATGCTATTTGGCGAGTCAGCAGTTACGGACGCCGACAATTCTTCGTGTGGGGTCCGATTGGCGGTCTGGAAACCATTCCGAAGGATTTTAGCAGCCATTATCAAGGAAAATTAAAGATACTTGAAACGGTTCGTCGCATGATGGTGAAATTTTTGCCGTTAAATTTAGGATTCCGCAAACGATGCAAATGCGCTGATGTGATTTTGTGCAAAACCGACCTTACTCGGCAACAAATTCCGGAACAATACCGCTCAAAAGCAGTGCTGTTTACCGACGTGGCGGTCGACAGTGCTGAAATTGAAACAAATGCCGACGTGACGGTCGACAATGTTGTAAATCTGCTGTCGGTGGGCAGGCTTGATGCTTGGCGAGGCTTTGATTTGGCTATCGAGGCACTTGCGCAGGCATTGAAAACGAATTCTAATCTGCGGCTGACCATAGTCGGCAAAGGACAAGACTCAGCACGTTTGCAGTCGTTGACACAAAAGCTTGGCATCGCCGACCGTGTCGAATTTACAGGAAAACTCTCGTCGGACGATTATAAAAAGCAACTTATGCGATGCGATGCTGTTGTAAATGCCTCGCTGAAAGAGGGGGCAGTGACTGTGTCGTTCGACAGTATGACATACGGGAAGCCTTTGATTTGCCTTGACACGACAGGCTATACACGCTATTTCAAAGACGATTATTCGATAGTTATCCCAATCACCAATCGCGAGCAAACGATAGAGAAGCTATCAGAAGCGATGGTCGCAATTGCGGACACTGAGCTGCGTTGCCGATTGGGCGAAAATGCACGCAAAGCCGGAAAAGCCTTTTCGTGGCAAAAGCGAGGCGAAGAAATTAGAGATTTAATAGAAAAGACTTACAATTCCAAAACCAAGGAATGATGATAGAATTTGGCAAGGGTGAGGAGTTTTATGAGTTGGCGAATGCCGACGGGAAGCGGTGGCTTGTGCCTCGACGCGGGCTTGGCGTGGCGCTCTGTCTCTATCAGCCAAGCGGATTTCGCGGCAAGTTGCTCAAGCGATTCTATCCGCTGTTGCATTTGTCGGCTGTGCGTCGCCGTCTCGGCGTTGTCGTCAGTCAATGTCGACTCGATGACGATTTTGCAAAACTCGTTAGCGACGCTTTCGGCAACGAGCCAACATCGTTTGCCGCCTTTTTCGGCACACCGTGTGTCCACCAAAAAACTACCATCCAACTTTGTTGCTCTGACCGCATTTCGGGATATGCAAAGACTACGTCGAGCGACGACGTTGCGCAACTGTTCGCCCGCGAGCAGCGCATCTTGGCGCGGTTGGCAGAGCAGGGCGTGACGGGCATTCCGCAAATCACGTTCGTCGGACGTCTCGGCAGCGAGCACGTTATGCTGCAGACTACCACCAAAACGCGTCGGTCGCAGACGATTCACCGTTGGGACGCTCTGCATCAGGCATTTGTCGACCTACTCCGCAGCAAAACGTGCATCACGATGAGCTATGAGCAGAGCGACCTTGCCGCCGATGTCGAGTTTTTGAAAGATAATCTTGCCGAGTTGCCCGATTGGGCGCAAGAGTCGGTGCGTAAAGCCTTAGCCGACGTCGAGCTTCGCTACAGCGGTCGGCAAGCCGAATTTATGGCATATCATGCGGATTTTACGCCATGGAATATGTTCGTCGAACGTGGTCGACTGTTTGTGTTCGATTGGGAATATGCGCGGATGAGCTATCCATGCGGACTCGACCGCTATCATTTCGAGCTGCAGACGGTGTATTTCGAGCGACATGCAACAGCCGCCGAGGCATTTGAGACGATAAAATCCGCATCGTGGTTCTCCGGGGCGAGTTGTATCGACTATCTTGTTGGCATCATCAGCCTCTACCTCCGCCGCGAAGGAAAAAAAATTGAATCGAATCCAATGCTCCGCTATTGGGTTGAATTGATAGAAAAAAATTTATGCAAGTAGTTTGTTTTCACTTATATAACGATTATAGCGGGAGTCCGAGGGTGTTGCGGACGGTTGTCGACGGGCTGCTTCGGGATGGCGTCGACGTGACGCTGGTGTCGTCTCGGGGTGGGGCGCTCGATGGAATCGTGTCGCACTCGTCGGCGCGCTTTCGCCATATCGGCTACAACTACAAGTTTTCGACAAATCCGGCTGTGACAATGCTCCGTTATTCGTTCGTGCAGTTGCTGACGTTCTTCGTTGCGCTGCGGTGGGCTTTCTGCCGCGACGTGACGTTCTATGTCAACACGATTCTGCCTGTTGCACCCGCTCTGGCAGGTCGGCTGACCGGCAAGCGCGTGGTATATCACTATCACGAAAATGCGTCGGTCAAAAGTGCGATGTATCGCTTCCTGTCGGCGCTGATGCAACGTCTTGCGCACGAGATTGTTTGCGTGTCCGACTACCAGGCGTCGCTGTTGGCGCGTCGGCGTGGCATTACCGTTGTGCCCAACGCTGTGCCCGATGATTTTCGTCGCGCCATGAGCCCGAATGCGGAAACGTCGTTCGACAAGCAAAACGTGCTGATGCTTTCGTCGCTCAAAGACTATAAAGGTACGCGCGAGTTTTTCGAAATTGCGCAGCGTTTGCCCGACCGTCGCTTTACGCTGGTCGTCAACGACGACGAGCCGGCAATCGAGGCGTATATCGCCGAGCGAGGAATCGTCGTGCCGCCGAATTTGACCGTCTTTCCGCGCCAAACCGACATTGTAGACTTTTATCGGCTGGCGTCGGTTGTGGTGAATCTGTCGAATCCGAGAATGGCGGTCGAAACGTTCGGCATGACCGTTGCGGAGGCGATGACAGCCGGGCTGCCTGTGATTGTGCCCACCGTTGGCGGCGTTGCCGACCTAGTCGAAGAAGGCGTGAACGGCTATAAAATTGATGTGTCTGAAATAGAAAAAATAACCAACAAAATCGACGAAATCCTGTCGAATCGCGAGCAGTATTGCCACCTGTCGCACGAGGCGCAGCGCCGCAGTGAGCAGTTCAGCGAGCGACGGATGATTGAGTCGATAAAAAATATCATTATCTAATGAAGAAAGTAGCGATAATAGGTACGCAGGGGGTTCCGGCGAGGTATGGTGGCTTTGAGTCGCTTGCGGAGCACCTGATAGGGCGTAATGCCTCTGCGGATATTGACTATACGGTGTTTTGCTCGAGTAAGGACCTGCAAGAGCACCCCGAGCGCTATAAGAATGCACGGTTGCGCTACGTCGGGCTGCACGCCAACGGCAAACAGTCGATTCCCTATGACATAATCTCGATGTTGCGATGCCTCTGGCGCGGCTACGACGTGCTGCTCATCCTCGGCGTGTCGGGCTGCTACTTCCTGCCGATTCTGCGTCTGCTCTTTTGGGGCAAAATAATAGTCAACATCGACGGCTTGGAGCATCGCCGCGCCAAGTGGAGCCGGCTGGCTCGCTTTGTGCTGCGTACGTCGGAGGCAGTCGCCGTGCGGTTTGCCAACGTCATAATTGCCGACAATAAAGGCATCTCCGACTATGTGGAAGAGACCTACGGCAAGCGCGCAGAGATGGTGGCGTACGGCGGCGACCACGTGTTTCGCACGGTCAGCGACGACTTCAGCTCGGCAACGCTCGGCGCCTACGGCTTGACGCGCGGCAGCTATGCCATGGGTGTGTGCCGGATTGTGCCCGAAAACAATTGCCACATCGTTTTGGAGGCTTTTGCGCGTACGGGGCAGACGTTGGTGTTCGTCGGCAACTGGCAGTCGAGCGACTACGGGCGCACCCTTCGCGAGCAGTATTCGGGCTACGCGAATATTCGTATGCTCGACGCCATCTACGACCTCGACGTGCTCTACGTGCTGCGCAGCAACGCCGGACTGTACGTTCACGGCCACAGCGCCGGCGGCACGAATCCGTCGCTCGTCGAGGCAATGTTTTTCGGCATCCCGATATTGGCGTTCGACGTGGTCTACAACCGGGAGACGACCGACGGCAAGGCGTGGTATTTCGCCGGCACGGAGTCACTCGTAGCCGAACTCAGTCGCGCCGACGACGAGCGTGCAGCCATGGGCGCGCAGATGCTGAGCCTGGCACGCGAGCGTTATACGTGGCATTCGATAGTCAAGCAGTATGAGGCGCTTTATGACAAGTAGTGCCGCGGGTGTGACAAAATGTCAGTTGCGCACGGCGTTTTTGAGAGTTGGCACGAATTATGCAAAAGCAAAGAGTGTCACGGCGAGCGAAAGCCCCGGCGACAAGTAATAGAATGTAAAACAAAAACAAATATTAGTTATGGCATTAAACATCAAACCGTTGGCAGACCGCGTTCTGGTAGAACCGGCAGCAGCTGAAGAAAAAACTGTAGGTGGCATCATCATTCCCGACACCGCAAAAGAAAAACCGTTGCAAGGCAAAGTGCTCGCCGTTGGCACAGGCACAAAAGACGAAGAAATGGTTGTCAAAGAAGGTGATACCGTGCTCTACGGCAAATATTCGGGCACAGAACTCGAGTTTGAAGGCAACAAATATTTAGTAATGCGCCAAAGTGACATTTTGGCAATTCTTGGATAATTAATCTGAAAAAAACTTACAACTATGGCAAAAGAAATAAAATTTAATATCAAGGCTCGCGAAGAGCTCAAAAAAGGCGTTGACGAACTTGCAAATGCGGTAAAAGTAACCCTTGGCCCGAAAGGCCGTAACGTGATTATCGAAAAGAAGTTCGGCGCACCGCACATCACCAAAGACGGTGTGACCGTTGCTAAAGAAGTAGAACTCGAAGACGCATTTCAAAATATGGGTGCTCAACTCGTGAAAGAAGTAGCATCGAAGACCGGCGACGACGCAGGCGACGGCACAACTACAGCAACCGTGCTTGCACAAGCCATCATCAACGTGGGTCTTAAGAACGTAGCAGCCGGCGCTAATCCTATCGACCTCAAGCGCGGTATCGACAAAGCCGTAGCCAAGGTGGTTGAAGGCATCAAGGCACAATCGCAAGAAGTCGACGACGATATGGCAAAAATCGAAAACGTAGCACGTATTTCCGCTAACAACGATGCCGAAATCGGCAAACTCATCGCCGACGCAATGCGCAAGGTTAAGAAAGAAGGCGTCATCACCATCGAAGAAGCAAAAGGTACTGAAACGACAGTAAAAGTCGTTGAAGGTATGCAATTCGACCGCGGTTACATTTCGCCGTATTTCGTAACCAATACCGAGAAGATGGAGTGCGAGATGGAAAGCCCGTATATCTTGATTTTCGACAAGAAGATTTCGAACCTCAAAGATATGCTTCCCATCTTGGAACCCGTTGCACAAAGCGGCCGTCCGTTGCTCATCATCGCAGAAGACGTCGACAGCGAAGCACTCGCAACTTTGGTTGTAAACCGTCTCCGCGGCTCGTTGAAGATTTGCGCCGTTAAGGCTCCGGGCTTCGGCGACCGTCGTAAAGAGATGCTCGAAGACATCGCAGTGCTTACTCACGGCGTTGTAATTTCGGAAGACAAAGGTTTGAAACTCGACATGGCAACTATCGATATGCTCGGCGAAGCTGAAAAAGTTACCGTCGACAAAGAAAATACGACAATCGTCAACGGCAAGGGCGACAAAGACCTCATCGCAGAGCGCGTTGCACAAATCAAGGCACAAATTGAGAAAACCACGTCGGACTACGACCGCGAGAAACTTCACGAACGTCTTGCCAAGTTGGCAGGTGGCGTAGCAGTGCTCTACGTTGGCGCACCGTCGGAAGTTGAGATGAAAGAGAAGAAAGACCGCGTCGACGATGCGTTGAGCGCAACTCGCGCAGCCGTTGCCGAAGGTATCGTTCCCGGTGGCGGTGTGGCATACATCCGTTGCGTTGAGTCGCTCGAAACGCTGCAAGGCGACAACGACGACGAAAATACCGGTATCCAAATCGTAAAACGTGCAATCGAAGAGCCGCTTCGTCAGATTGTGGCAAATGCAGGTCTCGAAGGCGCAATCATCGTACAAAAAGTGAAAGACGGCAAGGGCGATTTCGGATTCAACGCACGTTCCGACAAGTATGAAAACTTCTTCGAAAGCGGCGTAATCGACCCGGCTAAGGTAACACGTGTCGCTCTCGAAAACGCTGCTTCGATTGCAGGAATGTTCTTGACAACCGAATGCGTAATTTCCGACAAGAAGGAAGAAAATCCCGCACCGGCAATGCCGAATCCCGGAATGGGCGGCATGGGCATGATGTAATCCCGCCAAGGCTCTAAGCCTGATTGAAAATACGAAAGAATACGAAAGAATGTCATTTTTTGATTTGCGAGAAATGGCATTCTTTTTTTTGCGTCTGAGAAAAATTTGCGTATCTTTGTACAGAATAGAATGAAAGACAGCAAAGAAAATCCTTTGCCAAGTGTTAATTGAGTTATAACCGTTTATATCAGAATTATGTTATTGAATTTGAAGAAAACAATTTCGTCATTAGCGCTGGCGACTATAGTTGCGTCGTCGGCACAAGCCGAGTATTCGCCTGCGGGCAATCGAATCAAAACCCGCTGGGCGGAAACAATCGATGTGAATAATGTTTGGGCGGAATATCCGCGACCGATACTGCAGCGCGACGCGTGGCAGAACCTTAACGGACTGTGGAATTACGCCATCACGCCGGTCGGCTCGGCAAAGCCCACCACCTACGATGGCGAAATCCTTGTGCCGTTCTGCATCGAGTCGAGCCTGTCGGGCGTCGGCAAGCATGTAGGAGTAGACAACGAACTGTGGTACCATCGCAGTTTTACAGTGCCAAAATCGTGGAAAGGCAGCAACGTGATGCTCAACTTCGGTGCCGTCGATTGGCGCGCCGATGTGTGGGTCAACGGCATCAAAGTGGGTAGCCACACCGGCGGCTATGCGGCATTCAGTTTCGACATCACGCCGGCACTCGTCATTGGCGGCAACAATACCATCGATGTGTGCGTCTATGACGGTACCGATAGCGGGTACCAGCCGCGCGGCAAGCAGGTGCGCAATCCCGGCGGCGTTTGGTATACCGAGGTTACAGGCATCTGGCAAACCGTTTGGTTAGAGCCGGTTGCTCCCGTGCACGTCAAACAACTCAAAGCAACTGCCGACATCGACAAACACACCATCGCTTTCGACGTCGCAACGACCGGATGCCCAATAGGCACACTTGCCGAAGTGCGCGTGCTCGACGGCAAAAAGGTGGTTGCCTCGGGAAAAAGCATCAACGGCGAACCGATAAAGCTGAATATGCCGACCGATGCCAAACTGTGGTCGCCCGACAACCCGTTCCTATATGACGTGGAGGCTACGCTGAGCGTCAACGGTAAGCAAGTCGACAGCGTAAAGAGTTACGTTGCAATGCGTAAGGTTAGCACCAAGCGCGACGCTTCCGGCATAATGCGTCTGCAGCTTAACAATGCCGACATCTTCCATTTCGGACCGCTCGACCAAGGTTGGTGGCCCGACGGACTCTATACCGCGCCGAGTTACGAAGCCTTGATTTACGACATCGACATGACCAAGAAGTTGGGCTTCAACATGATACGCAAGCACATAAAGGTCGAACCCGAATTGTGGTATAGCTATTGCGATAAGGCAGGTATCTTGGTGTGGCAGGACATGCCGAGCGGCGATGCCTTCCCACAGTGGCAGATGCATCAATACTTTGAAGGCGTCGAATTCGAGCGTTCACCGGAAAGTGAGGCAAACTATCGCAAAGAATGGGAGGAGATAGTCACACAATTGTCAGTTCATCCGTGCATCAATATATGGGTTCCGTTCAACGAAGCTTGGGGACAGTTTAAGACCCAGGAGATAGCGAAATGGACAAAAGAAATGGACCCGACACGTCTTGTCAATCCCGCCAGCGGCGGCAACTTCTTTACCTGTGGAGACATCCTCGATTTGCACAACTATCCCGAGCCAAAGATGTATCTATATGATGCACAACGCGTTACTGTGCTTGGCGAGTACGGCGGTATCGGCTTGCTTGTCAAAGGTCATTCGTGGGACGACGAACGCACGTGGGGATATGTGAAGTACACAACGGAAGAGGAAGTAACCGATGCTTATGTGGAGTATGCCCAACAGCTCCTCGACCTCGTGCCGCGCGGATTCTCGGCAGCAGTCTATACTCAGACCACCGACGTAGAAATAGAAGTAAACGGTCTTCTGACCTACGATCGTAAAGTGGTAAAATTGGACGAATCGCGAGTACGAGCCATTAATCAAAAACTGTTGCACAGTCTCGACAAATAGTAAGATTCACAATCTTATACAACAAAAAAAGCCCCCGAAAGCCCCGCTATGGGCAAATTCGGGGGTGTTTTTGGTTATAATGGTGTTCGCGGAAAATCTATTGTCTCTCAACGTTCAGCATATCGCGAACGTGAAAGTCGGTAAAATCGTTGATTGTTAGATGGGCTTTGCCTTTGATTTTGTCGTAGGGTAGAGTCGTTGCCAATCCGACAACTGTCGCGCCGGCTCGAATCCCTGACTCGATGCCCGAAATGCTGTCTTCAAACACATAGCACGATTCCGGCGCAATGCCAATTGCTTTAGCACCAAGAAGATAAGGTTCGGGGTGGGGCTTCGAGTGCGACACCATATCTCCGGTAACTACCGCGTCGAACATTTCGCGAAATCCCGGATTTTGAGCGTAGAGATTGTCCATCTTCTTCTGCGAACTGCTCGTGACAATCGCTATACGAAACTGATTCTGCTTGAGTTCGTTGATGAATCGAATCGCTTCCGCAAAAGGATTGTATCGCATATTGATTTCAAACTCTTTGATGCGGTCGAGAATGTCCTGCTGTACGTTTTCATCAGGGAAATAGTCGGCAAGTATGCGTTGAAGCGTGTTACCTTTGATAACAATGGCGAAATTTTCAACGCCGGTAGGGTACAATCTATCAATATCCGACCAAAATCGGGTATAAATGCTTTCGCTATCGACAACAACACCATCTAAATCAAAGAGTACTCCTTTCATCATATTTTGCTCAAAGTTTAGTTCTAAATGCGGAATTTGCGTGCAAAGTTAATAAATTCGGTCCAAATTCCGCCATATAGCCTCTCGCCAATCTTGTTTTTACGTTCGATTTGCAGTAATTTTACAAAAAATTAGCGAATCAATGGTCGAAACATATAATATACGCGTAGTTCCGCAAGTTGCCGCCGACCACGAATCAGTCGGTCAAGCGGTTGCCCAACAAGCCGGTGTGGCACGCGAACGTATAAAGTCGCATCGCATAGTGCGTCGGTCGATAGACGCTCGCGGACGTCAAGTGTATGTCAATCTGTCGGTGCTGTGTGCAATCGATGAGCCAATGCCGGAAGACTTTGGCAAAACAACCTACGAATATGGCAATGTTGCCGACAAGCCGGCTTGCGTTGTTGTCGGTGCCGGTCCCGGCGGACTCTTTGCCGCACTTCGTTTGATTGAGTTAGGTGTTAAACCGATTGTGTTGGAGCGCGGCAAGGATGTCGATTCTCGCCGATTAGACTTGGCTAACATCTCGCGAAAAGGCATAGTTGATGAAGACTCGAATTATAGTTTCGGCGAAGGTGGCGCAGGTGCTTATAGCGATGGAAAACTCTACACTCGCAGCAAAAAACGAGGCGAAGTGTCTCGCATTTTGCAGATATTTCATCAATTCGGCGCTTCGGAGAACGTGCTGATTGATGCGCATCCGCACATCGGCTCCGACCGATTGCCGAAGATAATCAAGGCAATGCGTGAGCAGATAATTGCAAGTGGCGGCGAGGTGCATTTTTCAACGCGTGTAACTCGTTTGCTCGTCGAAAACGATACGGTTGTCGGCGTTGAGTGTCAGACCGGTGAACGCTTTTCCGGACCGGTGATTTTGGCGACAGGGCATTCCGCTCGCGACGTCTATCGTATGCTTCATGCCGATGGTATCGCATTGGAAGCCAAAGGCATCGCTGTCGGAGTACGTCTTGAACATCCGCAACACTTAATCGACCAAATACAGTATCACAGCAAGTCGGGACGCGGCGAATATTTGCCGGTTGCCGAGTATTCGTTTGTCACTCAAGTCGACGGTCGTGGCGTCTATTCTTTCTGCATGTGTCCCGGCGGAGTAGTGGTACCTGCATCAACAGGTCCCAACCAACAGGTCGTTAACGGAATGTCGCCGGCAAATCGCGGCACACGTTGGGCGAATTCCGGCATGGTGGTAGAGATTCGTCCTGAAGACCTTGATGACCGTTTCGGACAATACGGTGTTTTGAAAGTTATGGCATTCCAAGAATATTTGGAGCAACTGTGCTATGAGCAGTCGGGCGGACTGAACGCCGGGGCACAGCGTATGGTAGATTTCGTTGAAGGTCGTGCGTCGCGCGACTTGCCTCGCACATCTTATGCGCCGGGTATACATCCGTCGCGACTTGATAAATGGTTGCCCGACTTCGTGGGCAAACGCCTTCAAACTGCATTCCGCAAGTTTAATCAAATACGTAGAGGCTTTTTGACGAACGAGGCGGTCTTGATTGGCGTAGAGTCGCGAACATCTTCACCGATACGCATTCCCCGCGAAAGCGACACTATGCACCACGTAACGCTCAAGGGATTATATCCTTGCGGCGAGGGTGCAGGATATGCCGGAGGCATCGTTTCTGCCGCAATCGACGGCGAAAGATGCGCCGAAGCCGCAGCGCAATCATTGGGTTGAAAAACAACAGCACTCCAAAAGTAGAGAAAACTCTTGGAGTGCTGATTTTATTGTGCTATCTAAATTACTTAATAAGATACTGCGAACTGATAGATTGATATTCGTGGACGCGACGAATTGTGTCGGCGAATAGAGGAGCAATCGAGAGGATTGTTGCCTTGTGACATGTCTTGTTGTAAGGAATGCTGTTTGAGAAAATAATCTCGGTAAGCGAGCAATTGTCAACTCTTTCGGAAGCGGGGTCGCTCATAATGGCGTGGCTTGCAAGTGCACGAACGGAATTTGCACCGTTTTCCATCATAAGGTTAGCCGCTTTGGTAATTGTTCCGGCAGTGTCGACCATATCGTCGATAAGGATTACGTCTTTACCTTCAACGTCACCGATTACGGTCATATTTTCTACAACATTGGCTTTCGCTCTTTGTTTGTGGCACAACACGAGGGGCACGTTGAGATATTTTGCGTAGTTGTTAGCACGTTTTGCGCCGCCGACGTCGGGTGTTGCTATTACCAAATTCGGCAATTTCAACGATTGAATATATGGGATAAATATTGACGAAGCATAAAGGTGGTCGACAGGCACATTGAAGAAGCCCTGAATCTGGTCGGCGTGTAAGTCCATCGTGATGAGTCGGTCGATTCCGGCAGTGCTGAGCAAGTCGGCAACGAGTTTTGCAGCAATCGATACGCGCGGCTTGTCTTTACGGTCTTGGCGTGCCCATCCGAAATAAGGAATTACTGCAATCACCGAACGAGCAGAAGCGCGTTTTGCTGCATCAATCATCAAGAGAAGTTCCATGAGATTGTCGGTGTTGGGGAACGTCGATTGTACCAAGAAGACTTCGCAACCGCGAATTGATTCTTCGAACGAAACTTCGAACTCGCCGTCGGCAAAGTGCTGGATGTTCATTTTACCGAGTTCTACACCAAGTTCTTTACAAATCTCTTCGGCCAAATACTGAGATTTTGTGCCTGAGAAGACTTTGAATGGAGGTAAATTGTTGTTCATAACCTTTGGCAGAAATTTTTTACAAATGTAGTGATTTAACCGTTTAAAAACAAGAAATACTATAAATTAAAAAAGCGGCTCTCTGATTTTATCGGAGATACCGCTTTTAGCTTATTGTCTTTTTGTTGATTTTTTTTGAGAAATTTTGAATTTCCAAATGGCGGCGCTGTTGGGTTGAAGGTCGATGGCAAAAGGTTCGTCGGGCGACAGAGTCTTTCGAGCGCGTTTGCCGGAAATGAGTTCTGTTGCCATAAAAGTTCCTCTGCCGAGCGACATCGTGTCGAAAGCATGTTGCGGAATTGTGAATTTGCAATCGTAGCGTTCGTAGCCGAAGTTTAAAGCCACGACAACAATCTCGGAGCCGTACGCGCGGATATAGGCGTAAACGCGATGCGGATTGATGGTCGGGTTGTTGTAGTTGACATACATAATGTCGAAGAAATCGCCTTTGGCAATAGCTTTTTCGCGCGTTGCCAAGTTTAGAATAGTCGAATATGTCTTGCGCAATTCTACTTCTTGGGCAGTGAGTCGGCTATCGTCGCATTTCCCGTTGTTGTACCAACGGCGCACTGAGGGCACGCTCCAATAGTCGAAGATGGTTGTGCGTCCGTCTTGTCCGCTAAAGCCTTCAGCGTCGTTGGCCGGTTCACCTAATTCTTGTCCGTAGTAAATCATCATCGGACCGCGACTCATTGTTGCGATAGCGGTCAGCGAAGGAATAACCAACGACGGGTCGTTTGCGTAGAATCGCGACGCAAATCGCTGTTCGTCGTGATTCTCCAAGAAGTTAAGCATATGATTCGATATGCCTTCGACGGTCTGCCAGCAGCACGAAAGTTGTGCGGCGGATATGTTTCCGCAACGGATGCCGCGAAGCGTATCGTAGAGATTCACTTTGTCGTAAAGATAATCGAACCCGCCACGGTAGATGTAGTCGCGATAAATAGCAACATCGTAGAGTTCGGCAATAAAAATCGTTTCGGGGAAGCGACCTTTTACCGACTTAATCGCCCAATCCCAGAAATCGACAGGTACCATATGAGCCATATCGCAGCGGAAACCGTCGACGCCTTTACTTGACCAAAAGCGCAAAATGTGCAGCATTTTAAACCAAGTGTCGGGTGTGGGCGAGAAATGGGTGGTATGGTTGCCGTAGTCGATGCCGTAGTTGAGTTTTATGGTTTCATACCAATCGTTGCACGACGGGAATGCGTTGAAACAGTCGTTGCCTGACGCCTTGGCAGGAAATTCGTAGTATGCATTTTCGCCTTCGCCCAAGTCAATGCCGGGCGAGAACTTTTGCCGAGGAATGTAGTAGAAATTGTTTGCCGGCGAGAAGAAAAAGTCGGTATTGTCGCCTGCTCCGAAGTCTTCTATTCCTGCGGGTGCGCTATCACTATGATATTGACGTGAAACGTGGTTGGGAACAAAGTCGATAATAATTTTCAGCCCGTTGTTATGAATACGTTCAACCAATGCTTCGAATTCTTTCATTCTGTCGGGCACCGACACTGCCAAATCGGGGGAAATGTCGTAGTAGTCCTTAATTGCGTAAGGCGAGCCGGCATTACCTTTTACAATATGAGGATTGTCTTTATTTATGCCAAATGATGTGTACTCGGTACGCGTAGCATGCTCGAGAAGTCCGGTAAGCCATATATGAGTGACGCCTAATTCTTTCAACGATGTCAAAACAGTGTCGTTGAAGTCGTTAAGTTTGCCGCAGCCGTTTTGTTCAATTGTACCATTGGCTACGCAGTGCTCATTCGTATTGGTGAATGTGCGAGGGAAAACTTGATAAATAACAAATTTTGAATTCATGTCGTAACGTTCAATTCGCATTAAAAAGCCTTAATGTGATGCTTCGTTATAAATAAAAAACAACCTTAAATCGGTGTGGGTTTTTAGTTAGTTCTATAATGGTGCACACATTCGGGGCTCAATTGCTATCGCAAAGTTACGTCTTTCTTTTTAATTCGGCAAATTATGGTTCATATTATTTTGTTAAGATTTTTTTGAACAAGAATTTGAATAAGAATTCTCGATGGTGGAATAATGAAAGCCAATTGCGACAATTTGCAATTATTGTAAAGGAAAAATGTAATAAATGTTGCATTATTCGAAATGAATTTTTAACTTTGTTATGTAAAATACAAGAGCATATGAAAAAATTATTGGGAATAGTATTGTCGGCCGGCGTGGCATTTAGCGCAGATGCCGTAGTGTCGCAAGAAGTGAAAACGATGGTCGACGGTGGCGCATTTGCTGCCGTAGAGAAATTGCTGTCGGAAAATCCCGGCACGATAACCGCTGTAGAAGCAGACTCATTGCGTGCCATAATGCAACGCGTAAGAGGAGACTTCGACTATACATATGAAGAAGGAGTAGCCCTTATCCAAAAGAAATTTCCTCACGCAACGCGCGAAATGATTGACTCGTGGGCGCAGAAAAAATACATAGAAGTGCGCAATATCGATGGCGTAAACCGAGTATTCAATAAAACGGTTTCGAATTTGGATCGTCTGGTGCCGGAATTGTCAAAACATAGGGCAGCCGAAGCTTATGCCGGCTCTCGCGAACTCGAAGATGCAGCCCGCAAGGCAATCAATGTGTCAAACGACAAGGGCTTGTCGTCGCCGGTGAAAGTGACAATGCGTTTTTCTGCTACCGTAAAGCCCGACGCAGTGCCTGCCGGCAGTGTCGTAAGGGCATGGTTGCCGTTCCCGGTAGAGTCGGAGCGTCAATCGGATGCCACTTTGGTTTCGTCGTCCGACAACGTGACATTCTCTCAGGGTAGCGTTCACAATACGGTCTATATGGAGAAAAAAGCCGTTAAGGGCAAAGAGACACGTTTTGAAATTGTTGTGTCTTATAAGACGCGTTCGCAATACTATAGTAAAGACTACATAGCCGCTCATAAGACTGATTACGACAAAAATTCGGAACTCTATAAGAAATACACGTCAGCAGAATATCCGCATGTTGTGGTCAACGATCAAATGCGCCAATTGGCGAAGTCGATTGTCGGTAGCGAAACCGATCCGTTGCGTCAAGCATCATTGATTTATGAGTGGGAAGACACCTATTTCCCGTGGGCAGGTGCTCGCGAGTACAGCACGATTCCCTGCATTCCGCAATATGTTTTGGAGATGCGCCATGGCGACTGCGGTCAAGTGTCGTTGCTCTACATCTCGCTGCTCAGGTCGTTAGGCATCCCGGCACGTTGGGAGAGCGGATACATGCTCGAAGAACATTCGGCAGGCATGCACGATTGGGCTGAAGTCTACTACGAAGGCATCGGTTGGGTGCCGGTCGACATGTCGTTCGGTTTGCTTAAATCAACACAAGAAGAGGCTGTTATGGATTTCTACAAGACAGGTCTCGACTATATGCGCTTTGCGTCGAATAAAGGCGTTGGCGGAGTTCTCAGCCCGGCAAAAAAATGGGTGAGAAGCGAAACCGTCGACTTCCAACTCGGCGAAGTGGAATGGGATGGCGGAAACTTGTTCTACTACGAAGATTGGCAACCGAAAGTTGAAATGATAAGCATTGAACGTTGATATGAGACACATTAAGATATTATTGCTTTGCGCTGTATCGTTTGCGGCGTCGTTGTCGGCTCAAACGTCGCCTGACGACATCCTGGAATCCGTCAGAAGCCGATATGCTCCCGACAAGAGAGTTGCCGTATGGACTCTTAAATCGGAGTTGGCGGCTGATAGTTCGGTCGTGGTGCGCGGCAATGTGGAAAATCGTCAAGCCGTTGCCGATATTGCAGCAGCATTAAGCTCTGCGGGATACACATTCCGCGATTCTATCACCGTTTTGCCCGACGAGACGGTGACGAAGCCGTGGGCAATCGTTTCTATATCGGTGGCATGTATGCGCGGTCGGGCTGCAAGTAGCGCCGAACTCGTGTCGCAAGCAATTATGGGAACTCCTATGCGAGTGCTTAAGTGCGAAGACGGTATGTCGTTGGTGCAGACTCCCGACAACTATTTGGGCTATATGACCGATTCGTCGATGACGATGCTCAGCGATGAAGAATTTGCGCAGTGGCGTAGTTCGAAGCGCTGCGTCGTAACGACTTACCAAGCGTCGCTTTATGCGGAAGCCAAGGCTGACGAATCGCACATCGTCTCTGATTTGCTTCTTGGCAATATTCTGATATATGTCGAAAAGAAAGGAAAATTTATCAAGGTCGAACTGCCCGACGGGCGACAGGGTTACGTTAAGAAAACCGACGTTAGCGACTTCGACGAATGGGCAAACCGGAAATTCGATATCAACATCATCGAACGAAATGCACGTCGTATGATGGGTTCGCCGTACCTTTGGGGCGGAATGTCGTCGAAGATGGCAGACTGCTCCGGATTTGTCAAGACGGCATATTTTTCGAACGGCATAATCCTTCAGCGCGATGCCTCGCAACAAGTGCATACCGGCGGTAAAATTGATTGGCACGATTGGGCGCAAAAAGCGCAAAAAGGCGATTTGATTTTTATCGGCACAAAGTCGGGTAGAGTGACACACGTTGCAATGTATCTCGACAAAGGTAAGTATATTCACAGTTCAGGACGAGTTAAGATAAACAGCATGGACCCGAATGCTGAAGATTTTTTGGATTATACGTTTATCTCGATGTCGAGAATTAACGGCTATGTCGGAACTAAAGGCATTACGGCTGTAAAATCGCATCCGTGGTACATAAAACAATAATATATATGGATAGGAGAAAATTTCTAAAAGGGACAGCATTGGGACTGATTGCACTTTCAAGCCCGATATCGATATCCGCCGCAGGCGAAGCAACTCGAATTGTTCCCAAAAGCGGACGACTCAATTTGTCGTTCAAACCGTATGAGTTGAAATTGCGACACTCTTTCAATTTGGCAAAATACAGCCGGACGACAACGCCCGACGTCTTGGTGCAACTCGAATACGACGGCATTATCGGCTATGGTGAAGCATCGATGCCTCCATATCTTGGCGAATCGATAGCTTCCGTGTGCGAATTTCTCGGCAAACTCGATTTGTCGCAATTCACCGACCCGTTCAGAATTGAAGAAATTTTGGCATATGTCGACAGCGTTGCGCCTAACAATCGTGCAGCCAAAGCATCGGTTGACATTGCTTTGCACGACTTGCTCGGAAAAATTATGGGGCAACCGTGGTACAAAATTTGGGGATTGTCGCCCGAGAAGGCGCCTAACACGTCGTTCACCATCGGTATCGACACTGCAGAAGTTGTGCGCAAAAAGGTAGACGAAGCCGCTCCATATAAAGTGTTGAAGGTCAAAATGGGATTGGACAACGATAAAGAACTCGTTGAAATTATCCGTTCAAAAACCGACCGTCCGATATGCGTCGATGCCAACCAAGGATGGGACGATAAAGAAAAAGCGTTGGAAATGTGCCATTGGCTTGCCGAGCGCAATTGCTTGTTCGTAGAGCAACCGATGCCGAAAGAGAAAATCGACGAAACGGCATGGCTGCGTGAGCGGAGTCCTCTTCCCATCATTGCCGACGAATTCTTGCAACGCCTTCCCGACGTACTTCGCGCAAAAGATGCTTACGACGGCATTAACATCAAATTGATGAAGAGCACGGGTATGCACGAAGCCTACAAGATGGCAGTGCTTGCACGCTCGTTGGGAATGAAAGTGATGCTCGGATGTATGACCGAAACATCGTGTGCGGTTAGCGCTGCCGCCCAACTGGCACCGATGGTCGATTGGGCTGACTTGGACGGAAACCTTCTCATTGCCAACGATTGCTTCGACGGCATGAAGATTGTCGACGGCAAGGTGACGCTTACCGACAGACCCGGTATCGGTGTGCTGCCGATTTAGCCTGCATCTCGAATTGTGATAACAACGTGGCAACTTGCGCCGACACATCGACAGCGCAGGTTGCCACGCTTTTTTGTGATTTGCTTATTATTATAATAAGGAGTAACTTTGCAGTCGTAAAAAAGAAAGTTTAGGAATGAGACTATTGACTTTTTTAAGAAATTGGATGCTTCCGATAGCAATGATATTTGGTGTATCGTTGTATTATATCTACATAAACATCCCCGCATTGGAATCTACACGTCAGTTTGCGAATTATGCGGTTTCGATAGTTCAGCCGATGCTGATATTTATGATGCTTTTTTTGACATTTTGTCGAGTTGAATTGCACGATTTACGCCCATGCCGTTGGCACGTTTGGTTGTTGTTGATTCAAACCGTGTCGTTTATCTTGTTGTCTCTTCTTGCCATTTGGTTGAGCAAGGACAACGATTTGCGAGTCCTTATTGAAGGCGCAATGCTGTGCATGATTTGCCCGACGGCGACGGCATCTGCCGTTGTGGTGCGTAAGTTGGGCGGCAACGTGGCTCATAACACCACCTATCTGATTCTTATAAATTTGGTGACAGCATTGGTTGTTCCCGCATTTGTTCCGTTGGTGCATCCTCAGCAAGGCATACAATTTGTGACGGCATTTCTGCTCATCATCGGTAAGGTTTTCCCGCTGTTGCTTTTGCCGTTAGTCGTTGCTATCATCGTTCGACGTCTGTTGCCGAAATTGCATAGCCTCATTATGAAATATCCCGATTTGCCGTTTTATATGTGGTCGGTATCTTTGTCGTTGGCAATGACAATGACAGCCAAAACAATTCATAACACCAACGTGACTCTGTTGTCGCAAATCGGTATAGCCGTCGTTTCGTTGATTTGTTGTGTCGTGCAGTTCTATTTAGGCAGGCGCATAGGTGCCCGCTACGACGACGCAATAAGTGCCGGGCAAACTCTCGGACAAAAAAACACGGTGCTGGCAATCTGGATGGGTTACACATTCTTTACACCAATCACAGCTATTGCCGGCGGATTTTACAGCATTTGGCATAACGTGGCGAATTCTTACCAACTCTACAAAAAGAGAAAGGAGGACGCCGATGGAGTTTAAAAACGTCAAACCAATTCACGATAAGGATTTGCTATTGGAATACATCGACGAAGGCGAGCACGTTGGTCAGGATTTCAAATATGCTATAAGCGATTCGCGTAAGATTGCTCGCAGCATTTCTGCATTTGCCAACAATCGTGGCGGTCGATTGCTGATTGGAGTCAAAGACAATGGTGCGATTGCAGGGGTCAAAAGCGAAGAGGAGTTCTACATGATAGAGCAAGCAGCGCAAATGTATTGCAAGCCGCCACAACGAGTCGGCAACAGCCTGTATTGTTTCGACGGAAAATATGTGCTTGTGGCGGATATTGCGAAGTCGAAAGATTTGGTCTTTACAAAAGAGGAAGGCAATCGATTGAAAGCATACTTCCGTGTCGACGATGAGAATATACAGATTCCGGATGCTATAGCGGCAATAATGCGTCGCAGAAGCCAAGCCGATGCAAAAACCGATTTCACGGAAACAGAGGCTGTCGTTATGCGATATGCAAACGACAATCCCGGCGCCGAAATCAGCGATATGGCTTTGGCGTTGAAGATGTCGGTAAATACAATAACTGACACAATCATAAAACTGTGTCAGTTAGGTGTCTTGGAATTTGTCTACAGTCGAGGAAAGTGGACTTTGTCGAGTCCTTCTAATCCGGATAATTCAGATTTTCTTCGGTAGCGGTAAGAAGCACTTCTTCAAGATATTTCTTTGCTTCCCAACGAGCCATCGGCAGGTTGTTGAGCAGATAGTTTCCGCAGTCGCGCGGAGTTGCTCCCGGGATATCGCCTTCGAAAGTGCTGATAAATCTAAATGTCTCAATCATCAACGGCAGAACGTCGGCTGATGTGAGTTTACCGTTGACCAATAGATAGTTGCCCGTGCAGCAGCCCATGGGACCCCAATAGACGATGCGGTCCTTCCACGTCGGGTGGTTGCGAAGAAACGTTGCGGCAAGATGCTCGATGGTGTGTAGCGCCGATTGCGAAACTGCCGGCTCCCTGTTGGGCTCTTTCATCCGTACGTCGAATGTGGTAATGAAGTCGCCCGATTCCGTGCAGTCGATGCGCGAAACGTATATGCCTCGTTTGAGTGTAAGATGGTTTATCGTAAAACTCGGTATTTTTTCCATAATCTATAATTGCGATAAGATGTCAGACAAAATTTCAAACGTGTGAACCGGTGCGCTGCCCCAAAAATCAGTATATTGCGAATAGTTGTCGGCTTCGGCTCCCGGCGTGTCGCTGATGATGCGAAGCACAAACACCGAAACACCCTTCAAGTGGCATACTTGTGCAATAGCCGCCGATTCCATATCGACAGCCAATGCCTCGGGGAAATGCGATTTTATATCGGCAACTTCTTCAACTTTTGAGATGAATTTGTCGCCGGAGCAGATTAGCCCGGGTATGATTCTGCCTTTATCGGTAATGTTTGCAGCAATTTCCGTCAATTTTTCATTCGATTTGTAGAATAGGGGAAGTCCTTCAACGCATCCGTAATCGTTACCGGGACCGCACCAAACGTCGTGATAGCAAATCTCGCTTCCTACAACTACGTCCATACGGCGAATCTGTAAATCCGCACCGCCGGCAACTCCGGTATTTATCACCACGTCGGGTTTGCAAATCTCTATCAGCGACAATGTGCCAACGGCTGCATTTACTTTGCCTATACCGCATTGCATTGCATAGACTTCGTTTTTGCCAACGCTACCGTGGTAAATCTTGATGCCGTTTACTTCGGATTCTTCTTTATTTTCTATTATGTTGAGCAAAAGTGCTAATTCTTTGCTCATTGCAACGATTATGCCTATTTTCATCTAAATATTATTTTTAATCTTGATACAAAATTAAGATTAATTATTAACTTTGGGGCAAATTTTGTCCAAAAAATGAGAATTATAGTAGAAGATAGGATAAAACAATATTGTCCGGGGTTTCACATCGGCTTAATTCGAGCAAATGTGGTAAATAGCGAGACTTCGGAAGAACTCTGGGCGGAACTCCAAACCTCCTGTCAACGTATTGCCGACAGTTACGAACTGTCGTGGATAAACAAGCGACCGGCAATTGCCGCTACTCGCGAATTGTACAAGCGCTGCGGCAAAGATCCGAATCGCTATCGCGTGTCGAGCGAGGCGTTGTGTCGGCGTATTGTGAAAGGAATGGGGATATATCGCATTAATACGCTCGTCGATTTGATTAACTTGGTGTCGATTGGTAGCGGATATGCCATCGGCGGCTTTGATGCGGATAAGATTTCGGGTGATAGCGTAACATTGGGCATCGGTGAAGCTGATGAGCCGTTTGAAGGTATCGGAAGAGGCTTGCTTAATGTTGAAGGTCTACCATTATATCGTGATGAATTGGGCGGTATTGGAAGCCCGACGAGCGATGTTGAGCGCACGAAAATCACACTCGAAACTACAACGCTTCAGATGCAAATCAATGCTTTCGGCGAAGAGATGCCGCTACGCGACACTATCGATTGGAGCGTCGATTTGCTTGAAAAATATGCTAATGCCACAAATTTTGAAATCGAAATATTTTAAAATACTTAATACTATGAAGATACTGAAAATACTTGAGGGAAATATCAACGAGCGCAACATAGAGCTCGCAGTCGATGCTTTGCGCGACGGAGAAATCATTATTTATCCCACCGATACGGTTTATGCTCTTGGCTGTAATGCGCTTAACAACAGTGCAATAGTGCGTCTGTGTAAGTTGAAAGGTATTAATCCGGATAAGACCTACCTGTCGATTATTTGTGATGGTATTTCGATGGCTGCCGAATATGCAAAGTTTGACAACAATCAATTCAAGTTGCTGAAGAATAATACGCCCGGGCCGTTTACATTCATTTTCCCGTCGGCGTCGACGTTGCCTAAGGCATTTAAGGGTCGCAAAACGGTTGGCGTTCGCATCCCGGAAAATAAGATAGCGTTGGAATTGGTTAAGCAACTCGGTTCGCCGATTATTTCGACAACGATTCAGTATGTTGACGACGATTATGCGACCAATCCGGAATTGATAGCCGAGACCTACGGCAACGATGTCTGCCTTCTGATAGACGGTGGTGAGGGCGGCTTAGAGCCGTCGACGATTGTCGATTGCACCTCAAGCGAGCCGGAAATCGTCAGAGAGGGTCGCGGCGATTTGGTGATTTAGAACCTATTTCATATATATGAAGCAGGCTCTTAGCCTTATTGCCGAGCGATTGATATTTTTACTTTCTGATTCTTGATTTTTTCGCGAGCAACAGCCTCAAGAACTGATTTTGCCACACGAGCATCGATGGCGACCAATGCATAATGGTCGGCTACGTCAATACGACCGACGGCACTTGGTTCGATGCCCGATTTGGTAAGGATGAATCCTAAGATATCTCCCTTGGAGATTTTCTCCTTTTTTCCGGCAGAGAAGAATATTGTTTCGTATTCTTTTCGAATGCGGCATTCGGCATTGCTGTCGAGCGCAAGGCTGTCGTCGAACGAAATAAAATCTGGGATTTTTTCATCCGGTCCGGTGATAACGTAAACCGAGCCGGTGTTGTCGATACGCGCTGTTCGTCCGTTGCGATGTGTATAGGTTTCCTGTGTCTGCGGCAAATGATAGTGAACGATATGTTTTACGCCGGTTATGTCAAGACCTCGCGAGCCCAAATCGGTTGTAACCATTATCGAAAACGTTCCGTTGTTGAGCATCATCACCGCTTTTTCGCGGTCGATTTGGTCCAGTCCGCCGTGGTATAGTCCGACCGGCAGATGCAATTTCTTGAGATATTCATAAATGCGCAATGCCGACTCACGATGGTTGGCGAATATGATTGTTTTGCCGGGCTCGATGTTGTAGAGTAGGGTGCGCAGCGTCTCCAACTTGTCGCGCATATCCGATTCTACTCTCAAAACATTGATGCGACTTTCGACGGTCGACTCCGAAAGGAAACACAACGTTTCGGCATCGCGAATATTGATGAAGTCCGGGCAATCGGAGATACGAGTAGCCGATGTGAGAATTTGTCGAGATATGTTCGGCATCCGTTTTATCAGTTTGCGCATTTCTTCGTGGAAACCGAGCTCGAGCGACTTGTCGAATTCGTCAAGCACTAAGATACGAACAGGCTGAAGATAGACGTTCCCGCGCTTGGCATGGTCCAAGAGTCGCCCGGGAGTTCCGACTAAAATATCGGGGACAATCGATAGCGAATTTTCTTCGTCTGTGACGTTGTGACCGCCGTAGCAGCAAGTCACTTTCAGACCGACGGCAATCGCTTGCGCCACTTTGCTTATTTGCACAGCCAACTCACGAGAAGGTGCTATTACGACAGCTTGAACTCTACCGGTCGATGCCTTGATGCTCTTTAGCAAAGGTAAAAGGTAGGCTATAGTCTTACCCGAACCCGTAGGCGAGAGCAGAACAATGTTGGCAGCGTTGGCTTTTGATGCCATCGCCGTTTGCATATCGTTCAGATTCTCAATGCCCAGGCGTCGTCGTATTTGCTCGATAATAACGGATTCTTTCATGAGTCGGTGTCGGTCAGCGTTTATGAATTATGAGAAATTACAAACTTCTCTGCGTCAATAGCGGCTTTCGCGCCCATCCCGGCAGAGGTAATGGCTTGTCGGTAAATCGGGTCGGCAACGTCGCCTGCTGCAAACACGCCGGGAACGTTTGTGGCAGTGGTTACACCGACGGTCTTTATGTAGCCTTGCTCGTCAAGGTCGATAAACTTCTTAAAGACGTCAGTGTTAGGTTTATGACCGATAGCGAGGAAGAAACCATCTATATTGATGTCGAGCGTTTCTTCGTGGTCGGTGCCTTTATACTTAACCAAATGTGCACCTTCTACGCCGTTGTCGCCGAAAAGTCCAACGGTATTCGTGTTGAAAAGTATTTCAATTTTCGGATTGTCGAACACTCGTTGCTGCATAGCCTTTGATGCACGAAGATAGTCTTTGCGGACAATCAAGTAGACTTTCGACGCAAGATTGCTCAAGTAGGAAGCCTCTTCGCACGCCGTATCTCCGCCGCCGACTACGGCAACAACTTTCTTGCGGTAGAAGAATCCGTCGCATGTTGCGCAAGCCGATACGCCCATGCCTGCATATTTTTTTTCGTCGTCGAGTCCCAAATATTTTGCTGTTGCACCGGTGGCAATGATGACCGACTGCGCACTGTAGACTTGCCCCGAATCGGTCTTGGCAATCAGCGGATAGACCGAAAAATCCACTTCAGTAACAACACCGGTGCGGATGTCGGCGCCCAAGCGACTTGCTTGACTACGAAGTTCTTCCATCATCGCAGGTCCGGTTATGCCGTTCGGATAGCCCGGGAAGTTTTCAATCTCGGTAGTTGTTGTCAATTGTCCGCCCGGTTGCAGTCCTTCAATAACTATTGGTTCAAGGTTTGCACGCGAAGCATAGATGGCTGCCGTATATCCCGCAGGTCCGGAGCCTATGATTAAGCATTTTGTCTGTATTGTTTCCATAGGAATTATTGTTTATCGCAAGTCAACAACTTTCGTGCCCTCGGGAACGAGCGACTTGTCGTAGGTAAATGTTGAAGGTTTGAATGATTGTTTACATTTATAGTTGCTCATTACAATTACTATCGATGTGCCATCGTTCATCTTGAAAAGAATCTTCATCGGAAGATATTTCTGTTTGCTTACCCAAACGGTAACCGACGCTATGTCGGACGATTTCGGCGATTTGGGCTTCATCAGCACTTCGTGGTTGCTTTCAGTACTCGACTTCATAAGGTAAGCATCAAAAGCATGGCGGAAATTACTGATGATAGAGTAGGGGTTCACCATTTGCAACTCTTCGTCGGTCGGCTCGGTTATGCACACTTCGTCGGTCATCGTCGAATAGCTCCATTGCGTTTTGCCGTCGTACCAGCAAATCAAGTCAGCCGACGACATTCTGAACTTGTTGCCTTGCATTACGATTTGTCCCGTTGTGTTGCCTTGGTCGGTCGTAATCACATAATTGGCTGATATGCCGTTCTGAGCCTTGTAGTTTTCGACTAATTTCGAAATAATACGTTCACCATTGCCGGCAAATGTCGGTAGCGCAAAAAGTGATGCTATTATAATAAAGAATATTTTTCTCATTTTGTTAGCGATTAAGAATCATTGATAACTGAGTGTGGTCAATGAGCACTTGACGCGGCTTGCCCCCTAACGACGGACCGACGATGCCGGCGGCTTCCATTTGGTCCATTAATTTACCGGCACGGTTGTAGCCAATAGAGAACCGACGTTGTAGCGACGAGGTCGATGCCGTGCTGCCCGAAGAGATGATAAATTCGGCAGCTTCCTCAAACAGGCTGTCGCGTTCCGACAGGCTCTTGACAGATGTGTCGACATCGGCATTGCTTTCTGCAGGACGAGGCAACAGATATGCGCTGTCGAAGCCGTTTTGCGAACTTATACTGTTGACAATTGCTTCCACTTCGGGGGTGTCTACAAATGCGCATTGAACGCGTGTCAGCACGTTTTCGTAGTTGATAAGCATATCGCCGCGTCCTATCAATTGTTGTGCTCCCGAGCGGTCTAAGATTGTGCGGCTGTCGACCATTTGCGTTACTCTAAAGGCTATGCGACTCGGGCAATTGGCTTTGATTACACCTGTAATAATATCGGTCGACGGACGTTGTGTGGCAAGAATCATATGGATACCTACCGCACGTGCCTTTTGCGTAATTCGAGCAATCGGGGTTTCAATCTCTTTACGTCCGATGTTCATAATCAAGTCGGCAAGCTCGTCGATAATTACAACAATGTAGGGCAAATATTTATGACCTTTAGCGGGGTCGAGTCGGCGGGCAATGAACTTGCGATTGTAGTCGCCGATGTTGCGCTCGTGAGCATCGTTGAGCAGCACCAAACGGTCTTCCATCTCTTGGACGAGTGAATTCAGCGTTGCAACGGCTTTGTTCATATCCGTAATGATGGCAGAGTCGGAGTCTTCCATCTTGGCAAGATAATGATATTCGAGAGGTGCATACATGCTGAATTCCACCATTTTCGGGTCAATCATCACAAATTTCAACTGCGACGGATGCTTTTTGTAAAGAAGGCAGGTGATGATGGTATTTAGACCGACCGACTTACCCATACCGGTAGCGCCGGCAACCAACAAGTGGGGCGTACGCGCCAAATCGGCAACATAAACGTCGTTGGAGATTGTGCTACCCATAGCTATCGGCAACTCATAGTTGCATTTTTGGAATTTTTCCGACTCGATAATTGCACGAATCGGCACCATCCGTTTTTCTTTGTTAGGCACTTCGATACCGATTGTACCCTTGCCGGGAATCGGTGCGATGATGCGAATGCCAAGCGCGGCAAGACTGAGCGCAATGTCGTCTTCCAAGCCTTTGATTTTTGCAATTCTGACGCCCTCTGCAGGTATGATTTCGTAGAGCGTAACGGTAGGACCGACGCACACTTTTATGCTGCGAATTTCTATGCCGTAGTTGCGAAGCGTTTTGGTGATTTGATTCTTGTTTTCCTCTTGTTCAGCCTTGTCGACTGTTACGTCGTTGTGGTCGTAATCGTTTAAGAGCGTCGACGGCGGCAGCTTGAATCGCGACAGTTCGGCAGTCGGGTCGTAAGGCGTTTGACTGAGAACCTCGGCTTGTGCTATCGGCGCATTTTCCACTATTTCAAGAGGCGTATCGTCGGGATTCGGTTGCTCTCCTTCAGCCGCACTTGTCTGGGGTGCGTTGTCGTCATCGACAGCGTCCTCAGATTCGGGTTCGTCGGCGGGTTCTTCGTCCGGTGTATTCGCTTGTGCATCGACAGCCGATTCATCGTCGTCTTCGTCGACTACACTATCAATTGATAGTGGGTCAAAGCCGCGTTCGTCGGTCGAATCCATAATGCTTTCCAGTTCCACGCCATTCTTTTCGGCAGACTTGCTTTCGTCGTCAGGTTCTTCCGTCTCCACCGGCTCCGACTCAAATGCATTTTCGGCTTCTTTCAGTTCGCGTAAGCGTTGCTCTTCGCGCTTCTTTCGATAGTCGTCGATGCGCTCTTTTATGGCGGAATAAATGCTCGTTATTCGGTTTACGCACAACACAAAGAGAACGACTAAAAGTAGAATGTTGAAGAATATGGCGCCGTAAGTGCCGACGAGATTTGTCATCAGCATCGCCAATTGAGTGCCGTGGCTGCCTCCGATGGCAAAAGGGGCAGACTCCATCGACAACGATATAAGACCCAAAATCGAAGATGTCGTTATTGCCGCAACCGAGCAGATAAGTAATGCCGAGAATATACCGGGCTTATAACGATCCATTAATTTCAGTCCTAAGATAATGAAAAAGACAATTATAAAGAACGAGCCGTAGCCGAAACCGCCGTTAATCAAGATTTCAGCGATTAATGCTCCGAGGATGCCGGCTTTATTCTTTATGCTCGTCGCATCTTTCAGATTGTCGAAAAGCGTATGACTATTGACTGCACTTTGGTCGGCTGTACAGTTCTTGAAATACGACACGCAAGCGATTAAGAGCAAACAGCCGATAAGCAACAAAGCGAAACCGACGACCTTGCGTATCAGCGGCTTTTTGTCTTTTGTGTCCTTATCTTTCTTTTGCTGTTTGGAGGCAGATTGCTTTTTGTCGTCAACAATATCTTGCACGTCGTCTACATTTCCCTCTTCGACAACATTGTCGGTATCCTTAGCCGTACCCTTGCCTTTTCCTTTGTAGACAGGGTTGTATTTATCAATTTTAAGTGCCACTATGAAAATGATTTATTTAGTTGTTATTATTTTTTATTCCTTATTCCAGAAAGCTTTTGTAAAGATAATAATTATCGTGAAAACTTCCAAACGACCGATAATCATGAAAAACGACATTATCAACTTCGGGACATCCGGAATTGACGCAAAATTTGAGGCTGTAACGCCGTAGCCAAGGCCGTTATTGCTTGTGCATGATATGCTGGCAAACATAGCATCGAAAGTGTCAAAACCGTAGCATATCAAGATGGAGGAACCTATCACGTTAATAATCAAGAATATCATCAACAACGCCCCTGTCTTGGTAATTAGTTCCGCTGATATGATTTTGCCGTTTGCGCGTAAAGGCATTATGGAATTCGGGTGCAGGATTTTGTATAGCTCATTTTTAGCATTTTTTATGATAATCATGAGTCTGTCGATTTTTAGACCACCGGCAGTCGACCCGGCGCAAGAGCCTACAAGCATCAAAATCAAGAGGACAATTATCGAAGCACCTTGCCACTGCGAGAAATGCGAACCGGTAAAGCCTGTTGATGTTATTGCAGAACCCACCTGGAAGAACGTGTCGACAATCAGCGTCTTGATGTCGGTATATTCTCCGTTTATAAACAAGTCTATAAGAATGAATAAGAAGGCAAACATCACGATGGCTATATACCAACGAAACGTATCGTTCTTGAACAATGCCCGTCCTTTGCCTATAGCCAAATTGAACAGAAGCGCGAAGTTGATACCGGCAAGCAGCATAAAAACCGATATTACGATTTTTACGTAATCCGAATCGAAGCCTTCAATGCTTGCATTTCGGGTCGAGAATCCTCCGGTCGAAATGGTTGACAAAGATTGGCAAATTGCTTCAAAAAAGTTCATCGGACCCAGCCAAAGCAACAACACCAAAGAGACGCTGAGAACGATATAGACCGCCCACAGGCACTTTGCCGTATGGCTGATGCGAGGACGTACCTTGTCGTGGGTAATACCCGTCACTTCGGCATTGAAAAGCTGGACTCCGCTTTGCTTATTGAGCATCGGAATTACGGCAAGCGTAAAGAGAATGATACCCATACCGCCGATCAAATGCGTGATTGCTCGCCACATCAGTACGCCGTGGGAACATCCTTCCACGTCGGAAATTACACTGGCTCCTGTTGTCGTTATTCCCGACGACGATTCGAATAAGGCTTCGGGTACGGACAGCCCGATTCCGCATAAGTAAAAAGGAAGGGCGCCGAACAACGAGAAAAATATCCATGTCAATGCCGTCAGAAGAAACCCTTCGCGGCGGCCCATAGAATTGTTATTCTGCGATGTAAATACAACCATTAAGAGTCCGACTCCGGCGGTGATTCCTACAGAAATCAGAAACCGATACAAGTCGTAATATTCACCGTAGACCACACAAGTTATTGCCGGAACAAGCATAAATGCCGCTTCGATGCATAGCAATAACCCAAGAAGTCGGAGGGTGACGTTAAAATTAATATGTTCTCGCTTTGAATAAATCATCAAATTGTTAATTGAAGAATTTTTCAACTTTATGAATTGCTCCCGACAGGCAGAAAATCAGAACGTGGTCGCCGGCTTCGATTTGTGTATTACCGCTAACGAGCATACCTTTACCGTCGCGAATCAGTCCGGCAATGGTCATGCCTTTTGCTAATTTCAAATCTTTAACCTGCGCTTTGGTAACCTTCGAGCCGGGTTTGACAACCAATTCGGCAACTTCGGCATCGGTCAGTGCCAAACATTTGGCATTCGACGAGTCGAAGTCGAGAAGAATTTGGAAAATCTTGCTCGTTGCCAACAGTTTCTTGTTGATGATTGTGCCGATGTTAAGGTTTTCGGCTTCGGGTATGAATTGAATGTTTTCAACCTCTGCAATTGTTTTCGACACGCCGAACTCTTTCGCCGTCAAACAAGCCAGAATATTGGTTTCGGAACTGTCGGTGAGTGCGATAAATGCGTCGTAGTCGGCAATGCCTTCTTCTTGAAGCAGTTCGATGTCTCTGCCGTCGCCGTTGATGATGGTGGTGTTTTCCGGAACTCTTTCAGCCAGTTTGAAACTTTTTTTACTATCCAATTCAATGATTTTGATTTTATAAGAGTCGCCCAGCATGTGTGCGAGTTGCACACCGATGCGGCTACCGCCGAGAATCATTACGCGCTTGACGTTGGTCACCGTCTTTCCGCAAAGTTCGATGATTTGCGAAACGAATTCCTTTTTCGTCGTAAAATATGCTATATCACCGATTTCGAGGTGGTCGTCGCCTCGCGGGATGATTGTTTCGTGCTTGCGACGTATCGCCGAGATGTGGAAATTATGGCTTTTCAATGCCAACTCTTTGAGTTGAATGTTGATTATTTGTGCGTTACTGCGAAGCTTGACGCCGATAAGAATCAGCTCGCCCTCGTAGAGCTCAAACCAGTTGCGAGCCCACGTGTTGCGTATTGCCGACACCATTTCGGCTGACGCAAAATATTCCGGATAAATGAGTTCGTCGACGCCGATTCCTTTGAAAAAAGGAATGTAATCCGGTTTTTGGAATTCGTAATTGTCGATACGAGCAACAGTCTTGCGTGCGCCAAGTCCTTTTGCCATCGAGCACGACACGATGTTGCGCGTCTCAAACGGTGTGACGGCTATATAGAGGTCTGTATCTTTGACGTTTGCAGTTTTGAGCGTCTTGAATGCCGTAGGACTTCCTGTTTGGGTCATAAGATTGTAGTTCGAATCGACAACGTGAAGTTTGTTCTCGTCCGAATCGATTAGGATTACGTCTTGACCTTCTTTTGATAAGAGTTTTGCCAAGTGGGTGCCTACTTCTCCCGCTCCTGCTATTATAATCTTCATTGCTTTTCGTTAGATAAATCCAAAATTGATTGGAGAATTTCGTCATAACCGATTCCACAAATAGAGTGGAGTTGCTTAACCGTGCCTTGGCTGATAAATCTGTCGGGGATGCCGAGGCGTTTCACACGAGTATTGTAGCCGTGGTCGTTTATCCATTCCACTACTGTAGAACCCAAGCCTCCGACAATCGTGCCGTCTTCGACAGTGATAATCTGCGAATAGTTTTTGCAAACTTCTTCGAGGATGCTTTCGTCGATGGGCTTGAGGAATATTATATCGTAGTGGGCTGTGGAAATGCCTTTCTCAGAGGCTTTTGCAACGGCTTTTGCAACGGTGTTGCCAATCGGACCGATTGACAAGATTGCTATGCCGGTTCCGCTCGACAGTTTTCGTCCTTTGCCTACAGGCAACTCGTTGAATTCGTTGTGCCAATCGGTGAGCACACCATTTCCGCGGGGATAACGTATTGCGAACGGGTGCTTCGTGCGTAGTTGCGCCGTATACATCAAGTTGCGCAAATAGTGCTCATTCATCGGCGATGCGACAATCATATTAGGAACGGTTCGCAAATAGCTTAAATCGAAAGCGCCGTGATGGGTAACGCCGTCTTCGCCGACGATTCCGGCACGGTCGATACAGAAAGTTACGGGCAAATCCTGTATTGCAACGTCGTGGATTATCTCGTCGTAACCTCGTTGCAAGAACGACGAATAGATGCAACAGAACGGCATCATACCGTCTTTTGCCAGTCCGCCGCTAAACGTAACGGCATGCTCTTCGGAGATGCCCACGTCGAATGTGCGTTTGCGGAAAGCCTTTTGCATATATGTCATCGAGCACCCGGTGGGCATGGCTGCCGTAATTCCGACAATCTTGTCGTTTTTCTCTGCAAGTTCTAAGAGTGTTTTGCCGAAAACGTCTTGATATTTTAGAGTTCCGTTGCTGTCCGACTTGATGATTTCACCGGTTTCGGGATTAAACTTACCCGGCGCATGCCATGTGCACGGGTCTTCTTCAGCCGGTTCGTAGCCTTTCCCTTTGGTTGTGCGAAGGTGCAGAATTTTCGGACCTTCCATGTCTTTTATGTCGCGAAATACTCTGACAATTCGCTCGATGTCGTGACCGTCGTAGGGCCCGAAATAACGAATGTTAAGACCTTCGAATATGTTTTGCTGCTTGGAAATCAACGACTTGAGGCTATTGTTGAAGCGGAGAATGACACCACGATGCTTTTCGTCAATGAGGTGAAGGCGTTTCAGCGCCTTGTAGGTCTTGTAGCGGAATGTGTTGTAGCTTTTCGACGTCGTGATGTTGACAAGATATTTGTTCAACGAACCGACATTGCGGTCAATCGACATATCATTGTCGTTAAGTACAATCAAAATGTTGCTTTTGCTTGCGGCGGCATTGTTGATGCCTTCGAAAGCAAGACCTCCCGAGATGGAAGCATCACCGATAACGGCAATCACTTGGCGATTCTCGTTCTTCATTTTCGCAGCGGCTGCCATTCCTAATGCTGCCGAAATCGAATTGGAAGCGTGTCCGGCAATGAAACTGTCGTATTCGCTTTCTTCGGGATTCGGAAATCCGCTGAGACCATTGAGTGTGCGAATCGTGTGGAAATCGGCAATCCGCCCGGTCAACAACTTGTGCGCATATGCTTGATGTCCGACGTCCCAGACGATTCGGTCGTATGGGGTGTTGAACACATAGTGAAGTGCTACGGTCAACTCAATGGCACCCATGCTCGAAGCAAAATGCCCGGGATGGGTGGAAAGATTGTTGATGAGAAAACGGCGCAATTCAGCGCACACTTCCGGCAACTTGTGAACATCTATTTGCTTCAAATCGTCGGGTGACCCTATTTGCGATAATAGGGGATAATTATTTTTGAATGTCGTGTCCAAAACGTACTTCTATTTATTATAGCGCCCCTCTTTGTATTTTTTATAGAGCGGTACAAATACAATTATTCCGGAGGCAATTATTGAAAATATTGCCATAAAATCAACACCTCGTTTGATTATAAGGATTACACATAGAGCAACCCATAACAAAACGATGCAGACAAACCGAAAAATCGCATAATTCTTCATTCTTTATTTTTTTGCAAATATACAAACGCAATCAAACATAAACAAGTTGTAAAAAGGGAAAACTTGGCAATTTGCGACAACTTTTTTTGCAAAACGGGGGATTGTTTGCAAAAAAGCAGTAAATTTGAACCACGAAACAGAATCTTATGGAAAAAGACATTGAATTAATCTTGATAAATATCTCGGGATTGGATAAACCGGGAGTAACTTCAGCTTTGACCGACATATTGGCAAAGCATGAGGCTGATGTGCTCGACATCGGTCAAGCGGACATCCATCACACACTCTCGCTGGGCATCTTGTTTAAAACGGATAGCGACAAAAGTGGGAACATCTTAAAAGAATTGTTGTTTAAAGCCTCCGAACTGGGAGTTAATATACGGTTCTCGCCGGTGCCTATTGAAGAATATTCCAATTGGGTGCATCGTCAGGGAAAGAATCGCTACGTGATAACGCTTTTGGGACGCCATATCTCGGCACAGCAAATTGCTTCGGTTACAGATGTTATTGCTCGTCAGGGGTTGAACATCGATGCCATACAGCGCCTCACAGGGCGTATGCCTTTGGAGGGGATGACGGAGCCGAAATCGAAAGGATGTATCGAGTTTTCGGTTCGTGGCAATCCGCACAACTACGCCGAAATGCAATCGGAATTTATGAGCCTTGCGAATAAGTTGGAATTCGATATTTCGCTGCAAAAAGATACTATGTATCGACGTTGTCGTCGATTGATATGCTTTGATATGGATTCCACTCTTATCGAAACTGAAGTGATTGATGAACTTGCCGAGCGCGCTGGCGTAGGCGAAAAGGTGCGTGCCATAACCGAACGTGCTATGCGCGGCGAAATCGATTTCCGCGAAAGTTTTAAGGAACGTGTTGCCCTTCTGAAGGGGCTTGACGAATCCGTTATGCGCGAGATTGCCGAAAATCTGCCGATGACCGAGGGCGTAGAACGTCTGATGACCGTTTTAAAACGTGTTGGTTTTAAGATTGCCATTCTTTCGGGTGGATTTACTTATTTCGGCAACTATCTGAAGCATAAATTCGGTATAGATTATGTCTACGCTAACGAACTTGAGATTGTCGACGGCAAACTGACCGGACGATATGTCGGAGAAATTGTCGACGGACAACGCAAGGCGGAATTACTGAAGTTGCTCGCACAGGTAGAGAACGTAAACATTGCACAAACTATAGCTGTCGGCGACGGTGCAAACGACTTGCCGATGATAACGGTTGCCGGGTTGGGCATTGCCTTCCACGCAAAACCGAAAGTCAAACAAACGGCACGACAAAGCATCTCTACGATTGGCATCGACGGTGTGCTTTATTTCTTGGGATTTAAAGATTCGTTTATTAGCGACCCGACAGATGGCAACTATTAGAACATGGTTGGTAGGTATATTGTGCCTGTTGTCAGTACTTAACGTACATGCCACGGAGCGCCAATCGGTAGGACTTGTTCTTAGCGGAGGCGGTGCGAAGGGCATTGCGCATATCGGCATCATTAAGGCATTGGAAGAAAACGGTATACCTATCGATTATGTTGCCGGAACGTCGATGGGTGCCATTGTCGGCGGACTCTATTCTGCGGGATTTACGCCAGAACAGATGGTGGAATTGATTCTTTCCGAGGAGTTCTCTTCGTGGTCGACCGGCAAACTCGACAAGACAAAGACTTTCTACTATCTCAAGCCGGAGAAAACTCCTGCCGTGGTGTCGTTCGACATCGGCGGTCGTGATTCAACTTCTACGTCGACAAACATTTTGCCGGGAAGTTTTATCAATCCTCTGCCGATGAATCTCGGCTTTTTGAAATTGTTTACTTGCCATACGGCAGCTTGCGAAGAGAATTTCGACCGACTGTTTGTGCCGTTTCGCTGCGTGGCGTCTGATGTGTTCAACAAACAAAAAATCGTTCTTCGCGATGGAAGTCTTGGCGATGCAATTCGTATGTCGATGACTTTCCCTGTGGCGTTCAAGCCGATAGAACGAAATGGTGTGCCGATATTCGACGGCGGTATCTACGACAATTTTCCGGTCGACGTTATGCGCGAAGACTTTGCTCCCGACATCATTATCGGCGTCGATGTTACAACTCATGAGGCTGTCGATATGGGCAATTTGGTAGCACAGTTGGAAACAATGGTTATTCAAGACGACAACTACGACCTGCCGGAGGAGCAGGGCATTAAGTTGCATGTCGATTTGAAGGGCACCGGCTTGCTCGATTTTCCAAAAGCAAAAGAGATTTTTGCCAAGGGTTATAAAGTAGCCATCGACAATATGGATTCCATCAAGTCGCGCATTCAAGGACGAGTGTCGCCGGCAACCGTAAAGTTGCGTCGGAATGCCTACCTGAGCAGAGTGCCCGACGTTGTGTTCGACTCTATCAAAGTAACAGGTTTGAGTAAGCATGGGCACGACTATATAAAACATCTGTTCACGAATCATAATGACAAGCCTTTAACCGTCGAAGATTTCGAGACTTCATACTATCGGGCTGTAACGACGGGAAAGATTAAGGACCTGTTGCCGATTTGTAAGTATAATAAGCAAACCGGACGTGTCGATATGACATTAAAAGCTACCGCCAAGGATGATTTCAATGTCGGCATTGGCGGCTATGCAACTTCTTCTGCCAACAGTATGTTGTTCCTTTCTGCAGGCTATCGAACGATGAATCTCAATTCATTCAGTTCAACCGTGATGGGGTGGTTGGGTCAATCTTATCTCGGTGGATATGCAAATGTGCAGATTTCCAAACCGAAAGGGTTGCCAATGACCGAGAAATTGCAAATCGTTGCTGCCGAGCAAGAATATCACGAAGACAACACGTTGTTCTTCGACGATTTGCCATCGTTTATTACCAATTATGACTACCATGCCAATCTTACGACATCAATACCTGCGGGTCGTCATGGCAAGTTCGATTTATCGTTGGGTTTCGGATACATTAAAGATTTGTTTTTTCAAAACAATAAAGTCGATTTCTCTAATGCCGAGCGCGACGAAAACCGTTTCAAGTTGGGAAAAGTCGGCTTGAATTATGCACTGAATACGCTTGACAATGATTTCTACCCATCATCGGGTCATTATTATAATGCATCGGTTTCGGGATATTTGGGAAAACGCAAATATTTGTCGCCGGCAAAAGATTCACCATTCGCATCTCCGTATAAGAATATGAGTTGGCTCGAAGCGGAACTGTCGGGGCAGTACTATCTCAATCCGTCAAGGTTGTTCGCATTCGGAGTGAAGTGGGATGCTCTGTATTCTACAAAGAAACCGTTCGGCAATACGACGTCAACGCTTGTCAATTCGGCATCGTTTGTGCCTACAGAGAGTTGCAAAGGTGAATTTATTCCGGCATTCCGTGCGAATTCATACGTTTCATTGGGTGTTCTTCCGATAATCAAGTTGAAAGACAATTTTCAAATTCGCTCTGAGTTCTACGGATTTGCGCCGATGCGCGAACTTGGCGCTGACCAATTCGGCTTTGCTCGCTATGACGGTTGGTTCCCGCGTTTTGAATATATGGCGGAACTCTCGGCTGTCTATAATTTCTCGTTTGCCTCACTGAGTTTGTATGGCAATTATATGAGCGACGAAACTCAAAAGTGGAATTTTGGTATTTCTTTCGGCATCTACATCACTGCGCCCAAGTTCTTGCGCTAACTGATTCCAAATGTTAAATGTGTGTTAAAACAAAGACTAACTCTTGTCGTTTTTGTAGAGTTGTTTATATTTGCAAGTAGTTTAAAAAATAAAGTTCAATGAAAGAGAAAGAAATTGACGCATGTGAGGGTATAGATATCATCACTGCGATGGTAGAAGCGACAAAAAACCGCTTGAGTATAAACGACGGAAATGTCCTGCTGCTGTGGGGCTATGTTAGTGTGAGCGTTTCGATTGTTGTTTGGGCACTGCTGCACATCACCGGGCATCCGGCGGTGAATTGGCTGTGGTTCTTGATTTGGATAATCGGCGGAACTGCAACGCCTCGCTTGGTAAAGAAATCAGAGAAAGGTGCGATGAGTTATAGCGACCGGCTGAGCAAAGGAATCTGGACAATGATTGGCTGGTGTGCAATTTTTGCCACAGCTGTGTGCTTGGTTATGCTTGCTTTGGGCAAGGATAGTTGGGTTGCTATGTGGATATTCGCCTTGGTAATTGTCGGCATTGGTGTTGCAGTACAAGGCATGACATTGCGCGAACATTCGATGGTCATCGGTGGATATGTCGGCACGTTCTGCGGCATAGTATCCACATGTATGGTCGCTGCCGGAGTGCCGTTGTATTGCGATGTGTTTATACCTCTGTTTATAGTGTCGTTGACTGCGATGTTTATCGTGCCCGGTCATATATTGCGTCGCAAAGCCAAACGAATGTTATGAAACCACTTAATCCGACCATTCATTCGCAGTTACGTCTTGCAATAATGTCGATATTGATGAATGTCGAAAGTGCCGACTTTGTCTACTTGCAAGAGAAGACTGCATCGACGTCGGGCAATCTGAGCAGGCAGATAGAAATGCTGAAGGATGCCGGCTATATCGAAGCGGAGCGGCAATTTGTCAATAAAAAGCCGCGCACGGAGTGCCGAGTTACCGAAGAGGGCAGACGAGCCTTCGAGGAATATGTTGAAACTCTAAAGGAGTATCTTAAACATTAGTTTTACCAGAACTTATTCAGTGCTGCGTTATATTCAAATCCCGCCAATTTAAGTGTCCGGGTTAATTCTGTTTTGTCGATAGCCAAGTCGTCGCAAAGAGCGTCAAGGCTGTCATATTTATCCCTGAGATAAGTGTTTATGACGCTAAACAGCATTATCGGATCTTTGGGTAAAGTTTCCATATTATTTGTGCTTATTAATGCTCCAAATCGAGCCGTCGATGAGCGAGGCGTAGATTGTTCCGTCTTTGTCAATCTCAAAACCGTTAAGTGCCGAATTTCCTAATTTGTATTTCCACAAAACGGATTGACTCTTAATATCGACGGCAACTAAGAGTCCGGTGCGAGAGCCCATATAGGCAACGCCATTATGTTCAGCCACAATACAAGGGGTGTGTTCGTAACCGATACCGGCATCGACGACGAAAGCAGCTTCCGCAGTGTCGGCGTCGCTTCTGACCGCGAGCAATTGTCCGTCCATGGTCTTTGCCAAAACGTATTGCTTGTCGGAAGTTGCACCCAAACTTTCTCTGACTTTGTATTTCGTTTCAAAGTTTGTGCGCCAAATCGTTTCGCCGGTATTTTTGTTGATTACGGTCATATATCGGTCGGGGGCAACGATGAATACTCTGTCGCCGACAACAACGGGAACGCAGTTGCCGGGACCGAGCATATTTGCCGATTTGCCGTTATTCCAGCGCCAAACTGTTTTGCCGGTTTGTTTGTCAAGACAGCGAAGATATGTGTCCCAAGCACCGAAGTAGATGCATTTGTCGTCCATCGTAGGTGCCGCTTGGCAATAGTTGTTCAATGAATCATTTCGCCAAACGATGTTGCCGGTGCTAATGTTCCAGCATTCGAATTTCTTGTATCCTCCTTGATATAAGTATTCGCCTTTGACGACGCCATCAGCCACGTAAGGACCCGACGATTCGTTTTCGCGAATGATGCGTCCGGTCGCCTTGTCGCACCAAATGATGCGCTTGTCGGCGGTCGGTACTATAACATATTTCGACGTTACAGCCGGACGTGAATAGAGCGAAGCGTTGGTCTTGAACTTCCAAATCAGTTTGCCTGACGCTTTGTCGATTGCTTTGACTTCACCGAGCGAATTGCCGAAATATATTTGGCGTTTGTCAATGCCAAGTCGGGTAAAAATCGAAGCGCTGTCTTGATACAACTTGAAGATGCTATAGCCGTTTGGCATTTCGTAGCTTTCGGTGCCGGTCGGTTTATATTTCTTATGACGAGCATTTGCAGCAATTGCGAACTTAATGTCTTGGCTCTTGCCTAATTCTTTGTTGTATAGATAAATGGAATCGTTTTTGAGGTCAACATTGGTATAGCCGAATCCGAGACCTTTTGACGTCATATCAAGAGCTCGGCACATAAAGGCGTCGATGTCGCCGCCCTGATAGTGGCGGAACGTGTGATAGTGTCCGCAGATATGTACGATTGTCGGGAAATCTTGAAGAATGGCGATATAGTCTTGCCAATTGTCAATGTCGGCATTAATGGGGTAGTGGTTGATTGATACAACCTTTTTACCGTCGGTGCAACGCGCCGACAATTCGTTTCTAAGCCAAATCAAGTCTTCTTGCTTGATATGTCCGTCGCCCATCTTCATATAAGGACCGCAGTTGATGCCGATAAAGATATAATCGCCCGATTCGAACACGAAACGATCGTCGCCCCAGATGTCGGGGAAAGTTTTCGAAGCACTTTGCGACCAGTTGTTTTCGTGATTGCCGGGAATGACGTAGATTGGCTTGGTCAATCCGTCGAGAATCGACTTGACATTATTTAATTGTTCGTCGCTGCCCTCGTTGGAAAGGTCGCCGGCAAGGATGACGAATTGCGAGTCGTTGGCATTGATTTCAGCCACAGCCTCGCGCAACTTCGTCTCGTTGGCATTTCCGGGCGTGACGTGAATGTCGGCTAACACGCTGAAGGTTTCTGCCGAGGCAACTTGAGCAAAATAGATAGCAAATGCTGCAAAACAAAGAGGAAGATGTAGTTTTTTCATTAGGTTTGGGGTTTGGTCACACAAAGATACGAAACTTTTTTGAATAACAAAAAGGAATAAGGTAGTCGATTGTTTGGAAAATATTAGTTTGGTTTGTAACTTTGCAATATGATGACAACGGACGACAAATCTGTTTCGATGGCGAGAAGCAAGTTGGCAAAATATCTTGAGGAGAATCATTTGCGCAAAACTCCGGAAAGGTTTGCTATTCTTGACATGATATATTCGCATAACGACCATTTTTCGGTAGATACGCTCTGCAAAGAAATGGAGGAAAGTTCGTATCACGTAAGTCGTTCGACAGTCTATTATACAATGTGGCTTTTGTGCGATTGCGGATTGGTGCGGCGGCATTCTCTCGGCACTCGCGGCAATCGTTTCGAAAAAGTGGGACCAAATTCGACGAGCCATTACCATCTGATTTGCACATCGTGTGGCAAGATTCGTGAGGTGAAAGATGCCGAGATGCTCAAGCACATCAGCAGGAGTCGTTATGGCGCGTTCAGCACGTCCTATTTTTCGTTGTATGTATATGGTATCTGTCCGACGTGTCAGCGTAAAAAACGGAAACAACTAACAAAAACTAAATAAGAAAGAATTATGAAAGTCGATGTACTTTTGGGATTACAATGGGGTGATGAAGGAAAAGGTAAGGTGGTAGACGTGCTGACACCGCGCTACGACGTGGTGGCTCGTTTCCAAGGAGGTCCTAACGCAGGTCACACTTTGGAATTCGAGGGCAAGAAATACGTTCTCCGCTCGATTCCTTCGGGTATCTTTCAACATGGTCAAGTCAATATTATTGGAAACGGTGTAGTGCTTGACCCGGTACTTTTTAAAGAAGAAGCGGTTGCTCTTGAAGCATCCGGCATTGATATAAAGAAAGTGCTTAAAATTTCGAAAAAGGCTCATTTGATAATGCCAACTCACCGACTGCTTGATGCTGCCAATGAGCAACGTAAAGGCGATGCTAAAATCGGCACGACCGGAAAAGGTATCGGTCCGACCTATACCGACAAGATAAGCAGAAACGGTCTGCGCGTAGGCGACATCTTCTGCAATTTCGAAGGTAAGTATGCCGCAGCAAAAGCCAAACATATCGACACGCTCAAAGCTTTTGGTGTAGAGGTCGACATCGAGGAGAAAGAAAAAGCGTGGATGGATGCTATTGAGTATATCAAAACATTCGACATAATCGATAGCGAGTTCTACGTCAACAAAATGCTTGACGAAGGCAAAAGCGTGTTGTGCGAAGGTGCTCAGGGCACGATGCTCGACGTCGATTTCGGTTCGTATCCGTTTGTGACATCGTCTAACACCATATGCGCCGGAGCATGCTCGGGATTGGGAATCGCTCCCAATCGTATTGGCGAAGTGTTCGGCATCTTTAAGGCATACTGCACGCGCGTCGGCAGCGGACCATTCCCGACGGAACTTTTCGACGAAACAGGCAAGACCATACGCGCCATCGGCCACGAATACGGTGCTGTGACCGGTCGCGAACGCCGTTGTGGTTGGATTGATTTGGTTGCGTTGCGTTATGCAATTATGCTCAGCGGCGTTACTCAACTGATTATGATGAAAAGCGACGTGCTCGACTCGTTCGAAACCATCAAAGCCTGCGTGGCATATCGCATCAACGGCGAAGAAACTCGCGATTTTCCGTTCTCGATTGACGAAGGCATTGAACCCGTCTACGTCGAATTGCCGGGATGGAAAACCGATATGACTAAAATTAAAGCAGAGTCGGAATTTCCGAAGAACTTTAAAGACTACATTGCGTTCTTGGAGAATGAATTGAAAGTGCCTATCACAATCTTGTCGGTAGGTCCCGACCGCGAGCAAACAATAGTTAGAAATTACCCCAAACATCAATACTAATGGCAATTGTAAAACCGTTTAGAGGCGTTCGTCCTCCAAAAGAATATGTTGCCCAAGTGGCATCCAAACCTTACGACGTCCTTAATTCCGAGGAGGCTCGTGCGGAAGCCGAAGGCAATGAAAAGTCGTTGTACCACATCATTAAGCCCGAAATCGATTTCGAACCGGGTACTGACGAACACGACCCGAAAGTCTATGCAAAGGCTGTAGAGAACTTCCATAAATTTCAAGAAAACGGCTGGCTCGTTCAAGATGCAAAGCCTTGCTACTACATCTATGCACAAACGATGGCAGGCAGAACGCAGTATGGATTTGTCGTAGCTGCTTCAGTTGCAGATTACATGACCGGGCGAATCAAAAAACACGAACTTACGCGTCGCGACAAAGAAGAAGACCGAATGAAGCATGTGCGCAACAATCGTGCAAATGTCGAGCCGGTGTTCTTTACATTCCCCAACAACGAAAGTTTGGAACAAATTCTCAAGCAGGAAACAGCAAAAACTCCGACCTACGACTTCGTGGCAGATGACGGTTTCGGTCACACATTCTGGGTTATTGATTCCGACGAGACAATAGCAAAAATCACGTCGCTCTTTGCTGACATACCGAATATGTATATTGCCGACGGTCACCATCGCAGCGCTGCTGCAGCGTTGGTTGGCGCCGAGATGGCAAAAAACAATCCGAACCACACCGGCTCGGAGGAGTACAACTATTTCTTGGCTGTTTGTTTCCCGGCATCACATCTTAAGGTGATGGACTACAACCGTGTTGTGAAAGACTTGAAAGGCTTGACAACCGACGAATTTCTCCATCGACTTGAAGAGAATTTCGTAGTAGAGTTGATGGGTGAAGATATATTCAAGCCGGAACATTTGCACGAGTTTTCGCTGTATATCGACGGTAAATGGTATTCACTGACTGCCAAGCCCGGAACCTACAACGATGCCGACCCGATTGGTGTTCTTGACGTAACAATTTCGTCCGACCTGATACTGAGAGACATTCTTGGAATTACGGATTTGCGGAGCGACAAGCGAATCGATTTCGTCGGTGGACTAAGAGGTCTCGGCGAGCTGAAGCGCAGAGTCGATAGCGGCGAAATGCGCATGGCATTGGCTCTTTATCCCGTCACGATGCAGCAAATTATCGACATTGCTGATAGTGGAAACATTATGCCGCCGAAGACTACTTGGTTTGAACCGAAACTTCGCTCAGGCATTATTATTCACAAATTGGACGATTAGATTACGCAATGGCGTTGTCGGGTTTCTCTCCGGCGACGCCATTATCGTAAAAATAATATGTTAGATATGAAGACAATAACAATATTCAAAGTGACCGGCAACCGACCGATGGGCGAAGATTGCAACTTGCTGACGCTCACGCCTGCGGATGGAAGCAAACTTGGCGATATCCGTCCCGGACAATTTGTTCAGGTTGAGATTGCCGATTCTAAGACAACCTTTCTTCGTCGTCCGATTTCGGTGAATTTTGTCGACTATGGAGCGAATGAGCTGTGGCTTCTTGTTCGCAAAGCCGGAGCCGGCACGCAACACTTGGCACAGGCGGAAGTGTCGTCGAGTCTGAACGTGATTTTACCCTTAGGTCATGGATTTACGATGCCGACAGAGCGGAAGCGCTTGCTCCTCATTGGCGGCGGTGTCGGAATTGCTCCTCTCTATTATTTAGGCAGCGCACTTGCCGACAAAGGTTTTGACGTCAATTATCTCATTGGCGCACGCACAGAGTCCGGTCTTTTGGAACTTGACCTTCTACAATCGGTTGCAACTCGAGTATTTGTGTCGACCGACGATGGTTCTTGCGGCGAAAAGGGGCTTGTGACGCAAAATTCGGCATTGTCCAACAATTGGGACATGATTTATTGTTGTGGTCCGATGCCAATGATGAAAGCCGTGGCACGCTATGCTGCAAAAAACAACATCGAATGCGAGGTATCGCTCGAAAATCGTATGGCTTGCGGCATCGGCGCTTGTCTTTGCTGCGTGGAAGATACCGACAAAGGTAATTTATGTGTTTGTACGGAAGGTCCGGTGTTTAATATAAAGAATTTGAAATGGGAGATTTAAAAGTAAACATAGGCAAACTTTCGCTGAAAAATCCGGTGATGACAGCGTCCGGAACATTCGGCTATGGTGAAGAATATGCCGATTTTATCGATTTGAATCGATTGGGAGGAATCATCGTTAAAGGTACAACCATCAATCATCGAGAAGGCAATCCTTATCCGCGAATGGTCGAAACGCCGTCGGGAATGCTCAACGCTGTCGGGTTGCAAAATAAAGGTGTAAAATATTTTGTCAATACGATTTATCCGCACATCAAGCACCTCGACACCGAGATAATAGTAAATGTTTCGGGAGCAAAGGTGGAAGACTATGTCGCCGTATGTGAGATTCTCAACGAACTCGAAGGTATTAATGCCATCGAGCTGAACATTTCATGCCCCAACGTCAAGCAGGGTGGTATGGCATTCGGCACAACGACCGAAGGTGCTTCCCAAGTGGTAAAGGCTGTTCGCGATGTCTACGGCAAGACATTGATTGTAAAACTTTCGCCGAATGTGACGAATATTGCCGATATAGCGCTCGCCGCAGAGCAGGAGGGCGCAGATTGTGTTTCGTTGGTGAATACGTTTTTGGGAATGTCAATCGACGTCGAGTCGCGACGGCCGCACTTGTCAACAACGACCGGCGGACTTTCCGGTCCGTGCATTCGTCCGATTGCCGTAAGAATGGTTTATCAAGTTGCCAATGCCGTAAAAATTCCGGTTATTGGTCTTGGTGGAATTATGACCGGCAGAGACGCGCTCGAGTTTATCTTGGCAGGAGCAACCGCTGTTCAAGTAGGCACTGCAAATTTCGTCGACCCGACGGCAACCGTCAAAATTATCGACTACATAGACGATTATCTGAATCGCCACGGCTATTCTTCGATTCGTGAGATTATCGGCGGAATGGTGAGATAATGATATAGTTATACAAACAAAAAAGAGGCTGCCGCCGAGGTAGCCTCTTTCTCGTTTGTATATCTTCTGAATTCGTTTAGAATTCGCAGTTGTTCGGTGTGCGCGGGAACGGGATGACGTCGCGAATGTTGGTCATGCCGGTTACAAACAGCACAAGACGTTCGAAGCCCAAGCCGAAGCCGGAGTGGGGCACCGTACCGAAGCGGCGAGTGTCCAAATACCACCACATATCTTTCATCGGGATGTTGAGCTCTTCGATTCGTTTCGACAACTTTTCGTAGCTTTCTTCACGTTCGGAACCGCCGATAATTTCGCCGATTTTCGGGAAAAGCACGTCCATTGCGCGAACTGTTTTTCCGTCTTTATTTTGCTTCATGTAGAAGGCTTTGATTTCTTTCGGGTAGTCGGTCAAGATGACAGGCTTTTTGAAATGCTCTTCAACCAAGAAGCGTTCGTGCTCGCTTTGAAGGTCTGCGCCCCAGAATACGGGGAATTCGAACTTATGACCCGACTCTTCAAGAATCTTAACGCCTTCAGTGTAGGTCAAGCGAACAAATTCCGTGTTGATAACCGATTGGAGACGTTCGATGAGTTCTTTGTCGTACATGTTTGCGAGAAACTCGATATCGTCTTTTGCATGTTCAAGAGCATACGAAATACAATATTTGATGAATTCCTCGGCGAGTTCCATGTTGTCGTTAATGTCGTAGAATGCCATTTCCGGTTCAATCATCCAGAATTCGGAAAGGTGACGCGGAGTGTTTGAGTTCTCAGCGCGGAAAGTAGGACCGAACGTGTAGATTGCACCGAGAGCGGTGGCTCCGAGTTCGCCTTCAAGCTGACCGGAAACCGTCAAACTTGCCGGCTTGCCGAAGAAGTCTTGTGAATAGTCTACTTTGCCATCTTCGGTTTTTGGCAGGTCGTTAAGATTGAGCGTGGTTACCTGGAACATAGCGCCGGCACCTTCACAGTCGCTCGATGTGATAAGCGGTGTGTTGAGATAGAAGAAGCCTTTCTCGTTGAAGAATTTATGAATGGCGAAAGCCAAAGCGTTGCGCACTCTCAAAACCGCACTGAACGTGTTTGTACGCGGACGCAAGTGTGCTTTTTCGCGCAAAAACTCCAAGGTGTGACCCTTCTTTTGGAGCGGATATTCGTCCGGGGCGGCTGTACCGTAAATCTCAAGTTTCTCTGCTTGGATTTCGGCTGTTTGACCTTTGCCTTGCGACTCAACCAACTTGCCGTCGACGTGAATACTTGCTCCCGTCGTAATCGGCTTGAGCTCGTCTTCCGAGAATTTTGCCAAGTCGAATACTATTTGGATATTTTTGATAGTCGAACCGTCGTTAAGTGCAACAAACTGTACGTTTTTGTTGCCTCTTCTTGTTCTAACCCATCCTTTGACACAAACGTCGGAACCGATAAGTTCCGGGTTAAAAATGTCTACAATTTTAGTCCTTTTCATTATTATCTTTATCATTAAACCGTCTTCCCACAACGGAGAAGACGGTATATATTTGTGAATTACTATTCGAATGAACCCTGTTTCAAGAAGTTAACCTCTTCCTGAGTAAGGTAGCGCCAGCGACCGCGAGGAAGGTTCTTCTTGGTCAAACCTGCGAAGTAAACGCGGTCGAGTTTGGTTACGCGATAGCCGAGCGATTCAAACATTCTTCTGACGATTCTGTTACGTCCCGAGTGGATTTCGATGCCTGCTTGGTTCTTGTCGCGGTCGTTAACGTAGCTGATTGCGTCTGCGTGAATCGGTCCGTCTTCGAGCTCGATACCATCAGCAAGACGTTGCATGTCGTCTTCCGAGATATTCTTATCTGTCCAAACTTGGTAGATTTTCTTTTTAACGAATTTGGGGTGCGTAAGTTTGGAAGCCAAATCGCCATCGTTGGTAAGCAGGAGCACACCGGTTGTGTTTCTATCCAAACGACCAACGGGGTAGATTCTTTCCTTGCAAGCGTTTTTAACCAAGTCCATCACCGTAAGACGTCCATCGGGATCGTCGCTGGTAGTTACGCAGTCTTTCGGCTTGTTGAGAAGAATATAGCATTTGTTTTCCAATGTTACAACTTTGTCTTCGTATTCGACAACGTCGTCGTGTTTAATCTTCGTACCCAATTCGCTTACAGCAACGCCGTTGACTTTCACCAAACCTTTTTGGATGAGTTCGTCGGCTTCTCTACGCGAGCAAATTCCGGCATTTGCCATAAACTTGTTCAAGCGGATTTCTTCGTTCGGGTCGATAACCGGCATATCGTAGATGATTTGCTTCGGTCTGGGAGTAAAACGCTTACCGGCTTGCGGACGATTGTTGTTGTATCCGCCCTGTTGACGATTGTTGTAACCACCTTGTTGACGGTTGTTATATCCACCCTGTTGACGATTATTGTTGTAACCGCCTTGTTGACGGTTGTTGTAGCCGCCCTGTTGACGGTTGTTATTATATCCGCCTTGGTTTTGCTGACGATAGTTGTTATATCCGCCCTGATTTTGTTGGCGATTGTTGTTATATCCGCCTTGGTTCTGTTGACGATAGTTGTTATAACCGCCCTGATTTTGTTGGCGATTGTTGTTATATCCGCCTTGGTTTTGCTGGCGATAGTTATTGTAGCCGCCTTGGTTCTGTTGACGGTTGTTGTTATAACCACCTTGATTCTGTTGGCGATAATTGTTGTAACCGCCTTGGTTCTGCTGGCGATAATTGTTGTAGCCGCCTTGGTTCTGCTGACGGTTGTTTCTGTAATTGTTGTTGTAATTACCGCGATTACCGTAGTTGTTTTGATTATAGTTGTTTCTATAATCGTTGCGAGCGCTGTCAGTTGTTGTGTTCTCTCCGTTGCCGGTAGATTGACCGGTTGCTTCGGTAGGAGTGTAGGGAGCATTAGGATTGTACGTCACTTTTTCAAAATGACCGGTGTCAGTGCTAATGTCTTGGCTTTCGCCAATGCGGGGTCTCTTTGGCTTTTTGTTGATTTCCATAATTAAAAATTTACAAGCCTCTCGGCGTCAATAATATGCTATTAAAATAAAATTGCAGGGTTAAATAAATAATATTGCTTTCTCAGCCTTTTTTCTGTGGCAAAGTTAAGTCTTTATTTTCAAATTATATAGAACTTATCCACAAAAGATTTGTCAAAAAAGGTAAAATTAACAAATTTTGTGGTTAATATCCTGTATAGTTATGCGGTGTAATGCTTTTGAGCTCGGATTTAACTTTGTCAGACACATTTAGCGTGTCGATAAAGTCCGAAATGCTTTGAGCGTTGACGGTAGAATTGGTACGCGTCAAGTTTTTAAGCGTTTCGTACGGCTTTTCATAACCTTCGCGGCGCAGAATGGTTTGAATGGCTTCGGCTACCACGCTCCAAGTGTTGTCGAGGTCGCGGTTGATGGCATCTTGGTTCATGATTAGTTTGCGTAGACCTTTAAGCGTGCTTTGGATAGCTATGACGATATGTCCCATAGGCACACCCACGTTTCTGAGCACTGTCGAATCGGTCAAATCTCGTTGCAGACGCGAGATTGGCAATTTGCCGGAAAGGTGGTTGAGTATGGCATTTGCCACGCCGAGGTTGCCTTCCGAGTTCTCGAAATCGATAGGATTAACTTTGTGAGGCATTGCCGACGAACCGACTTCGCCTTGCTTGATTTTCTGCTTGAAATACTCCATTGAGATATATTGCCAAAAATCTCTATCAAGGTCGATGATTATAGTGTTGATTCTCGACAGTGCGGCAAAGAGTGCTGCCAAGTTGTCGTAGTTGCTGATTTGTGTTGTCCACATTTCTCTTTGGATGCCGAGCTTATCTTTGAGGAAATTGCCGGCGAACGTCAGCCAATCGTATTCGCCGAATGCAATGTGGTGGGCATTGAAATTGCCGGTTGCGCCACCGAATTTACCACTAATCGGCACGTTTTTAAGTTGCTCGATTTGTTGCTCCAAGCGATAGGCGAACACTTTAATCTCTTTGCCCAATCGAGTGGGTGATGCCGGCTGCCCGTGCGTCTTTGCCAACATAGGGATGTCTTTCCATTGTTCGGCATAAGCATTGAGCAACTCCGTAAGCTCCGTAATCATTGGAAGGTAAACCTCATTGATTGAGTCCTTGATGAGCATCGGCACAGAGGTGTTGTTGATGTCTTGAGAGGTTAAGCCGAAGTGGATAAATTCTTTGTATTTTTCTAATCCGAGATTGTCAAAATGTTGTTTTATGAAATACTCAACAGCCTTAACGTCGTGGTTGGTTATTGCCTCGATTGATTTGACTTCGTTGGCATTGTCGAGAGTAAAATTGTTGTAGATGTCTCTTAGTTTGGAGAAAAGAGTCTTGTCGAAATCAGATAACTGAGGAAGCGGGATTTCGCACAGCGCAATGAAATATTCTATTTCAACCTTAACGCGGTAACGAATTAGTGCAAATTCTGAATAGTAATTGTCAAGAATTTCTGTTTTGTTGCGATAGCGACCATCTATAGGAGATATCGCAGTAAGGGGACAAAGTTCCATAACTGTTATTTGGTTTTGGTGCAAATTTAAGCAAAAATAATGACATATTATAACCTTCGGCAATGTTTTTGGCTTTTT
>JBJEDO010000091.1:0-14827 GCA_051872155.1 Candidatus Limisoma sp.
TCAATTTCAATTCTTCATCGTATGATCCTCCCACAGTGGCAAGCGAGGATGCCTTCGATGCATCGCACTATGCCACCACCAAGGTTAATATGCCGGGAAAAAGATACCGCGATTTTGCCGCCGACGCAATTTGGAACAAGTTCTACAATCTCAAACGTCCGGAAAAGTATGTCTATACGCCCGTTGCCGGCGGCTACTCTATCCGCAAAGGTGAATACGCTCTCGTGGAGGATTTCACCGATATCGAAATTCCCGCAACATACAATTCACAAGATGTGGTAGCTATTGAAGAAGGTGCATTCAAAGATCTGCCATTTCTCTACAGTGTTACTCTCCACGACAAGTTGACCTCCATTGGTGCTAATGCGTTTGCAGGCTGCGATATGATCAATGCCGTTATCAACAAAAGCAAAGTGCCTCTCACCGAAGATGTCTGCCCTGAAAATGTATTCCACTCGGAGGCATATAATGGCACACTCACTGTGCCGTTTGGAAGCATCGATGCTTATAAAAATACTGCACCGTGGTCCGGTTTCAAAACTATCGAGCAGGGATTCGGAGAGCGCGTCCTTACCGCACCTCAGGCTTCACACGTATCGGGCGAGTTTAACGGGCCGTTCAAGTTGACACTCACCAACCCTAACAGGGTAGGTACCATATATTATTACACAATTCCCGAAGGCGACGTTTCGAACGCAGTTCGTGAGGTTTATACCTACACCGAGCCGATTACAATCAACTCTTCACGCACGATTGTGGCTTATGTCACCGACGATATGACGTGCAGCGAGCCGATTTCTTTTGATTACTCATATGTAATTATCGGCACGGAAAACGGTCTCGACAAAGTGCTCGCCGCAAATGCCGATGATTGGTATCAAATCAATACGAATCTATACGGTCATTATTTCGACGGCACATATCTCTATGCCTCGACTATCGGCAACAGCGGCTCGTCGAAGAACACAATCAACGAAGACAAGAAATCAGAAGCAGGAAGCGACATTGAAAGCGAATTTATCCAGGAAGACTGGGTGGCTATCTCCGGTTTGACAGCCGACTTTGTTGGACAAGAAATCGGAAGCGGCAATATGGCAAATGTCATTTCCAACGACGAATATCCTGTTATCACATTCGCGGAAGACGTCACCGGCAACATGAGCAGCGACATTAGCTTCAACACTTACCGCGTGCAAAATTTCAATATCAACACCGAAAGTGCAGCTGTAAGCAACATTTGGCTCGTGGCTCCGCAACCCGCAGAATATTGCACCGTGGCAGGCTATATGGACGCAGCAAAAATCAACACGGACGAAGGCTATCTCGTATTACAGTCGGCTAAGGACGCAACAACCTTAGAAGACGAAACTGTAATCGAACCGCTATCGATGAAAGTTTATTACGACGCTGCTTCAATCACATTGGGAGTTGATGGATGGTATACTTTCACCGGAATCGTATCGAAAGACGGCGACGGTTTGAAATTCACGGCTTTGGAAGTCGAAGACATACCCGCAGGCATTAAGGATGTAAATGCCGGCAACGCTCGCATATTTGCTGCAAATGGCAACATAAATGTGACGAGCGATGCAAAAGCCGGAATCACCGTTTACTCTACAACAGGTCAACTCGTAGCATCGTTAGAAGCATCAAGTGCTACAATCGCCGTATCGCCCGGCTTCTATATCGTAAAAGTTGGCAACCTGGTTAAAAAAATCGCAGTGTACTAACGCCACTGCTCTCACACAGAGGGACTGCTTCAATCGGCAGTCCCCTTTTTTTTGTATTACAGGAAGATAATAAGAGCGTATTTGCAATTTCGGCGAAATGTGCTTAACTTCGCACCATAAAACGAATGCGACAACACGATGAACGTATATAAAATAATAATAGCGGTACTATTGGCGGTGATAACTGTTGGCTGCTCGACGGGAGTCGAGAGCATCGGGCGCATCACCGAACGCGACGTGGCACGCTACGGCGAAAAGCCGTCGGCGGTAAAAGATGAGATATTGGAAATTGCGCAAGCCGAAAGCGTCGAGCGTTGGCGTCCCGGCAAACGCTTTATGGTGACCGACGACCGCTTCCGAGTGGTGCTCGATGCTGCAACCGACAGCGCGACGCAACATTTGGGAGGAAAAATGCTGACCTACAAAGGTTACCGATATGCACGCCACATCGACAATCAGGAATCGATAGTGTTGGAATTCGTGATGGACTCGACCATCTATCGCTACGACACCGGCAAAGAACTCGAAGCGCTGAAGTCGCTTCCCACCGAAAGAGTTATGCCATACGTTATCGACATGGACCGTATTGCCGCAGTCGATTCGGCGCTACGCAACAAGACTTGCTACATACGCACACGCAACTGGCTCAGCGTCGACCGCAAACCGATTGGCGGGCTGAAATTCGTGGCTGTCGACATACGCAGCGTTGAGCCGGGCGACGACGTCTACCCGATGTTTGTAAAGTTCGACTACGAAGGCAAAACCTACGGCGTTCGTATGTCGTGGAACGAATCCGCGGTGGCAAGCGCCACGTTTGGCAGATTGTTTTCGTCGAGCGACATGCGTCGCCGCTACAAGCACATCACCGACGCCGTTTGGGAGCAAATCACGTGTGGCAGTGTCAGCCTCGGAATGACCAAAGAAGAATGCTCGCTGTCGATGGGCTCGCCCGAACAAATCGACCGCGCAACCAACCATGCCGGGCTTTACGAACGCTGGAGTTACTCCAACGGCGCTTACTTGATTTTCGAAAACGGTATTTTGCAAAGATATAGGAGGTAAACAGTCGTGGAACTTGAGTTTTTAGGGACAGGCACATCGACGGGAGTGCCACAGATTGGATGTCGATGCGATGTCTGCACGTCGACCGACCCTCACGACCGACGCTTGCGTGCTTCGGCGATTTTGCGCACCCGAGGCAAGTCGATTCTCATCGATTGCGGCCCCGACTTCCGTGAGCAAATCCTTAGAGCGAGCAATTGGAGCATCGACGCACTCTTGATTACGCACATCCACTACGACCACATCGGAGGCATCGAAGACCTGCGCCCATACTGCTTGGATAAGCCCATCGGTATCTATGCACAGAAAGAAGTGACCGACGGTTTGCACACACGTCTACCCTATTGCTTTGCTCATCTCGACTATCCGGGCATTCCGAAACTGGCACTTCACGCCATCGACGACCGACCGTTTACGGTTGAAGGCATCGACGTGCTGCCGCTGCCCGTATGGCACTATCGCTTGCTCGTTTTCGGGTTCAGAATCGGGAATTTCGCATATATTACGGATAGCAACAACATCCCCGACGAGACATATGAGCGACTCGAAGGCGTCGACACACTCGTGATAAACGCGCTTCGCATCAAGCCTCACCTGTCGCATTTCAGCCTCGAAGAAAGCCTCGAAGCAGTCCGGCGGATTGGTCCGCGCATAGCATATCTCACCCACATAAGCCACGACATGGGGCTACACAAAATTGTCGACAAGACATTGCCGCCGAACGTCCGATTGGCTTACGACGGGCTAACAATCGAAGTGCCTGACTGACAACGCCGTAGAGAGTTGATTTGTGAAAATCAAAACTTTTAGATAATTTTGTACCCACGAAACAGAGAAAAGAATGAATCATATACGAAATTTTTGCATCATAGCGCATATCGACCACGGCAAGAGTACGCTTGCCGACCGACTCTTGGAATACACCAACACGGTTTCGGGCAAAGACCTGCAAGACCAAGTGCTCGACGATATGGACTTGGAACGCGAACGCGGAATTACAATCAAAAGCCACGCCATACAGATGCAGTATGAGCACAACGGAGAGACCTTCACGCTCAACCTTATCGACACTCCGGGACACGTTGACTTTTCGTACGAGGTGTCGCGCTCGATAGCCGCTTGCGAAGGCGCGCTACTCATCGTCGATGCGTCGCAAGGCGTTCAGGCTCAGACCATTTCGAACCTATATATGGCTATCGACAACGATTTGGAAATCATCCCGATAGTCAACAAAGTAGACCTCGACAGCGCCAATCCCGACGAAGTGGAAGACGAAATCATCGACCTTCTCGGCTGCCGTCGCGAAGAGATAATCCGCGCCAGCGGTCGCACGGGAATCGGCGTACCCGAAATTCTCGAAGCCATCGTCGAACGCGTTCCCGCTCCGAAAGGCGACCCGGAAGGTCCGCTTCAAGCGCTAATCTTCGACTCCGTATTCAATCCGTTCCGCGGCATTATCGCCTACTTTAAGATTGTAAACGGCACACTGAAGAAAGGCGATTTCGTAAAATTTGTCAACACAGGCAAGCAATATAATGCCGACGAAATCGGCGTACTCAAGCTCGAGATGAAGCCGCAAGAGACATTGTCGGCAGGCAACGTAGGCTACATCATTTCGGGCATCAAAACGTCGAGCGAAGTACGCGTCGGCGACACAATCACCCACGTCAGCCGCCCGTGCGACGCCGCCATCGAAGGTTTCCAAGAGGTTAAGCCGATGGTGTTTGCCGGCGTCTACCCTATCGAAACCGAAGATTTCGAGAATCTACGCACATCGCTCGAAAAGTTGCAACTCAACGACGCATCGCTGACATTCCAACCGGAATCGTCTGCCGCTCTCGGTTTCGGCTTCCGCTGCGGTTTCTTGGGACTTCTCCACATGGAGATTGTGCAAGAACGTCTGGGACGCGAATTCGATATGGACGTCATTACGACAGTGCCCAACGTGTTCTACAAGGTATACGACAAAAAAGGCAACGTCATCGAGGTGCACAACCCGTCGGGACTCCCCGACCTAACGCTCATCGACCACATCGAAGAGCCCTACATCCGTTCGTCGATTATCACAACAGCAGATTTCATCGGACCGATTATGACACTCTGCCTGGGCAAGCGTGGCGAACTCGTCAAGCAAGAATTCATCTCGGGCAATCGCGTCGAACTCATCTTCGATATGCCGTTGGGCGAAATCGTTATCGACTTCTACGACAAACTTAAAAGCATCTCGAAAGGCTACGCATCGTTCGACTACCATCTTCACGACTTCCGCGAGTCGAAACTTGTCAAACTCGACATTCTTCTCAACGGCGAGTCGGTCGACGCACTTAGCACGCTGACCCACTTCGACAACTCAGTGTCGTTCGGACGTCGAATGTGCGAAAAGTTGAAAGAACTCATCCCGCGCCAGCAGTTCGACATAGCCATTCAAGCCGCTATCGGTGCGAAAATCATTGCTCGCGAGACCATCAAAGCCGTGCGCAAAGACGTGACGGCTAAATGCTACGGTGGCGACATCAGCCGCAAGCGCAAACTCCTCGAAAAGCAGAAAAAAGGTAAAAAGCGCATGAAGCAAATCGGCTCGGTCGAAGTCCCGCAAAAAGCATTTTTGGCAGTACTTAAGTTAGATTAATTTCCGTTTGACTTATGGAAAGAACTTTATTTGCGGCGCGTAAGACCATTATGGCTTACGTCAAAGCCGGCAATCCCCTAATCGTGGCAACGATATTAGCACTCGTTGCCGCCAACCTACCCGTAGTCAGCGACTACTACTTCAACTTTTGGAATGAAGAAATCAGCCTGAAGATAGGTGACTTCAACTTGTTCGGGCACGGCGACAGCACGATGAACCTGATGACGTTTATCAACGACGCCCTGATGGCAATTTTCTTCTTTACCATCGGACTGGAAATAAAGCGCGAGGTGCTCGTCGGCGAACTATCGTCGCTGCGACAAGCCCTGCTCCCCATCATTGCCGCAATCGGCGGTATGGTCGTGCCGATTGTAATCTTCCACTTTCTCAGCATCGGCGAAGACTATTCGCGCGGAGCCGCCATCCCGATGGCAACCGACATCGCCTTTTCGCTCGGCGTGCTGGCAATGCTCGGTAGCCGCGTACCCATCTCTCTGAAGATATTCTTGACGACACTTGCCGTGGTCGACGACATCGGCGGCATTCTGGTCATTGCAACTTGCTATACGAGCGAAATACATTTCAACTACTTGTTGTACGCCGGGGTGGCTATCGCATTCCTCATCTTGGGCAACATTTGGAAAATCCAAACCAAGATGTACTACATCCTGTTCGGCTTGATGGTGTGGTACTGCTTCCTCAATTCCGGCATACATCCGACAATCGCCGGCGTTATCGTAGCATTCTGTATCCCCGCCGTACCGGTTTTCAACCCGAAGAAATACATCCAGATGATACGTCGTAGCATTTCGCACTTCCCCACCGAATCGGATGCGCAACTCGACTCGTCGAATCACATTCTTACGCGCACTCAAATGGACTGGCTCAAGCAAATCGAGTCGGCGTCCGACAAAGTGATTTCGCCGCTGCAAGACTTGGAAGACACGCTGCATCCGTTGGTCAACTTCATAATCATCCCGCTTTTTGCATTTGCCAATGCCGGAATATCTATCGACGGTATGCAGGTGAGCGACATTACGTCGGGAGTCGGTTTGGCTGTGGTATGCGGTTTGGTATTGGGTAAGTTTTTGGGAATTTTCTCTTTCACCTGGCTATCGGTACGCCTTCGACTTGCACCTATGCCCTATCGCGCGACGTGGAAAATGATTGGCGCGGTCAGCGTGCTCGGCGGTATCGGCTTTACGGTGTCGCTATTCATTGCCAATCTGTCGTTCCCCGATGCCGCTCATCAGGAAATGCTCAACGCATCAAAACTCGGCATCTTGGTTGGTTCGCTGATTTCCGCAGCCCTGGGATATATGCTGCTTAACCTCCTCTTACCCAAGAGGGAAAGAGCATCCGCTGAATAACGTCAGCAACTAATAGCCAACCATATACAATAAAATTGGTATTCTCCGACAGCGGAAAATACCAATTTTTTGTTATTGTGCACTTCGGCTTTTAGCCATACCTTTGCACTTGAAAGGATTTTTAATTTGTTAATCATAAATGCGTATAGTTCACTATCGGAAGAGCAACCGGATAGTGAACTTTGTTATTTACCCTTATGCATTACGATGCAGCCTCGGAAGTTGTTGACGATAAACCGGTCGCCGTTGAATTGAAGCCCCTCAAAGTGCACCGAGATTGAATCGTTTTCGACACGCAAGAGCTCATCGGCAACCTTTTCGTCGCCGTCCAAGTACGACTTGCGAAGCGCGCCGACGTCGAGTCGTTCGTTCAACAAGAACACGCTGTCGCGAGCCACCGTCACCTCTCCGTCAGTGCAAAGCGACGTCTTCGTGTCGAGCAATATTGCATCGGCATTACGGCAATCGATAGTCGTACCTCGGCGGCTCATATACCGATACGGCATTTCCAGGATTTCGTCGTCGATCGATGCTATGCCGAAACGCTCAACAACGTAGGCAGTATCGGCTGTTTGACGAATATAATTCAACGTTTTTTTAATCTCATTACGTGTATACAAGTCGGTCGACGATTCCCAAGCCGTTACCAAAATATGTCCTTCGGAATCGCACGCACCGATTTGGCGAGCCAAGCCGATTAAGCGCTCGGATTGCGCACGCAACGACAGTTGATAAGCATTCACGCCGGGTGTATATGCGGCAAACATCAACGCCACCACCACAATCACCTGCATCGCGCGCCAATTATTGGTGCGACGCCAAAACATCATCAGCGAAAAGGCTGTCATCAGCACACCCGCCACAACGAGATAGCAGCGCGATTCGGTCAGCGAAAACTCTCCTATTCGGTAAGCCAATCCGGTCCAAAACAGAGCTAATAGCGGCAACGAAATGATATGAAATCGGTCGAAAAACCAATCGTACCAACGCACCGATGATACGCTTAATATCATCTTACACGCCAAAGCCACAGCATAGAATGCTGACAGCATAGCCGCCAAACCGCCTTCCGGAAGTGTCCACGTGGCAACGATTTTTAGCAAATACAGATAGAGAATCGTCGTATAGATTATCGTTGCCGGACACACAACCCAACGCATTGCGCGTTCTACGATTTTAGCCGGATTATCTTCGCGACTCTCACCGGCGCCAACGCTGCAAAATGCCATTGGCATGATAATAAGAAATACAATCAGCGGCACATGACGGTCCCAATGTTCCCACCCGTCAAAAACATACACCACGGTCGCCGAGATGGCGCACAACGCCAACATCGCCACAAAGGCAATCGCACCCGCTTGAACAGCATCGACAAGCGTCGACACCAGCGCACGACCACTCGATTCGTTGCTCTTTCCACCGTTGACAATCAGCAGCAAGAGCGCCGAAACTGCCAGGCTGACAAAATAACTGCCCGAGCTTATCCATTCCGACATATCGACAAGCATCGCCACAACCGTAAGAATCGGCGTAATGTAGTATATCCATCGGCGATTGAACCGTTCGGACAGACGTCGCGCAAAGAGTGTCAGGAAGAATATAATCGGAAATGCCGCCATTTTTTCTTCGGCATCTACCCCATCCATTGTTTCGTAGACCAAGAAGAACCACAGGCACTCCGCCAATTCAATAGCATTGCGTCGCGCCACATCAACGATGTTTAAACATAAAGATTCCAAATCTAATTTCATAGTTGCAGTAGGTTTTATATTTTTGATTTCAAACAATATACAGTAAAAACGAGAGTTACAATTGTTTATTGCAAGTCAAATCCCTAAAAAAATAAAAACAGAAGAACGCTTTCGCATTCCTCCGTTTGAGGTGACAAGCGGATTCGAACCGCTGTAGACGGTTTTGCAGACCGTTGACTAAACCACTCATCCATGTCACCGTGCGTTTGCGAGTGCAAAATTAACCTTAAAATTTTAAATAACCAAATCTTTTCGACAAAAAATATCGCAAAAATTTTGCAAAAAGCAAAAGCGAAATGAATTTAAGGTTATTTTCTATATGGATAATCCGCTATTTGCATAAAAATTTACACTTCAACCCTTTTTAATCTAAATATCCTCTCCAGACATTTTTCCGATTACTCTACCCTAGCAGAAGAAACTCGTAGTATTTTAATCCTACTATTTACATACCATATCAATTTTTCAACAAATGTAGTTCAAAGATAAAGCCCCTCATCTTATTAATAGCAAGATAGCAGCGACTATTTTGCTATTCGCAATAAATCTGTTTGCATTCCGTATTTCGATACAAATTACAAGCAATTATTATCAGGTTGCAAACAACAATCATCGGCTGTTTGCGTTATATAATTACAAAGTGATATTTTTGCAAAAACGAAATTTCATAGCTATGAAAGAAGAACCGGCAAAGTACGAAGAGTATTTGACAACAATTGCCAACACACGTCTTATCTACAACACAATGGAAGAGTTGGAAAACAAGCTCGACAACTATTCCATTCACAATAATGGCATCAAACGATGTTTCACCACTCTGCAAAAGATGCGGTCGGCATATAGAGACCTGAAAGTGGAAGTGGACCTCATGACTGATGGAACCATCAATCTTGACCGTTTGATTATGCATTATCGGAAAGCATGGGACTTCTTTCACGACAACCTCTACCGAAGAGCCAAGCCTGAGCAAATTGCTATGGAACTTCTCTCGTTCTGCTATCCGCCATACGTTCGCAGAGGTCTATCGACAAGGCGCTCGTCAATCTATCAGCAAGTTATAGAGCAGGACATCAATGTTCCGTTGCTGCTGCTTATGCTTATGAAAGCAATCCCCGGATATGGCTCAAAAGATGGTGATGCCAACGATATGACTATGCAGTTTGAACGAGTAACGGCATTGCTGCAGGATTTCACCGATAACAATCCGGGTTTTAGCATGCTTCCTACAATCACACGAGCAAGAGAAGAGCAAAACAAGTCGAGACTGATGCTTCTTTTTTATGTTTCAGACATCCTTAACACATACGAGACTTTCGCAAATGGAAACAATATCTATGATATAGCCGGCGACATAAAGGCAAGCTATGTCAATCTTGATATTAAAGGCTATTGGAACGAGTGTGGCGGGAAACTAAACAATACCGACTTCTGGCAAATCGAAAACACTATGGACTACGGTTCGTATTTTATTACCCGGTGGCATAAGGATGCCGACAATCGCTTGACAGGAATTCGCTACACCTTATTTATAACCGACAGAGCAGACGGCAAACTTACCTATTACATACTACATCCGGAGGCAATCAAACGAAGAATGAAGGGATGTCCTTATAAGGATTCCGACCAGGCGTGGTACATATCAGACCGACCGGATGCAAAGCCAAACGAATTACCCTTGCATCGTGCTATCTATTCCACGAAATGGCGGCAAGACATACACCTGACGCGGTGCACCGAGGAGAACGTCGTGTCACAGTACGAGCATTGGCTAAATAAATGTGAGATAGTCAAGCAATTCGAGAATCTTGAATATATCTTCCTCCCGAACCTATATGCCGTTACTCGAACACATCTTTACATCTCATCTGAAAACGAAGGAGAGTTCTATAAAGTACCAAAGGATGCCTATGAAGGATTTGACCGCATTCATATTGACGACAACATCGGCACCATGCAGATGGATGGCAAGACCTATCTGGTATTCGACGAACTGATGCTCTACATCGGCACCACCAAAAAAGAATTGCAGAAATACAAAATAGAAAGAGTCAACCGCATCGAATAGAGCAGTTGACGTCTTATCTCGAACCCTATTTCAAGGTAAAAAAGTTGGGCTAAGAAATCATTTGTAAACAACTTTCACATGTGTCTTTTCATCACTACCCACCATGGCTTTCACATCGACACCTTCTATAGGAGCACGAAAGTTAAGCCCTTTCTTATTGTCAACTATAATCTCCATTTCTTTTACGTTATTCTCCCTTCCTTTACGGATAAGTTCATTTACGATTTCACACTGGTCTTTAGATGATGACAATTTATCTAAAGCAATTTTCACCAACTCTAATGGTAAGAGTGTCGGAATGAATGATGCAAAAAGTCCCATTGAAGAAATAGCATCTACTTTACCGGATTTTGTTGTCAAATCGAATACTTTCATTTGTTCAGTTATTTTATTAAACTGTTCAAATATAAAAAGGAGAAAAAACAGTTCGGGAAGAAAGGGATAAGTATTTTATTGAGAAACGATTAAATTGTATGCAGAACGTAAGCTTATACAAAACGTCGACAGGATATTCTGCCAACATCGAGACATTCCGATATAAGGAACAACCACATCGATTAACGATGATTTACGCTATTCATTCTTTCTGCCTCTTTTTCGTGTTACTGTTTGTTCGTTCAAAACTTCATCAAGACTCTGATACTGCTTTTGTGTGAAAAGAAGGTCGAAATCTTGAAGTGCATTCAAAGCAAAACCGACTTGAAGCAATCCTTTAAGAGAGATTTCGCCGGTCTGTTCGAATCGGCGGTAAGTGGCGAACTTTATTCCGGCTCTTGCTGCAAATCCTTCCTGAGTTAAGTTCAATTCCAATCTTCGCAACTTAACCCTCGCGGCTATTTGTTTTGCCACGTCTCTCGGTGTCGATACATTAATTGCCAACATATTATTCGTTCAAGTGAATTTTAATTATAAACAAATAAAATATTGTTCACTACAAAGATAATAATAATTTCTCAAACGACATAATTTTCCTAACCTGCATTATTCATACTGTTCCGTCACGAAAGGGCTAACCGGCATGCATTAGCGTGAGCACAGCGATGACGATGCAAAATGTAGTAAATCCTACCTTTAAAGAGGAAGAGCGAGCATTGCGCTAAGGTGTTGGCAGTTAGTCCTTGCAGTAGGAAAAGTGTGAATAATGCAGGTTAAATATTTCAGGTAGAAAAATCGATATGCGTGTGTGGGTGCAAAATTGCAAAATTTGTAAATCGTTATCGGTCAGCAGTTTTCGAATTATGTGCATTTACTGTATTAGACCAGTTCGACGGCGTAATCAGTCAAGCGACATCGTGCGTTGCTTAAAATTGGAAATTTTAGCACCACGGCAAACGAATTATAATATTGATTTACAACTATATAGCAAATCAATTTGGACAACTCCAATAAATCCGGCAAAAAGATTTTGTCGAAAAATTTTCAATTACAAACTTGATGTAGTATCTTTGCGGAAGTAAAAACAAACCATTAAAATCATATACTTTAAAAGTGGAAACTGTAAAGACTTATAGTTACGAAGAAGCCTTCGAGGCTTCGCGTGATTACTTCAAGGGCGACGAACTTGCTGCACGCGTGTGGGTTAACAAGTATGCGCTCAAGGACTCGTACGGCAATATCTACGAAAAGACTCCGGAAGATATGCACCGCCGTATTGCACGTGAGATTGCTCGCATTGAGCAACACTACCCTAACGGGATGACCGAAGACCAAGTTTTTGACTTGATAAAAGGTTTCAACCACATCTTGCCGCAAGGAAGCCCAATGGCGGGTATCGGCAATGAATTTCAGGTCGGCTCGTTGTCGAATTGCTTTGTGATTGGTCTTGACGGTGCACCCGACTCTTACGGTGGTATCATTAAAATCGATGAGGAGCAAGTTCAACTGATGAAGCGACGCGGCGGCGTTGGTCACGACCTCTCGCACATCCGTCCGAAAGGCTCTCCGGTAAAGAATTCGGCGCTGACATCGACCGGCTTGGTTCCGTTTATGGAGCGTTACTCCAATTCGACGCGCGAAGTGGCTCAAGATGGTCGCCGCGGCGCTTTGATGCTTTCCGTAAGTATAAGTCACCCCGACAGCGAGGCGTTTATCGACGCTAAGATGACCGAGGGTAAAGTTACAGGTGCAAATGTGTCGGTGCGCATCACTGACGCGTTTATGGAGGCTGCTGAAAAAGGCGGAAAATACGTACAACGATATCCCATTGACGGCGACGGAGAGCCGTTGGTAACTCGCGAAATCGATGCAGCGGCGTTGTGGCGCAAGATTGTGCACAATGCGTGGAAAAGCGCCGAGCCGGGCGTGCTGTTTTGGGACACTATCACTCGCGAATCGGTTGCCGATTGTTATGCCGACTTGGGCTTTAAAACGATTTCGACTAACCCGTGCGGAGAGATTCCACTTTGTCCGTACGACAGTTGCCGCTTGATTGCCATCAATCTTTACTCGTATGTGCTCGACCCGTTTACCGATAAGGCTCGCTTCGACTTCGACACGTTCCGTAGCCACGTAGCAGCGGCTCAACGCATCATGGACGACATCATCGACCTCGAGATGGAGAAGATTGAGAAGATTCTTGCAAAAATCGACGCTGACCCGGAAACCGAAGAGGTTAAGCAGACCGAGCGCAATTTGTGGAACAAGATTCGCACAAAGACGCTGAAGGGACGCCGTACGGGTGTAGGCACAACCGGCGAAGGCGATATGCTCGCTGCATTAGGTTTGCGCTACGGCACGGAAGAGGCAACGTCGTTCTCTGTCGAAGTTCATAAGGAATTGGCACTTGCTGCCTACCGTTCGTCGGTAGAGATGGCAAAGGAGCGCGGTGCGTTTGAAGTCTTCGATGCACAACGCGAAGCAAACAATCCATACATCAACCGTCTTCGCGAAGCCGACCCGCAACTATATGAAGATATGGTCAAATACGGACGTCGCAACATTGCGTGCTTGACGATTGCCCCGACCGGAACAACCAGTCTGATGTGCCAGACGTCGTCGGGCATCGAGCCGGTGTTTATGCCCGTCTACAAACGTCGTCGCAAGGTTAATCCCAACGACCCGAACATTCACATCGACTACGTTGACGAAACCGGCGACGCATTCGAAGAATACATCGTCTACCACCACAAATTCATCACGTGGATGCAAGTCAACGGCATCGAGGTTCGAAACAATTATACCCAAGAAGAAATCGACGATTTGGTAAAGCGCTCGCCCTACTACAAGGCAACTGCCAACGACATCAACTGGCTTGAGAAGGTGAACATGCAAGGACGCATCCAAAAGTGGGTCGACCATTCAATCAGCGTAACAATTAACCTCCCGTCGGACGTTAGCGAAGATTTGATAAACGACCTTTATATGCAAGCGTGGAAAGCAGGTTGCAAAGGCTGTACGGTCTATCGCGACGGCTCGCGCTCGGGTGTTCTTATTGCTACGCAGAAAGACAAGAAGACCGAAGAAAAGCCGGTGCTTGCAATCGAGGCTCATCAACTGCACAAGCGTCCTATCGAGCTCGACGCCGACGTCGTTCGTTTCCAAAACAACAAGGAAAAATGGATTGCGTTTATCGGCCTTGTCAACAATAAGCCGTACGAAATTTTCACCGGTCTTGCCGACGACGAAGACGGCATCTTCTGCCCCAAATCGGTTAACAAAGGTAAAATCATCAAGGCAATCGACGAGAACGGCAACAAGCGTTACGACTTCCAATTCATCAACAAACGCGGCTATAAGACAACCATCGAAGGACTTTCCGACAAGTTCAATCCGGAATATTGGAACTATGCAAAACTGATTTCGGGAGTGTTACGCTACGGAATGCCTATCGAACAGGTAATCAAGTTGGTTGGCGGACTTGAGCTCAACAGCGAGTCGATTAACACGTGGAAGATGGGTGTGGAACGCGCACTTAAGAAATACCTGCCGAACGGCATGCAAGCGAGCGGACAGAAATGTCCCAACTGCGGACAAGAGACGCTTGTCTACCAAGAAGGTTGCTTGATTTGCACATCGTGCGGCACATCTCGATGCGGTTAGACACGCTCGATTGACAAATTCAACAAACACAGGCGGCAGTTTTTTTGCACCGTCTGTGTTTGTTTATAAAAAAAATTGTATCTTTACCGCAAAATTTGATTCACTGAACATTAACCTAAAAAATATCTAAATGAAACCCTCATGACAATTTAGAAGTCGCCAAAGTAAATGAAAATGTTCTG
>JBJEDO010000092.1:0-12307 GCA_051872155.1 Candidatus Limisoma sp.
CTTATACAAATAAAAATGTCAGGACATTGAAGATAGACATAAGAAAAGAAGTTGAGAAAGAGAAAGGAAGGTGTCTGAGTAACTATTCCAAGCCAAGTGAGATTGCAAGAATCCTATAAATTCAATAAGATGCAACCTATGGGGTAGCAACTTTGGCAATTATTGCTACCCCATATTTGTGGCAAAGTCTTAATGTAATCACCAACAACAAGAATCGCCGAAGCGCTTTGAAGGCAGTAGGCAAACAAATAAAGAAAAATATGAAAAAAGAAAAAAGGCAATGAAAACAGTAGTTGTCTGCATCAAAATCATTTTGACAGAATACTAAGTTGCATAGACTTTGCAAATCGTCAGAATCCGCAAAATACAAACTTGAAATACTCATTCTCTAAGAGAACAAATAATTATCATTTTATTATACTATGAGCTACAACCATACTTCCATAAAGTCTATCATAGATAAACTGAACAGCAGTTATTTTGTGCCCGATATCCAACGTAGCTACGTCTGGCTACAAAACCCTAAGTTAAAGAAGATTGAGCAACTCTTTGATTCTTTGATGCGTGGATATCCAATTGGTTCATTCTTGTTTTGGGAACTAAAAAAGAGCGACATTGAAAGTGACTTTGACGTGGTTAATGAAAGCGGAAAACTGAACTTCCAGCTTTATAAGTTCATTGAAAACTATGATGCTCGAAAAGCGAACAACGAGAAGATTAATGTATCGCAGATAGTAAATGAAGATTTGCATATCGTACTTGATGGTCAGCAGAGACTGACCTCGTTGTACATAGGACTTCGTGGAACCCGTTGCCTGAAACGTGCATACGCAAGAGCAAATGCTTTGAACCTTTATGAGATAAAACGACTTTATCTTAACGTGCTTCACAAGCCTGAGGATGAGAATCCTGAGGATTGCTATCGATTTGAATTCAAGACAGAAGATGAAGTCAAAAATGCAAATGAGAATGAGCTATGGTTTGGAGTTGGTAAGATAATGGACTTCAATAATAGAAATGAAGCCCGTTCATATTGTAGAGAACGAGGCTACAATAGAGATGCTACAGATATGGTGGAAGACTTGTGGTCTGTAATCAATGATAAAGACGTTATATCTTTTTTTGAGGAAACAGAAAAGAGTCTTGATAAGGTCCTTAGAATCTTTATTAGAGTAAATAGCGGTGGTATGCAATTGTCTTACTCTGACTTATTGATGTCTCTTCTTACTGCAACATTCAAATCTGAAATTCGTGAGCAAATGGAGGAAGTTGTCTCTCGAATGAAGGAAGACGGTTTTGAATGTTTGGGTAGAGACCAGATATTGAAGACATGTATGATGTTGTCTGACTGCAATCATATTTTTAAGATGGAAAACTTCAGTAAGACCAACATCAAAAGAATGGAAACTAATTGGGATAACGTAATATCCTGTATATATACAACTACAGCTCTACTTAAGAGTATGGGCTATGCAGATCACTTGTTTTCCGGTTACATAATTGCAGTAATAAGCCTGTATCTATTAAAAAAAGGCATAAGCAAACCGAATCCGGAAGATAAGAAAGCAATGGTATCGTTTGTTCAGATAGCACAAATGAGAAGCTATTTTAGTACATCATTAGACACCAAACTAAGTATGATTAAGGAGTATATTAATGACAGCAACGATTTCTCGGAGTTTCTTGAAAAACTGAACAAGGATCCAAACTTTGTTGTGGATGGCAAATATTTGGAGTGGGCTATTGATAATGTCAAATATGGTTCGGCTGCTGTCCTTCCAATTTTGCAGATGCTATATCCAAGCCTCAACTATGGAACGGTATCTTTTCATATAGACCATATCTATCCAAAATCAAAGTTTAACAAGAAGAACAAACAGCTACCTACTGATTTTATAGGTAGAGAAAATGAGTTGTGGAATCTACAACTGCTCGAAGGTAGTACAAATGAAGAGAAAAACGATAAAGATCCCGAAGAATGGCTGAATGCGAAAATTACCGAGATTGACAAGCGAAAAGAATATCTTAATAATAATTATATAAAGGAAGATGATATTTTGAGTTGGTCTAATTTGTCTCAGTTTGCGGCTAATAGGAAGACTGAACTTCTCGTTAAATTGAAACAATTGTTCAACGTGGTTTAATCTTAATATAATCGGGAAACATTTGAACATTTAGCTTTGCAAGCTGAAACATTTTCCAAAAGCAGTATATACATAAAACAAACAAGAATCGCCGAAGCGCTTTGAAGGCAGTAGGCAAACAAATAAAGAAAAATATGGAAAAAGAAATGAAAAAAATAGAGGTCTGTATCTACGGAACTGAGAAATGTCTTGAGCCTCAGGACGAGGGTGGTGAATGCATCGGATTGTTGCTTGGAAGATTCGCTGATGATGACGACCTCGTTTTTGAAATCGATGGAAAGAATTATCGCACTGAAGATTTTGACGAAGGCGACTATGGTAATGACGAATTTGAGGGAATGGGTGAAGTCAATGTTGAGGAGTTCTTTGAAAGCGAAGGCGCGTCTATAGGTCTATGCTCCACTAATAAGGCTTTCTGCGGTTTTGACATTGAAATACCGGCGGATGAAGAATTTGACCCCAAAAAGGCTCACGTGGTGTGCCGCGATTTTATCTATCCCGACCATACTGACGAGGCTATGCTTGTCGCATTTGTCTACGATGGCGTAGCTTATGAAGTTGGCCCTGAGGATTCAAAAGGATGTGGCATGGAACAAATTTGGCAAGCCGATAATGAGGCCGATGAGTGAAGGCAATATGGACCTCACGAAATGGGGCTATATTGACAAAACCGGAGCCTGGGTTATTGAGCCGAAATACGACATAGCAGTCAATTTTAGTGAAGGTCTTGCTGCTGTAAACCCTGTTCGTAAAAAATAGCACTTAAATAGAATCATGAATACGAAAGATGTAAAAACGTACTTATTATCAATGCAGAATGATAGTAAGTTCCAAAAATTGTCGGCAAACTATTCTCAGAAGAATGTGTTTAATGTTTTGAAGATTGAGCGCAATGAGAATCGCCACAGCGCGTTCCTCTGCTGGCTTTTAGACCCTCAATCCGATCACGCCTTAGGTGTCGAGCCGATTAAGAAGCTATTGGCTCTTTACACTTATGTCGCTTCCAAAAGAACTGATTTAGACACTCTTCTGCTTAGCGGCAATTATTCGATTGAAGTAGATGAATGTACCAATGAAAAACTCTTACGTGACATATCCGGTGCGAACGAAAAGGACCGCATAGACATTTGGATGCGCATATGGGTAATCGACAATGATGGAAACCGTTATCGGATTCCTCTGGCTGTTGAAAACAAGATATATTCCGGTGAAGGCGAAGAGCAGACCATGAGATATCATAAAGCAGTGGAGGCATTCAAGAAGAATGAGCATACCGATTTCTCGGTAGAGATTTTCCTAACTCCTGATGAGACTGCACCTTCTTGCAGCGATTTTACAAATATTACTTATCAGCAGCTTTTGGATTATGTGATTGAGCCTCTGACGTCGTATGCTATGCCTAACGATGCAAAGAGCTTGGTAAATGCTTATATCAATACTCTTGGCACACCTGCTACCAAATCGGCGGATGAGGAGAAAGACCCGCGGAAGCTATTCAATACGATTATGGCAATTTCGAAAAAGTGTCGCGATGATATCAACACCCTATACGATAGCTATAAGCCGTTGATTGATGCTGCTGTAACTGTAGTCGTTGGCGATAGTGCAGAGAAAATTATCGGCACATTGCTGGAGGATACGGAAGCCGCGGAGTTGTTGCAAAACTTCTGGGACTACAATATTTCGCTGTTCAACACCATCCTTTATGTTTGCAAGTCTAAAATTGCACCCGGTAACGAATCGAAGTTGATGGATGTATTTAAGACAAGCAAAAGAGACACTGCCAAGTATATGGTTGAGTTTGACGAGGCGGGCGATGGAACAAATTGGCAACCTATAACCGAATATTCGAAACCGTTGTCGAAAAGCAAGGCTGCTGCAGTCTTCTTTATGCAGTGGATGAAACTAAATCCCGGAAAAACGCTTGAAGAAGTTCGAGCAGCATTCCCGACTACCATCAACTCTTATTACAACCGAACCACCAAAGCATTTGATAGTCTTATCTGGCATTCTACGGATGAAGTTAATGCAGTTACCGAGTCCGGTTTCAGCGTGGAGATAAAAGATGCTCCTTGGGATTTGTACCCGATTGTACATAAACCAACCCATGTTGTCGACTTTGGATTAGGATATGGTCCCGTTTGCAATGGTACGGAAAAGAACGGCGTAGCAATGATTGCCAAGATGTGGCGTAAAGCCGATTTCGAACGCCTTCTTAATCATATCAACGAGCACAGCAAAGACATATTTGCGCGTGTTCGCATACGTCAGTATTAAGCAATCGTAAGTGTGCTTGACTGCACGCGCATATCGCCTGTCCCGGAAAACGTAGGTCGCATCTCGGCGCGGCCTACCGGGAGAGCGATATCGTTTGTAAATAATCGGAAAATTTTTGAACTTTTTCATGATAATATCTATTCTTAATCATATATCATGAGCCTTATGAAAAAGAAAAAGTTAATGTATGTTCACGGATATAACGGGTCGGCAGACGGGAGCAGTTGCCGTTTGTTCAAAAAGTATATGCCGTCTGACGATTGGGAGGTATATGGTTTGGACTACAATCAGGACGACTGTGCCGTCGCTCTGAAGCAGATTCGCGAAGCCATCGAACGTGAAAGCGTCGACCTTGTCGTCGGTTCCTCGCTGGGTGGATTTCTGACTCTGCTGACCACGGGAATTCAGCGCATAGTGATTAATCCGTGCTATTCTCCTTCTGTAGAGTTGCCTAAGTTAGGTCCGAACATCGGGCTGCCGGCATCCTCTGCCGAGATGGTTGCAACGTATGCAGCCTTTGAGCCGCAGCTCAAACAGATGACCGACGATGACAAGCGTCTGATTACGGCGTATTTCGCCGCGGACGACGAGTTGCTGGGCGACACCTATTGGGGTGTTTTCAACCAAGACATAGGCGGCTTTGATAGTATTCCCGGCGGTCATCATGTGTCGGAGGAGGCGGTGAAGCGGATTTGCTACGAATTCACACCCGAACATCAACTGGTAAAGAAAGCTCATCAGGCTACGTTCAAAAACAAAGAGACGATTCTCCGGTCGAAGATGTGTGGTTGCTTCTCATGCATGAAGACATTCCCGCCAAGTGAGGTGGATTTCAGCCGGGAAGCTGACGGACAAGAAACGGCTTGGTGTCCCTATTGCTATACTGACGCAGTGCTCGGTGACGCCGCCGGATTTCCTATCACGAAGGATTTCCTTCAGAAAATGCACAAGGAGTGGTTTTAGCTTTGCAAACCGAAATAAGCTGTTCGGCTATGGCAAAAAGAATCTCGCGATGGTGTTCGCGAGATTCTTTTTATGGTAATATACAATGCTAAATGCTCTCCGTGCTTGCGCTATGACGCGAGGAGGAGTACGAGGAGTTGTGCGGTGATGACGCGTAGGAACATTGTCAACGGGTAAACGGTTGAGTAGGCAACGGCGGGGGCGTCGTTGTTTGCCACTTTGTTGCCGTATGCCAATGCGGGTGGGTCGGTGTAGCTGCCCGACATGATGCCAAGTATCGACAGGTAGTTGAACTTGTATTTGGCACGCGCTACGATGCTCATTATGATTAGCGGAACGACGGTGATAATGAAACCGTAGATCACCCATCGAAGTCCTTGCGCGTTGAAGACGGTCTGGTAGAAGTTGCCGCCGGCGGAGATTCCTACCGAGGCGAGGAAGAGGCAGATGCCCACTTCGCGAAGCATCAGGCTGGCGCTCGACGAGGTGTAGGTGACGAGTCGGAGCTTGTGTCCGAATCGGCTGAGGAGGATTGCCACGACGAGCGGTCCTCCGGCGATGCCGAGTTGCATGGTTGCCGACATTCCGGGGATTGCGATTGGGATGCAACCGGCGATGATTCCGAGGAAGATGCCGATAAACATTGTGAACATATTCGGCTCGTGGAGGCGTTTCATTGAGTTGCCGAGGCGGGTTGCGAGTCGCTCGATGTGACTCGGGTCGCCTACGACGGTGATGCGGTCGCCCACTTGTAATTCGAGGTTTGCGCTGGCGATAAGGTCGACGCCGGCACGGTTTACGCGAGTTGCGTTGAGGCGGTAGCCGTTATGGAGTCTCAGCGAGCCGAGTGTGCGTCCGTTGTAGTGGCTGTTTGTCACGAGGATTCGGCGTGACACCACTTCGCCTGTCGTTGCGGGTTCTTCGTCCCATTGATGCTCAACGCGGTGTCCCAAGACTGTCAAGAAGACGTGTTCGTCGGCGGCGGAGCATACGATGAGGAGCATGTCGCCTTTCTCGAGCACGGTTTTGGATGTTGGGACAATCACTTCTCCTGTGTTGTGCTTTTTGAGGCGTGAGATTACGAAATGGTGGTCGATGATGTTGTTGAGCTCGAGCACGGTTTTGCCGTTGATTAGGTTGTTCTCGATTTCGAAGGTCACAACGTATGGCTTGAGTTGGCTGTTTTCTTTTTCGTCTTCAATTTCTTTGACTTCTTTGTCGACTTTGATTTTGAAGACCACTTTGAGCAGAATCATGGAAAGGATGATGCCGATAACGCCGAGTGGGTAGGCTGCGGCGTAACCCATCGAGAGTGCGTCGGTTCCGCCTTGTCCGAGCGAATCGAGTGCTTGCTGAGCGGCACCAAGTCCGGGGGTGTTGGTTACGGCGCCGGAGAGGATACCGACGATCTGCGGCACTGTGACGTCGGCGCAGGTGTAGTAGATGATGAGCGCCACGACGACGTTGAGGGCAACGGTCAGTGCGGCGATGAGGTTCATCTGCATTCCGCCTTTTTTGAACGACGAGAAGAAGCTCGGTCCGACTTGTATACCGATGGAGAATACGAAGAGTATCAAGCCGAATTCGCGGACGAATTTCAGCAACTCGGCGTTGCCGATGTCGAAGCCTAAGTGCCCGGCTACGATGCCGACAAAGAGTACGAAGGTTACTCCGAGAGAAATGCCGAAAAATTTGACTTTTCCTAATAGTACGCCTAAAGCAATCACAAGGCTGTAAACGACCACGTCGTGGGCTATTGTGGTGTTGTCAGCAAATAGTGAAATCAACCAATCCATATAAATAATTCTTTGTATTTTGTTTGCTCTGTGCGGTGACAGCGCTATTTTTTGCAAAATTACGAAATTTCGGTTAAATCAGAAAATCAGATTTTCTAATTTATCCAAATTTTTCGCCAATTGGGGCTGTTTGGGCTCTAATCGCGTAATCTCCGCACCAGGTGATAGCCTTCGCCTACGACGAGGACAACCGAAGTTGCCAGGAATGTAATTATCCAATCGGTGAGCGAAATCGGCACAACGCCAAACATCTCGCCTCCGAAGTTGACTATCAGAATTTGTCCGACGAGCACGGCGGCTGCCGTAGCGAAGAACACTTTCGACGAGCGAACGTCGGCGAATGCCGAGCTGCGGCTTGCGAATGTTTTTGCGTTGAAGAGGTTCCAAAACTGGAGGAATACGAAAATGGTGAAAAACAGCGTCAGTTCATAGGTCGACATCAGGCTGTGACGCAAGTCGCCGGCGAAGAAGCTGTGCAGATAGTCGGCGGCGGAGAAGCTGCTGAGTGGGGCGTCGGTGTGCTTGAAGTATTGCGCCAAGCCGAATAGCAGAATCGTCATGATGGCTCCGACAATTGATATTGTTACAGCCATCGGGCGCGTTACGATGAAAGCCGATTGGCGTCGCGGACGGTTGTCCATCACGTCGGTCGACGGTGGCAGCGATGCCAGCGAGAGTGCGGCGAACGTATCCATAATAAGGTTCACCCAAAGCATTTGCGACACGGTCAGCGGCGATTGTTGTCCGGTGAATGCTCCGATGAGCACGGTGAGGCAAGCCACGAGGTTGACGGTGAGTTGGAAGAGGATGAATCGTTGGATGTTGCGATAGAGCGAACGTCCCCACATGACGGCGCGGGTTATGCTGTCGAACGAGTTGTCGAGGATTGTAATGTCGCCGGCTTCTTTCGCCACGGCGGTGCCGTCGCCCATAGCGAGTCCGACGTGAGCGGCTTGGAGTGCGGGAGCATCGTTGGTTCCGTCGCCGGTAGCTGCCACGACGTGTCCGCCTTGTTGGAGAAGTCGCACGAGTCGTGATTTGTCGGTAGGCCGTGCGCGATACATTATCTTAATGCCGTCGACGATTCTTGCGGCTTCGTCGTCGGTCATTTCGGCGAATTGTGTGCCCGAAACGGCGTTTGCGTCGCTGTCGACGTTGTCGTCCCAAAGTCCGCAGCGGCGAGCCACTTGTCGAGCTGTACCGAAGGTGTCGCCGGTGACGATTTTGATGCCGATTCCGGCGTGTTGGCTCAACGCGACAGCCGATTTAACGTCGTGGCGCACGGGGTCGCTAATGGCGAAGATGCCTATCAGCGTGAGCGGCGTCGGCTTCAGGCTGTCGGAAGCGATAAGCGGGTCGGTGCTGTCGACCTCGGCGTATGCCAGCGCGATGGTACGCATGGCTTGGTTTTGATATTCGGCGAGTAGGGCTTCGTAACGGGCGCAGCTGTCGTCGTCGAGGTTTTGTCGGCACATCTCGAGAACAATCTCCGGTGCGCCTTTGACGTATAAGACGCGTCGACCGCTGACGGCTTTGCTTTCGACAACGGTTGCCATGTATTTGCGTAGGGTGGAGAAGGGGAGTTGCTCGACGATGTGGCAATCGCGGCGGAATGACAAATAGTCGAATCCGCGACCGATAACGTATTTGAGCAATGCGCCTTCGGTGGGATTGCCGAGCACTTCCGCCGTTTTCCCGTCGATAAATGCCGTAGAGTTGACGCTAATAGCTTCGGCGAGCAACGTGTCGCTGCAACTGTCGTCGATTTGGCTGTGCGCCACCTTCATTACGTTTTCGGTGAGTGTTCCGGTTTTGTCGGTACAAATCACGGTGACGGCGCCCATGGTTTCGCATGCATGGAGTTTCCGCACAAGGTTGTTGGTCTTGAGCATGCGGCGCATACTGAGCGCAAGGCTGAGGGTTATGCTCATGGGCAGACCTTCGGGCACGGAAACAACGATAAGCGTAACCGCTAACATCAGCGACGTCAGCGAATAGTTGGTGAACGACAGCCAGTCAAAGCCGGAGTATTCGTACATTGCCATACGCCCGACGAGGACGAGTATGCCGATGATGTAGCTGACGTAGGAAATGAGTTTGCCGAGTCTTTCGAGTTGTCGAGTCAGCGGCGTAGGCTCGGTCGAAGCGATTTGCGCGGCTTGATAGACTTTGCCGTATTCGGTAGCGTCGCCGACGGCGTCGACTTGCATAATGCCGGTACCGTCGATAATGGTCGAACTGCGCAGCACGCGGTTGACGGGGTAGGTCGATTCGCCGTTGTCGGCTTGCGGTAGATGCGACTTGTTGGCGGAATTTTCGCCTGTGAGGCTGCTTTCGTTGACGAGCAGCGACGTAGAGTCGATGAGCACGCCGTCGGCAGGCACTTCGTCGCCGGTGCGCAGAAAGACGATGTCGCCCACAACGATGTCTTTCTTGGCAACGTGGGTGACCGTCTCGCCGCGAAGCACCGCTACCTGAGTGTCGTCGTTGACTTGGTTGAGCACGTTAAACTTCTTGTTGGCATTCACTTCGAGGATAAATCCGATGAGAGTGGCAAGAATTACGGCGATGAATATTCCCAGCGGTTCCAAAAACGGGGTAATGCCCGGCGTCTGCGTTACGCATTCGTAGCAGGCAATGCCGATGGCGAGTACCATTGCCACGAGCAGCACTTTGATGAGCGGGTCGTTGAAGCACGCCAAAAATTTGCGCCATAGGGGCGTCGTTGGCGGCGGCGTAAGCGTGTTGCTGCCGTGTCGCTGTCGGCTTTCGAGTATTTCGTTGTCGTTAAGACTATGTAAATTCATAATGTTTAGTTGTTGTTAAAAATCAGCCGTTCGCCTACCGGCGACGGATTGACCGTACCTTGGTCGTAAACCGGCACGCCGTTGACGTAGGTGCGTTGGATGGTGTTGTGGAACGTATAGCCTTCGAATGGCGACCATCCGCATTTACTCATAATGTTTTCTTGTCGTACGGTGTAGGGCACGCCGCGGTCGACGACGACCAAGTCGGCGTAATAGCCTTTGCGAATGTATCCGCGTCGGTCGATGTGGAAAAGTTCGGCGGGACGATGGCACATTGCGTCGACGACGGTTTCGAGGGTAAACACTTTTTGGTCGACGAGTTCGAGCATAGTCTGCAGCGAATGTTGAATGAGCGGACCTCCGGAGGCTGCTGTCAGGCAGTTGCCTTGCTTTTCGGAGAGCAGATGCGGCGCGTGGTCGGTGGCAACAATGTCGACGAGCCCGCTTGCAACGGCTTCGCGAAGCGCGAGGCGGTCTTCACGGGTTTTTACTGCCGGATTCCATTTTATAAGGTTGCCCAGACGAGAATAGTCGTCGTCGGTAAACCATAGATGATGCACGCACACTTCAGCCGTGATGCGTTTTTGCGATAGCGGACAGGCGTCGAGCAGTTCGAGTTCTTTCGCCGTCGACAGGTGTAGAATGTGCAGTCGAGTGCCGTAGCGGCGAGCCATCTCGACGGCGCGCAGAGTCGACTTGTAGCACGCCTCGTTGCTGCGGATTAGCGGATGGAAAGTCACCGGGAGGTTGTCGCCGTAGCGGCTGACGTAGAATTCGCGGTTGCGGCGTATCAGCGCTTCGTCTTCCGAGTGGATGGCAATCAGCGCCGGCACTTCGGTGAAGATACGTTTGAGCGTGTCTTTGTTGTCGACGAGCATATTGCCTGTCGATGAGCCGAGAAAGAGTTTTACGCCCGGCGTGCGAGTGTAGTCGACGGCTTTGAGTGCGTCGATGTTGTCGTTGGTAGCACCGATAAAGAAAGCGTAATTTGCCGGCGACACTTCGGCAGCGCGGCTGTATTTTGCTTCGAGGGCTTCGAGAGTGACCGTCGGCGGCTTGGTGTTGGGCATGTCCATAAACGACGTAACGCCGCCGGCTACGGCTGCTCGCGATTCGGTGGCGATTTCCGCTTTGTGGGTCAAGCCCGGCTCGCGGAAGTGCACTTGGTCGTCGATTACGCCGGGAATAACCGTTGCGCCGTCGACGTCGGTAGCCTTGTCGCATGCCGACAACAACTCCTTTGACGGTTCGCCTGCCGACACTTCGCTAATAATGCTCTCTTCGACAACGATATATCCGTGGATGCGGCGTCGCTCGTTGACGATTTCTGCATTATATATCAGCTCTCGACTCATTTATGCTTTCGGATACTTTTTAAACCAGCTTGATACTTTCAGTTGAATAACTCCAAAAACCGCTTCTCCAAAAATTCCCGAACTCATCTTGCTCGTTCCTTTTTCGCGGTTGACGAAGATGATAGGCACTTCGACAATCTTAAATCCGCACTTGCGAGCGGTAAATTTCATCTCGATTTGGAAAGCGTAGCCTTTAAACTTAATGCTGTCGAGGTCGATTGTCTCGAGCACTTTTCGACGATAGCAAACGAATCCTGCCGTGGTGTCTTTGATTTTCAGTCCCGTAATCATACGAACGTAAGCCGAAGCATAGTAGGACATCAGAACGCGTCCCATAGGCCAATTCACCACGTTAACGCCCGAGATGTAGCGCGACCCGATTGCCACGTCGGCGCCGTCGAGGCACGCCTGGCGCAGTTCGAGCAACTTGCGCGGCGGATGCGAGAAGTCGGCATCCATTTCGATGATAAAATCGTAGCCGGCGGCGATGCTCCATTTGAAGCCCATAATGTATGCCGTGCCTAAGCCTAACTTGCCGCTTCGTTCAAGCAAGTGTAGGCGTCCCGTGTGCTCTTTCTGCATTTCTTTTACAATCGCCGCTGTGCCGTCGGGCGAATTGTCGTCGATTATCAACACGTCAAATCGTGTCGGCAACTCGAATACCGCCTCGATGATATTCCGAATGTTTTCTTTCTCATTGTACGTCGGAATTATCACAACGCTGTCCGATTTTACATCTTCTGCCATACTACTGTTATATTTTCGTTACACGTTTTCCTATCTTTATGCAAAAATAGTGCAAGGCGAGCGAAATCGCAAATTTATTTTAATCTATAAACGCCGAAAGAAGTAAGAAAGTTTATTGGTCGTTGGTAGAGACTGACAAATTCTCTCCACTCTCACCTCTCCACTCTTACCTCTTACCTCTCCACCTAACACTCGTAATCGACGCAAGCGCGTTGGTC
>JBJEDO010000092.1:12407-14723 GCA_051872155.1 Candidatus Limisoma sp.
CTCTTACCTCTTACCTCTCCACCTAACACTCGTAATCGACGCAAGCGCGTTGGTCTTTGTGACCCGCAAGAAGGGCTGCCGCTGCTAAGTGAGCCGGATGGTTGGCGTAGGTAGCCACGTCGGCAAGCGTGTCGACTACGGCTGTCAGCACAACGTCCCACGTTTCAGCCGGGTTTTCGTTGATGCCGACTTCCATGCTGCGGAGCACATCAATCTGCTCGGGTAGGGCAAGAAGCGCCGCTTTGAATCGGCGTGCAACCTCAAGGCGTTCCTCCGGTGTGCCTTGCAACTTGAAAGTAACAATATGTTTTACCATAATTTATATATTTTTATGCGTTATACAGTTTTTCGCGTTGTGCTTGAACACGTTCGTCGCTCAAGTAGTCGTCGAAGTCCATAATCTTATCGATAATGCCGTTCGGCGTAAGTTCGATGACGCGATTACAAATCGTTTGGATGAATTCGTGGTCGTGCGACGACATCAGAATGTTGCCCTTGAAAGCCTTCAGCGTGTTGTTGAAAGCCTGAATCGACTCCAAGTCGAGGTGGTTGGTAGGCGTGTCGAGGATGAGCGTATTTGCGTCGGTCATCATCATTCGAGCAATCATACAGCGCATCTTTTCGCCTCCCGAAAGCACCGACGCCTTCTTGAGCACTTCCTCGCCCGAGAAGAGCATTTTGCCCAAAAATCCTTTCAGATAGATTTCGCTCGAATCGTTGCTGAACTGGCATAACCAATCCACCAGATTCATATCCGTATTGAAAAACTCGCTGTTGTCGAGCGGCAGATAGGCAGTCGTAATGGTTTGACCCCATTCGTACGTACCTGCATCTGCGCGACGTCGTCCGTTGATGATTTCGAAGAGCGCCGTCATTGCGCGCGGGTCGTGGCTGATAAATACAACCTTGTCGTTGCGCTCAATCGTAAAGTTGACATCTTCGAACAGGCGCGTACCTTCGACAGTCGCCGTCAGCCCGTGCACTTCCAGAATCTTGTTGCCCGGCTCGCGTTGCGGCGTGAAAATGATACCCGGATAGCGGCGCGACGAGGGCTGAATCTCCTCGACGTTGAGTTTTTCCAACATCTTTTTGCGGCTCGTCGTCTGCTTCGACTTCGCTACGTTGGCGCTAAAGCGTTGGATGAATTCGAGCAACTCTTTGCGCTTCTCTTCAGCCTTCTTGTTGGCTTGCTGTTGCTGACGCAATGCCAATTGCGACGACTCGTACCAGAAACTGTAGTTGCCGGCAAAAAGCGTTATCTTGTTATAGTCGATGTCGAGCGTATGCGTCGAAATGGCGTCGAGGAAGTGGCGGTCGTGCGACACAACCAGCACCGTATTCTCGCAGTTCGACAAGTAGTTTTCCAACCAAGCCACAGTCTCAAGGTCAAGGTCGTTGGTCGGCTCGTCGAGCAACAGGTTGTCCGGATTGCCGAACAAAGCCTTTGCCAGCAGCACGCGCACCTTTTCCTTACCACTCAGGTCCTTCATCAGCATATAGTGCTTGTCTTCGTGGATACCCAAGCCCGACAGAAGCGCAGCCGCGTCGCTCTCCGCATTCCAGCCGTTGAGTTCCGCAAATTTGTCTTCCAATTCCGAGGCGCGCAGACCGTCGGCGTCGGAGAAATCCTCTTTGGCGTAGAGAGCATCCTTCTCCTTCATAATGCTCCAAAGCACATCATGACCTTGAAGAACAGTGTCCATCACCGTAAATTCGTCGTAAGCAAAGTGGTCCTGGCTAAGTACCGACATACGTTCGCCGGCACCTTGTTGGATAGAGCCGCGAGTCGGCTGCAACTGACCCGAAAGGATACGCATTAGAGTACTCTTCCCGGCACCGTTAGCGCCGATAATTCCGTAGCAGTTGCCTTGCGTAAATTTCAAGTTAACATCCTGAAACAAAACACGTTTGCCGAACTGCATTGCTAAACCTGTAACTGCAATCATTTTTACCTTCGTTAAAATTTCCCGCAAAATTAGTGCAAGGCGAGCGAAAAAGCAAACGAAAACGCAGTTTTCAGGTTGATTTTCCCGAGCCGCAGCCTAATTTATACGAAATTAGCGCAATGCGAGCGAAGCGTTAATCCTTTATTGGTGTTGCAACTTGTAGTTAGTTAACAAAGTTTAACTGGGGGGGGTGGCGTTTTGGGCTTAATTTATTAATTTTGCGTAAATTTTTTATTAGAAATTTTTCCATTTGATAAAAAGTGGAACGGCTGACATAATGGATATAATTTACATTAACACTTGCGAATAATAATCAAAAATGAAACCCTCATGACAATTTAGAAGTCGCCAAAGTAAATGAAAATGTTCT
>JBJEDO010000093.1:0-14597 GCA_051872155.1 Candidatus Limisoma sp.
AGAGGTAAGAGGTAAGAGGTAAGAGGTAAGAGGTAAGAGGTAAGAGGTAAGAGGTGCCTCGGATAAACGATAAACGCAACTAATGGACGGAAAGAAATGTAACAACCTATCGCACTATTCGCCATACATCATGTGGCGCAACTACGTCATAGGTATACTCCCGTTGGTTCTTGTGCCGGTGTTTATCTTCGTTTTGCCGTTTGGTGTTTGCCAGTTTTTGACATTTGCAATGGCATTTGGATTGTTTGCATTTGTACGTATCAATCGAGTGAGCCGCTTCGAGACGTGTACGCTTGTCCCTTTTTATTCAGCGCGGGCGCTGTTGCTGCTGACGGTGGTCTATGTTGCGTTCGATTTGGCTTTTCACGAGATGCCCGACGAGGTGATTAAATCCTACAAGGCGTTGGTTGTGCCCTCAGTGGCGTTCCTTGTGTTTCTTGAGGCAGAGTTGCGTAGCAGTCGCAACACACTGTGCATCGACTGTATGATACGCAATGGCTCTCCTTTTGAGCGTAGAGTATTGGGGCATCTCTACAGTTCGGAAAATCATTATCTGATTCCTCGGCTAATACTTGTTTCAGGGCTTGTAGTCTTGCTGAGTTGGGGACATTGGTATTTTGGTTATAAGCAAGATTATTACGAATGGTCCGACAGTTTTGTGTTCTACTTTTTGCCGGTTATAGCCTTTGTGTTTGACGCCGCTTTCTTGGGATATCGATATTTTTTGCTTCATTTGTATTCGTCGGAAAGCGGAACGGTGTCCTCAGATTCTGTATATGAGCCGATTGCTAATGGCAAGAAACTCTTGCGCATTATTCTGATTTGCGACGATAAAGTATGTTTTGCGGTTAGCGCCGACAGTCTATACGATACTCCTTTTACTGTTGCTGACGATTTCTCGGAGATGCTTTCGGCGAGCGTTGTTTGCAAGTATATGTCGCAAATTGTCGGTCCGTCTGATATGAAATTTTGCTACGGTACGATAGATATTCGCAGTCGTAAGGCTGTGGAGCATTATTTCTGCTTTGTCGAACGCGAAGACGTTGTTCGACAATTTGCCGCCGATAAGAGTTTGAAGTTGGAGTGGCTCGACAAAGATGAAATTGCTCGATTCTATCAGGGCGGAAAGTTCACGCCGTTTGCTTGCGCAGAAATAAGCCGTGTGTATACCATTATGGTGACAAGCAAGATATTCGACTTGTCGGGACGGCGCAAAATCAAGTTGCGCGGCTATGTGCCTCCGTTCTCTATCAAGGAAATACGAAGTAGCGATGTCGACTTCAGTAATAACCGTTGGATGATTTTGTCGCGCTTTAACAAGAGCACTTCGTTCTATTGGGTGCGATTGATTTGGTATAAATATATAGAAGGAATAGGATGACGAATCTTTTAGTAATAACCGGACCGACAGCGTCGGGAAAGACTCGCCGTGCCGTGGCGTTGGCTCGACGTCTCAACGGAGAGATAATCTCAGCCGACAGTCGCCAGATTTACCGCGGCATGGACATCGGCACCGGAAAAGACCTTGACGAATACGGCGAAGTGCCTTACCACCTTATCGACATCTGTCCGGCGGGATACAAATACAATCTGTTTGAATACATCCGCGATTTTGACGCAGCCGAGCAGTCGATACGCAGCCGCGATCGATTGCCCATCGTGTGCGGCGGTACGGGGCTTTATGTTGAGTCGGTGCTGAATGGCTTGCGCCTTCCCGAAGTGCCTCAGAACGATGCGTTGCGCTGCGAGCTTGCCACGAAGTCGCTCGACGAACTGAAAGCCATTCTCGAGCAGATGAAAACGCTGCACAACACCACCGACGTCGACACGGCGAAACGTGCCATCCGCGCCATCGAGATACAGACCTACTACCGCGAGCATCCCGAACTCGCCGTCAACGTGACGCCGAATCCGCGCACCGACTACTTGCTCATTGGCGTCGACATCGACCGCGAATCGCGTCGCCGACGCATTACCGAGCGCCTTCGTCAGCGCCTCGACGAGGGTATGGTCGACGAAATTCGTCGGCTGATTGATGCCGGAGTTGCGCCCGACGACCTTATCTATTACGGCTTGGAATACAAATTTATCACTCGCTACGTTATCGGCGAATCTACTTACGACGAAATGTTTGCGGGACTCGAAATCGCCATCCATCAATTTGCGAAACGCCAAATGACGTGGTTTCGCGGCATGGAGCGCCGCGGCTTTACCATCCGGTGGCTGCCTTACGACATGGGCGACGATGAGTTTGTCGACGCGGTGGTCGAGTTGATGAGTTGATGAGATGATGAGTTCTCTGCTTAACGATAAACGCTTAACGCACAACGATAAACGCTCCCCACTCCGTTAGTAGCTTCGTTCGGTGCGGGCGCTGTCGATTTTCAGCAGAATAAACAGCAAAATCGTAAATCCCCAGAGCGATGAGCCGCCGTAGCTGAAGAACGGCAGCGGGATGCCTATCACCGGACACAATCCGATGACCATGCCGATGTTGATGCCCAGGTGGAATATCAGGTACGACGCCACGCAATAGCCGTAGACGCGCCCGAATGACGTGTATTGCCGCTCGGCAATGTGTATTATCCTCAGAATCAACACAGTGAAGAGTATTAGCACAATGCTTGTGCCCAAGAATCCTTCTTCTTCGCCAATGGTGCAGAAGATGAAGTCGGTATGTTGTTCGGGTACGTATTTCAACTTCGTTTGCGTGCCGTTGAGGAATCCTTTGCCGGCAAAGCCTCCCGAGCCGATGGCTATCTTCGACTGGTTGACGTTATAGCCCGCGCCGCGGAGGTCGTCTTCGATGCCGAGTGCCACCTTGATACGCATCTGCTGGTGCGCTCCGAGGGTGTCGAGCGCCACGTTTGTAGAGTAGAGAAAGCCCACCGAGCATGCTGCAAACGCAATGGTGATGAGGTATTTCTTTGCGTCGCGTTTGAGCGCTTCATAGACGATGTAGCCGATTGTGACGAGCAACGTCGACAGCAGAATGATGCGTCCGTTGATGTCGATGCCGCAGAGTATCAGCGTTGTAAACACGATGGCAGCGCCGAGGTAGATTAGCAGGACGTTGCGGGCTGCAAAGAGCGACTTGGCGTAGGTTACGGTCATGGCAAGTATCATCAGCAGCACAAGAGCAAGCACGATAAATTCGCCGCCCGAGATGCCTAATATCATTATCGACGAATATTTCAGCGCCACCACGAATATCACAACCGAGCAGAATGCCGCAAACAGCACCAGTCCGCTCATACCTTCGCGGAACAGCACCAAAAACAGCGACAAAAACACCAACGCCGACCCGGTCTCGTCTTGCAGTTTGATGATGACGACCGGCAGCAGGATGATGAGCAGCGCTTTGAAGTAGTTCGACGCCTTGCTGTTGAGGTTGAAGTTGTAACTGTTGAAGAGTTTGGCGAGCGCCAGCGCGGTAGCAAATTTTGCAAATTCCGCCGGCTGAAGACTCACCGGACCCATCACAATCCACGAGTGCGACCCTTTGATGTTTGGCGCTATAAAGATGGTGACTATCAGTAGTATAATCAGTGCGACGTATATTAAATAGGCATAGGTTTCGAAAAACCAGTCGTCGACGAGCAGTATCGCCGTGCCTATGACGAACGACAGTCCAATCCACAAGAATTGCTTGCCCGAAAACTCCGAAAAGTCGAGCATACTTGCGTTGTCGAAGTCGTAGCTTGCTGCATAGATGCTAATCGCTCCGGCAATCACCAGAATGGCATACAGGATGATTACAAGGTAGTCAACCTGCCGAAATACTGACCTGTTTGATTGTACGTATGACACTTTCTTAGAGCCTGTTTTTAGAAGTTGAAGTTTATATCAATTGCGGCGGTGTGCCGATTCTGATTGTCGTAGGTGTTCAAGCAATAATAGGGCGCGATGCTCGTCGTCTTGTTGAGTTTGAATTCGAGCCCGACAATGTAGCGCACAAAGTTGATGTCGAAACCGTCGCCGCTGTTCAGGCTGTTGTGAAACTCCACGGAGGCAAACGGTCGAAGCAAGTCGGTCGCTTTATATTTCGCTTGAGCGCGCGTACGCAACACGAAATCGTTGTCGCCACTGTCGATGGTGTGTTGAAATCGCTCGCGCAACGACAAGTCGAAGCGCCCCGCGGTGAGGTTTTCGCCGATTTGCACCTGATAGCGATGCCGATTGTTCCACCCGTTGCGGTAGAGCAGTTGCAACTCATAACCTCCGCCGACGCTGAAATGTGGCAGCGCCTGGTAGTTGATGGCGGTGCGAAAAGCCCACCAATCGGTCGACGACGCATCTTGACGCGTGCGGTAGTCGAGCGTTCCTGATACGGATAGACCTTTCGCTATCTTGACTTTTGCCGTAATTGCCGTCCATGTGTTGAAGTCGGTGTCTTTTGCCCGCGCTGCAACGCCACAAACCGCAATCAGCAACAAAATTGCTATTCTTTTCATCCTGTGAGAGTTTCCTATGTCTAATTAGTTTCTTTATCGAGGCAACACTTCGATTTCGAGTGCATTGTAAGCACGGTCGGCTTTGCGTATGGCTTCTTCGACGGTTTTCGCCGTAGCAAGGATTACGCCCATGCGACGATGCCCGACAATCTCCGGCTTGCCGAAGATGCGAATCTGTACGCCAGGCTCGGCGAGCACCTTCTCGAGATTTTTAAACACAACTTTGTCGGTGTCGCCTTCGACGACGATGGCGCGCGATGCCGACGGTCCGTAGAAGCGGATGTCGCTCACCGGAAGCCCGAGAACGGCTCTTGCATGCAGCGCAAATTCGCTCATATCTTGCGAAATCATAGTCACCATACCGGTGTCGTGCGGGCGCGGCGACACTTCGCTGAAAATCACTTCGTCGCCTTTTATGAACATCTCCACGCCGAAGATGCCGTAGCCGCCGAGTGCGCCGGTTACTTTTGCCGCAATCTCTTGCGCTTGGTCGAGTGCGCGGCTGCTCATCGCTTGCGGCTGCCACGAATAGCGGTAGTCGCCGTCGACTTGTATGTGGCCTATCGGTTGGCAGAACGTCGTTCCGGCACAACTGCGCACGGTAAGCAGCGTTATCTCGTAGTCGAAATCGACGAAGCCTTCGACAATGACGCGTCCCGCTCCGGCGCGTCCGCCTTCTTGGGCTATTTTCCACGCCGTGTCGATGTCGTCGGCTGTCTTGATGACACTCTGTCCGTGACCCGACGAACTCATAATCGGCTTGACAACGCACGGGATGCCAATCTCGCCGACTGCAGCCTCGAATTCCGCTTTGTCGGAGGCAAATCGGTAGGGCGACGTCTTGATGCCAAGTTCTTCGGCAGCAAGTCGGCGTATGCCTTCGCGATTCATCGTCAGCAGCGTTGCCTTGGCTGTCGGCGTTACGTTGAAGCCTTCCTGCTCGAGTTTCACCAGTACGGGTGTGGCAATCGCTTCCACTTCGGGAATGATGTGGTCGGGACGCTCTTCGCGGATGACGCGCTCAAGCGTTTCGCCGTCGAGCATGCTGAACACGTGATGACGGTGCGCAACTTGCATTGCCGGCGCTCCCGCATAACGGTCGCACGCAACAACCTCTACACCATAGCGTTGCAGCTCGATTGTTACTTCTTTTCCCAACTCGCCGCTCCCGAGAAGCAGCACTTTCTTACCTACGTTTGTCTGTACGGAACCTATTTGTGCCATTTTTTGAGAATTATTTTACAAAAGTACTGCTTATTAGCCGAATATCAAAGCGAAAATGAAAAATCGGCGAAACAGAAAAAGGGCAAACATCTCGTGCTTGCCCTTCTTCAATATCTTTTGCAACAACAAAAGTGATTGATTTACTTGTTCAGTGAGAGAACCAATTCTCCTTCAACTTCTGTAATGTTCAATTTGCCTTCGCGACCTAACCAGCCAAATGCTGCATATAAGTCTTTCTCTTTAAGTTTTGTGGCTTTCTTAAGCGCCTTGAAATTCATAGATTCTACACCGTCGAGTGCGTTCCACACAAGACCGGCCCACGAACCGATTGTTTCAATGTTCATAATTAATAAATTTTGTTTATAACTTAATTTCGGTTGCAAAATTACTAAAAATATTTAAACTACCAAATAATTCTATGTTAAAAAACATATTTCTGCAACATATCAGCTATGATTTCTGACAAATGTACTAATGTTAGAGTTGTTGTTAATATAAATTAACGAAGCGTCTCTGACGCTCACCACCATCATCGTATCTTCGACACGATGATGGAGCACGGACGTATCGGCACGCTAATTCCTGACTCCTGATTCCTAATTCCTAATTTCTGTTTCCTGTTTCCTAATTCCTGTTTCCTATACAAAAACCAAGGGTGCGCCAAAGACTCTATCTCGGCACACCCTCCAAAAAAACTATGGATTTTCAGGAAACAATTAGTTCACTTGTTGAACGATAACGATTTCTAAGGTGTTCATGCTTGCCGTTTTGGGGAATGGACCTACAAGGATGTTCTTATAATCGTCGAGGGTTTTTGCGCGACTCCAAACTTCTGCCGATTCCGGGGTAGTAACTCCTGTCTCGGAATCGTATTTGTCGTAGTATGCATAACCGATTACGCCTGATTGAACTTTAGCAACCGGAACTTCTTCACCGTTGATAAGGAATTTGATACGGCTGACAGTCTTAAATTCCGCTTCCGTCATTGAAACTGTTACGTAAACCGGGCAGTAGCAAATGAGTCGTGTAGTTGACGGGGTTTCGTTCAAAGCGTATGTTTTGCTACCTACCATTGCCTTTGCATTGGCGTATGCAGAAGTGCTACCACCTTCTGTGGTGAATTTTACTTGAACAAGACCGGTGTCGAGGTCGCCAACGTTAAACGCCTTGTTTGCTTTTGTGGCATATTCCGCAGAGTTGGCTTTAAGTGCACTTTCCGCGAGGGTTGCATAGTCGGCTTTATAGGCAAGGTTTGCAGAAGTAACGAAGCCGTTTATAAGAAATTCGGTAGGTATATTCATTTTCGCAATTGTGTAGTTCTCGCCGCCTTCCGGGTCAATTTCAATGCCTACGCGACAAATATTTCTTGTGTCAATTCCTGTAATGGATTGATAGCCATTAACTAAGTTTTCTTCGGTAAAATTCAAAGTAATTAAGCCTTCAGAGTCGGTTCTGCCGTTAATTTTGTATTGCGATACAATATTGTCGGTTGGGTTTACTACTTCTATCAATTGGTCGCCTGTTTGCTGCATATCCCAATCTTGCCAGAAGAATGATGCCCGGACTGTAATATTACGGTCAACGATTTTCGCACCGGTATTATCATACAACCAGATTTGGGTGGTAGAGATGGTGGCTGCTTTTGTGGTAAAGCCCGACAATGTGATTATTGATGCCACAATGGCTAATACTAATTTTTTCATATCGTGTAATTTTTTAAGTTACTATTTGTTTGTTTTTGCTAATTTGCCGGAGTAGATTAAGTTCCGGTTGCTGTTTGTGATTGTGAAAATGTAGATGCCAACGGGCATTTTCGTGCGAAGCTGTGTTTCTCCTCTATCTCCATTGATTTTTACGTTGAAGATTTGCTTTCCGGTAAGGTCGAGCAATATGGCGTTGCATTCGCCGACGGGTTCGGAGAATTTTACATTAATGACGTCAGCGCCGGAGTGCCACGTCACGTTTACGACTGCTTTCGACATGTCGAGCAATGAAACGCTGCCGTAATCAAATGTTTCGTTGTTGATTATCGGAGTCGGAACCGGCTTAATGCGATATTCGCCGTCGGTCGATTCAATGTCGAGAGGTGCTACCGTGTTGACGGTTGCGCTTCCTCCTTCTCCTGTCAATTCGAAGGTTTGATTTGCATACGCTTCACCGCTAAATGCTAATACAATCGATAGAAATCCTGCAAATAGTATTTTCCTTTTCATAGACTGTTTGTTTTTGCGGTTAATAATGTTTGTTTTTCTGTTGCAAATCTAATACGAAAACCGCTCGATTGTATTACGTTTAAGGAACATCGTATTTCGTTTAAGGAACAAAATGGCGTTTTTTCGGCAAAAAGAGCCCGAAAATGTTCCTTAAACGAAATAAAACGGGGGCTGACTCCGATTTTGGAATCAGCCCCGGTGTGTATGCTGTCGGCGAGCGGTTATTTGCAGAGTTCAGCCGGCACGTCGTATTGAGTTTGGAGTCGACGGAGTTCTTTCTTCAGTTCGTCGGTGATTTTTTCCGTGCCCGGTTCGCCGTAGATGTTATGCATTTCGGTGGGGTCGGTTTTTAGATCGTAGAGTTCCCACTTGTCGTCGACGTAGAAGTGCATCAGTTTGTATCGTTTTGTTTTGACGCCGTAGTGCGCACGGACGCTGTGGAATCCGGGAAATTCGTAGTAGTGGTAGTAAAGCGATTTTCGCCAATCTTTCGGCGTTTTGCCCGATTCGACGAGTCGGCGGAACGATTGTCCTTGCATATCGTCGGGGACGTCGATTCCGCACATGTCGAGAAAGGTGGGTGCGAAGTCGATGTTTTGTGTTAGCCCTTCGACTTTTGTGCCGGGCTTGATGTGGTCGGGCCAGCGCATCACCATAGGCATGCCGAACGATTCTTCGTACATAAATCGCTTGTCGAACCAGCCGTGTTCGCCGAGATAGAAGCCTTGGTCGGTGGTGTAGACGACGATGGTGTTTTTGTCGAGTCCTGTGCGCTTGAGGTAGTCGAGGATTTCGCCAACGCTTTCGTCGACGCTTGCCACGCAGCCCATATAGTCTTGGAGGTAGCGTTGGTATTTCCATTCGGCTACTTCTTTGAATGAGCGCTTGCGGGAGTGAAAATCGTTGTTGCGTTTGCGGTATGCGTCGAAGAACCGGCGCTGTTCGTCGTCGGTCATCGTGCCGAGGAATGCGTGAGGCCATGGGTCGTAGAGGAGGGTGTCGCTATCAATACCGGTAACCATTTTCAGGTCGTGACCTTCGTACATATCGCGATAGATGTTCATCTTTTGCAGTTGAGCGGCATAGCGTCCTTCGTAGGTGTCGTAGTAGTTGTCGGGGAGGGGGAATGTAGTGTTTTCGTAGAGGTGATAGTGTCGTTCGGCGGGTACCCAGTTGCGGTGGATGGCTTTGTGGTGCATCATCAGGAAGAACGGCTTGCTCTTGTCGGTGCGACCGTCGAGCCAGTCTTCGCAGTATTGGGTTATCAAGTCGGTGACGTACCCCGGATGGCGTACGGTGTCGGTCTCGGTAATGAATTGCGGGTTGTAGTAGTCGCCTTGGTCGTTGAGAATCATCCAATGGTCGAATCCTGTAGGTTTCGAGATGAGGTGCCATTTGCCGATAATGGCTGTTTCGTAGCCGTTTGCTTGCAAAATTTTGGGCAGCGTTTGCTGTGAGCCGTCGAAGCCTTTTGCCCAATTTTTCATAAAACCGTTTTTGTGGCTGTGTTTGCCGGTAAGGATAGCCGCGCGACTCGGTCCTGAAATGGAGTTGCAGCAGTAGTTGTTGTAGAATGTCGCGCCTTCGTGTCCGATGCGGTCGATGTTGGGCGTCGGTGCAACTTTGCCAATCGGATGCCCGTAGATGCTCATTGCTTGGCGAGCGTGGTCGTCGCTCATAATGAAGATGATGTTCGGGCGACTGTCTTGCTTGTCGGCTTGAGCCTTCTGTCCGTAGAGTGCAGATACGACGGGCAGTAGCGCAAGACTTAGCGTAATTCGTTTCTTATTCATTGTCAGTGGTTTTATATGTTGTTGATTTGTGTCATGATTGATGCGGGGTCGTCGCCCGCAGCGAGCGTGCGTTTCATATATTCCATATATGGCGCTGCGTGGGCGAAAAACTTGTGATAGCCTTCGCAGAGGTAGTTTAGTCCGAAATCGCCGTATCGGTCGTTGATGAAACGGTTTTTCGGGCATTCGCCGTTGCAGGCAAACAGGTATTGGCATTCGCGGCATTGTCGGGGCAGCATGGCGCGTTTCATGCGAGCAAATTCCTGTTGCCGCGGCGAATACATCATTTCGACGATTGTCGACGTCATGATGTTGCCGAGGCGGAGCTCGGGATAGACGAAATGGTCGCACGAATAGACGTCGCCGTTAAACTCCATCACTCCGGCGTGGCCGCATTCCGGTGCCAGCGTGCACATGCCCGGCTGTGCGCCGACCCAGTTGGCAAGCGTGCTTTCGAAGATTTGGACGAAATATTCGCCGACGTCGTGTCTTACCCATTCGTCGAAAACGGTGCAGAGAAACGTACCCCATTGCTCGGCAGTAATCGACGTGTCGGTCAGCGCGCCGTCGGAGGTCATCCCGGGAGCGAGCGTGAGGGTGTCGCTGCGGCGAGTTGTGCGCTCTACGATTGGCGAAAATTGGATGTAGCGGCAGCCGATGTCTTTGAAAAATCGGTAGAATTCCAGCGGTCGGTCGACGTTATAGTTGTTGACCACGGCGAGTGCATTCCAGTCGATGCCGTAGCGGTTGAGCAGCCGTATGCCGTCGACCACTTTAGCAAACGTGGGGCGCCCCATAGCGTCGCGGCGATAGAGGTCGTGTTGGTCTTGAGGACCGTCGATTGAGATTCCAACGAGAAAGTTGTTGCGCTTGAGAAATTCGCACCATTCGTCGTCGAGAAGCGTGCCGTTGGTCTGCAGGCAGTTGCTGATGACATATCCTTTACCATACATTTGCTGAAGCCGGATAGCCCTCTCGTAGAACGAGATTGGGCGCATCATTGCCTCGCCTCCATGCCATGTGAACTGCACGTAGGGCGTGGTTTGCGCTTCGATGTATTGGCGAATGAACCGTTCGAGCACCGCGTCGCTCATCACGTTGCCATCGGTCGGCGTTTCGTAGAGACGACTCTTTTCCAAGTAGTAGCAGTACTTGCAGCGGAGGTTGCATCTCGCGCCTGCCGGCTTGAGCATGATGTACATCGGGTGGCTGAATGGAGTATGCGTGACCATATTTTTTTTCATTAGCGTTGTAAAGGTAATTATTATTTCGCATATGGGCACAAAAAAAGGAACTTTTTCCCAAAGTCCCTTCCTCTATAGGTTTCCAATAGGTATAATTTTTTAAGGTAAAAAAGATTGTTTTAGGTTTGTGTTGCAAAGGTGGTTACATTTTTTATTATAAACAAACAAAAAAATATGTTTTGTAACATAATTTTTTAATATTTGTTTCAATGTTTGTTCTAATTGCTTAAAAATAAGTAATTTACCTCTGCTTACAATCTGAAATCTTATTTTGTTAAAAAATGTTTTCTTGCCATTTCTTGCAAAAATCGTTCACTTAATCGTTGAAATGTTGCAATTTGAGGTCATTGCCGTCGTAAACAGCGTAGGAATATAGTTTTATCCAATCGCCGAGGACGATGAGACGCGACTTGTCGTTGACTGTTTCGTCGACTGCAACGTGACGATGACCGAACACGAAAAAGTCGATTTTCTCGTCTTGCTTATAATTTGTAACAAAACGGCGCAGCGGTTCGTCGTCGCCGAATGCTTTGTCGTCGCCGTTCATGCGATTGCTTCGCGACCAGCTGAGGGCAAACGGTACGGTCCAGCGTGGGTGAATGCCGGCGTAGAGGCGTTGGCAAAAGCGGTTGCGGAAGAATGCGCGGAGCATGCGGAACGTGCGCGACTCGTCGCCGAGACCGTCGCCGTGGGCGATGAAAAACCGTTTGCCGTCGATTTGCTTGATTTGCGAGCCGTCGACCACTTCCACGCCGAGTTCCCTCGGTAGGTAGTCGAAAATCCAGATGTCGTGATTGCCGATAAACCAGTAGATTTTTATGCCCGAGTCGGCGAGTTCGGCAATTTTGCCGAAAAATCGTACATAACCTTTCGGCACGACGTAGCGATACTCAAACCAGTAGTCGAGTATGTCGCCGAGCAGGTAAATCTCTTTGGCATCGTTGTGTATCGACTCCAAGAAAGCCACGATGCGTAGCTCTTGCTTTCGCGAGTCGTCGATATAACGTGCGCCGAGATGGAAGTCGGAGAGGAAATATGTTTTTGTTCCGGGCATAACTACAAGAAACCTAATTCGAGTTTAGCTTCTTCGCTCATCAAGTCTTGCGTCCATTCCGGCTCGAAGACGAGGTTGACATCCGTGCCGGTCACACCTTCGACGCTGTCGACCTTCATACGCACGTCTTCCAAGAGAAAATCGGCTGCCGGGCAGTTTGGCGCTGTCAGCGTCATGTCGATGGTCACATGTCCGTCGTCGGCAACGTCTATCTTGTAAATCATGCCTAAAGCATAGATGTCGACCGGAATTTCCGGGTCGTAAACGGTTTTGAGCATCCTAATGATGCCCTCTTCTATTCTCAATTTGTTTTCAGAGTCCATAGTGCAAAGATAGTGCAAGGCGAGCAAAAAAGCAAATCGATACTTGTTTTGAAATAAGCCTTTGCAGCGGTATTGTCGCAGATATAGTCGTGTGAAGAAATTCTTTTTTATCTTTATAGATGATAGTCGAAGTTTCAAAATTAATTGTTAACTTTGCAACATAATCTGCGCTCGCCGCTGACAAAGACCACTTGAAGTAAGTAATTTCTGATATTCAACATAATTCGGAGCTTCCTTGTATTCGCAAAAGGTTTGGTCGCCTGTCAGCCTACTCGGAAGTTCCTCTGTATTATGATGTATGCTTGGCAGCACAGTAAGGTTTATTGATTTATTCGCAGGAATAGGAGGAATACGCACCGGTTTATCACAGGCTTTGGAGGAAGCCGGTTATATTCCACAGTGTGTTTTAACCTCTGAAATCAAACCGTCTGCTAAAAAAGTTCTTCAAGACAACTATCCGCAAGAAAATATGGTTGGCGATGTTACTCAACTTTTGGAACAAGACATCCCTGATTTTGATATTCTTTGTGCTGGATTTCCTTGTCAGGCTTTTTCTTCGGCAGGTAAAAGGCAGGGGTTTGCTGATACTCGGGGAACATTATTTTTTGAGGTTGAACGCATTTTACGAGTAAAGAAACCAAAAGGGTTCATACTCGAAAATGTGGAAGGTCTCGTTAATCACGATGGTGGAAGAACGCTTGATGTCATTATTACAAAGTTACTCGACTTGGGTTATAAAGTTGAGTATAAAGTACTAAACTCCTCGCAATTTGGCGTGCCTCAGGAACGCAAACGTATATACATTGTAGGAACTTTTGATGTTAAACCAGATCTGACTAATTTTCATTCATCGACAAAGACAATTGGTGAAATTCTTGAATCTGGTAAACCCACAATCGAAAGCCCATTTATCAAGTTGCTTCTTCGACATTTCGCAATAGAGGATCTATATGGGAAATCCATAAAGGACAAACGTGGTGGTGATTCCAATATTCATTCTTGGGATATTGAACTGAAAGGCTCTGTTTCTAAAGAACAGAAAGATTTGCTAAATTGCATTCTTCGCGAAAGGCGTAAGAAAAAATGGGCTGAAGAAATTGGAATAGATTGGATGGATGGTATGCCTCTTACCGCTAAACAAATCTCAACTTTTTTTCCTCATCCAAATCTTCAAGCGATGCTTGACGATTTAACAAAAAAAGGCTATTTGAAATTTGAGCGACCCAAACAGAAGATGGTGAAAACCGATTTATTCGGCAATACAACTATAGTAAGGGAACAAGATATGTCTTTACCTAAGGGTTATAATATTGTAGCTGGGAAACTTAGCTTTGAAATAAGCAAAGTTATTGGACCTAATGAAATTGCTCCCACTTTAGTTGCAATGGATATGCAAAAACTCTTTGTCGCCGATAACGGCGGGCTAAGACGCCTGACTTTGCGAGAGGGTCTTCGATTATTTGGATATCCCGAATCTATGCAACTGAATGTGTCAGAGAAAGACGGGTTCGACTTATTAGGTAATACCGTGGTTGTTCCTGTAATAAAAGCTGTGTCATCTAGGTTAATTAATGCTATAAACAAAAACAATGGATAAGAAAAAAACAATAAAACTTACTGCTGAGCAAGTTTACGACCGACTTCTCAATGTTGATAAAATAAAAACTGTTGAAGGACAAATCCGATTCTATCTCGGTAATGTTAATATCATTGTTAAACAGAAGGATGTGGTCGGCAATATCATTCAAGAATGGTTGGAAGGGTGGCTTAAGAAGAATAACATCGCATTTGATTGTAATACGAACACTCAAATGCCTCCTGATATTTTCCTTAATCCAGAAGACCATACAACAGACCTTCTCGAAATAAAGGCTTTCAATCGTCTGGCTTCTCCAGGTTTTGATATTGCTGATTTCAAAGCGTATGCGCGTGAGATTGTAAATGCGCCATATATGCTGCACACCAAGTACATTATTTTTGGATATAAGATGTCCGATGACGGGGTAGTGACCATCCATGACCTTTGGCTAAAAAATGTCTGGGAGATATGCCGCTCTATGGAAAAATGGGCACTTAATGTTCAATACAAAAATCACGTCATTCATAAAATCCGCCCGGCTAATTGGTACAGCACAAACAAGAAGTATCCTTTGTTTCAATCATTGGAGCATTACTTATCTGCGATTGAGGAAACTTTATTTGGCTATCCTGATACGCACGAACTAGCTGTAGGCTGGCGCAAGAAAGTTGCTGATGCCTATAAAAAAGCCTATGGTGTCAAGCTCGTCATTC
>JBJEDO010000094.1:0-14575 GCA_051872155.1 Candidatus Limisoma sp.
CTCTTACCTCTTACCTCTTACCTCTTACCTCTTACCTCTTACCTCTTACCTCTTCTTTGCATTCTGCTTCACGCGATAGTCGCACGCCACACGGCCTTCGGCAATGTTGCGCAACTTGTTGCGGATAAGTTGTTTGCGGATAGGCGTTGTACGGTCGACGTAGAGCGTTTGCTCCAGGTGGTCGTACTCGTGCTGAATGATGCGCGACAGGAAGCCCTCAAACACCTCTTCGTGCTCCACAAAATCGATGTCGAGCCAATTCAGGCGCACCTTTTCGTAACGCGACACCGGCTCATGCAGTCCCGGTAAGCTCAAGCAACCCTCCTCGCGAGTTACCTTCTTGCCGTCGGTCAAAACCTCGAGTTCCGGATTGATCAGCGTCAACTTTACGCCTTCAAGTTCCGGGAACGATTCCTTCAACGCATCCGCATCGATGACAATCAACCGTATCGACAGCCCTACCTGAGGCGCCGCAAGACCAATGCCATCGCTCGCATACATCGTTTCGTACATATCGTCGACCAACTTCCGCAAATCCGGGTAGTTGGCATCAATTTCTTCAGTCTCCTGTCTCAACACGGACTGACCATAAAGATATATAGGTAAAATCATAGCAAATAATTATATTCGTCATTTGGTAAGACGAGCCGGGTTGCTCGCCAAGTAGTCGTTAAGAATGATTGTCGCCGAAATCTTATCGACTTCGCCACGATTGCGTCGGTCCGACTTCTTCATCCCGCCATCAATCATCGCACGATGGGCAAGCACCGACGTAAAACGCTCGTCGAACATCTCGACAGGCACGTCAGGCAACGCCTCGCTTAGTCGCTTCAGAAACGGTCGAATATACTTCATCGACTCACTTTCTTCGCCGTTCATTTGTCGCGGCAAGCCGACGATGATAGCGTCGACCGGCTCTCGCGAGCAATAGTCGCGCAGAAAGTCGACGAGTAGATGCGACCGAACCGTAGCAAGTCCGTTCGCCACAATGCCGAGCACATCAGTAACTGCAATGCCCGACCGCTTTCGCCCGTAGTCTATCGACAACAATCTTCCCATAATCTTGGCAAAGATACTAAAAAATTTGCTTTTCCGCCCGATTTGCACTAATTTTAGATAAATTAGGCTGCATCTCGGGAAAACAAATCTGAAAACTTGCGTTTTCGCTTTGTTTTCCGCTCGATTTGCACTAATTTTGCCAACTAAACAACCTCAAAAACGACATAAATGAGCCAAGGAAACAAAATAAAAGTGGGAATCACCCACGGCGACATAAACGGCATAGGCTACGAAATAATCCTCAAAACACTGAGTCAACCGGGCTTTGGAGAGCTCTGCACACCGATAGTCTACGGTTCGTCGAAAGCCTTATCCTACCATCGCAAAGCACTCGAGATGGCAAACGTGAATTTCAATCTTATCAAGTCGGCATCGGATGCAATCGCCGGAGCAAACAACCTCATCGAAGTGCTCGGCGACGATGTTAAGATAGAACTCGGCGTGGCGTCGGACTACAGCGGCAAAGCGGCTTTTGCCTCGCTCGAAAGAGCCGTCGCCGATTTGAAAAACAACGACATCGACGTGCTCGTAACCGCGCCAATCAACAAAGACGCCATCCAGAGCGAAAGTTTCCACTTTCCCGGACATACGGAATATCTTGAGGCTTGCGCCGACGGGTCGAAGTCGCTGATGATTCTCTGCAACGACACCATCCGTGTGGCGCTGGTAACCACTCACCTGCCCATCAGCCGCATTTCGTCGGCTCTGAACAAAGAACTGATTGTTGAGAAAATCAAGATATTCAACGAATCGTTGCGACGCGATTTCGGCATCATTCGCCCTCGCATCGCAGTGCTTGCGCTCAATCCTCACGCCGGCGAGAACGGTCTGCTCGGCAGCGAAGAGCAGCAAATCATCACCCCGGCAATCGAGGAAGCCTACGGCAAACGCATATCGTGCTTCGGACCTTACGCCGCCGACGGATTCTTCGGCAGCGGTCAATACGCTCACTTCGACGGCATCTTGGCGATGTATCACGACCAAGGTTTGGCGCCGTTTAAGACGTTGGCTATGGACAGCGGCGTAAACTTCACCGCCGGACTGCCGTTCGTACGCACCTCGCCCGACCACGGCACGGGCTACGACATCGCCGGCAAAAACCAGGCTAACGACGAATCGTTCAGAGCGGCAATCTATCGGGCTATCGACGTAGTTCGCAACCGCCGCCGCTTTGCCGAGATGTATCGCAATCCGTTGCGCCGTCAATACGTCGACCGCAGCGGCGACAAAGAAGTGCTCGACCTGTCGAAAGACGACAGCGCAGACACCGACATTTTAGAGACTGTTTAATAGCATAATATATATGAACTACGCAATTATCGCAGCCGGCGAAGGTTCGCGACTTGCCCAAGAGGGCGTTGCCAAGCCAAAACCGTTGGTAGAACTCAATGGAGAGCCGATGATTGGTCGGCTGATTAACATATTTCGCCGTTGCAACGCCGAAAGCATCAGCATCATTGTCAACGAGCAAATGACCGAAGTGCGCAGCTATCTGGAGTCGCTCTCGTTCGACATCCCCTTCCGCTTGGTTGTCAAATCGACACCAAGTTCGATGCACAGCTTCTACGAACTGTCGCGCGTGATGCCTTCGGGACGATTCTGCCTGACTACCGTCGACACCATCTTCCGCGAAGACGACCTGCGCCGCTACATCGAAGCTATGGAGGCGGCAACCGACTGCGACGGTATGATGGCTGTTACGCCCTACGTCGACGACGAAAAGCCGCTCTGGGTAGAGACCGACGATGCTCTCAACATCGTCAACTTCCGCGACCAATCGTTCGACGGCGCAAAATATATCTCTGGCGGCGTCTACGCCCTCTCCGACAAGGCTATCACGGTGCTCGAACGCTGCATGGCTAACGGTGTGGCTCGCATGCGCAACTTCCAACGCGCTCTCGTTGCCGACGGGCTAAAACTCAAGGCTTATCCTATTGCGAAAATCCTCGACGTCGACCACGCTTCCGACATCGAAAAAGCTATTAATTTCATCAACGGCAACGACTAACACTCCCACACAGACTACGAATTATGGCAGATTTCACCATAGCCGGCATTATGAGAGCCGGCGCATACTCGCCTAACCACATCGGCAACGACGCCGCAATCTTCAACGCCACCGCCGAGCAACTGCGCAAACGCGGCTGCACCGTCAACATCTACAGCGAAGACCAATTCATCGCCGGACAAGTGAAGGAACGCATCATCCTAAACATGTGCCGCGAACGCGAATCGATAAAGCTCCTGCAAGAGATGGAAGATGACGGATGCATCGTAGTCAACTCGGGATACGGCATCGAAAACTGCACCCGCGAACGTATGACGCGCATCCTCGTGGGCAACTCAATCCCCTACCCCGACAGCGTTATCGTCAACACCAACGAGGCTGTCATCGACGAACTCAAAGAAGCCGGCATCAACAATTGCTGGATAAAGCGCGGCGACTTCCACGCCATGCACAAAGAAGACGTCAGCTATGTGCGCCACGCCGAAGAAGCGCAAGAAGTGCTCCAAGAATACTTCTACCGCGGCATCAAGCGCGCCGTAATCAACCGCCACTTGGTCGGCGACCTGATTAAATTCTACGGCATGTACGACTCGCCGTTCTTCTACTGGTTCTACCCCTTTGACGACGGCCACAGCAAGTACGGTCTCGAAGCCATCAACGGCAAGTCGAAAGGCATCGACTTCGACATCAACTACCTCAAAGACATCTGTCGGCGCGCTGCCGAAGCGCTCGACGTGGTCATCTACGGCGGCGACTGCATCGTGTCGCCCGACGGCGAAATCCGCATCATCGACTTCAACGACTGGCCAAGCTTTGCACCCTGTCGCAACGAAGCCGCACCGTTTATCGCTAAATGCGTCCTTAACGCTATAAAAAACCGTTTGAAAACTAACAATAAATGAATCTCGACGAACTAAAACGCACCTACAAAGAATCGCTCAAATCGATGGATACCGAAGAAACTATCGACCTGGTTTTCTATCGGCCTATCGGTTTTATGTGGGCTGTGCTTTGCGCAAAGCTGGGAATTAAGCCTAACGCAATTACCATAGCCTCTATCTTTATCGGCATCGCCGCAGGCATACTGTTCTACTTCGACAACCTGTGGATTAATGTTGCCGGTATGTTCCTGCTCATCTGGGCAAACTCGTTCGACAGCGCCGACGGACAGCTGGCACGCATGACCAAGCAATACTCTCGGCTGGGTCGCATCCTCGACGGTCTGAGCGGCGATTTCTGGTTTTTCGCCATCTATTTCGCCATCTGCTTCCGTGAAAACGCCACTTCCGAATTCTTTATGTCGATGCCCTGGCTCATTTGGGTCATAGCCGTCACTGCCGGACTCTGCCACGCCAAGCAAGCCGCTGCCGCCGACTACTATCGCCAGTTCCACCTTTACTTCCTAAAAGGCAAAGAGGGAAGCGAGCTCGACAGCGTAGAGCAACTCGACACCGTCTACAACGCCATACCCTGGAAAGGCAACTTCTGGAAGAAAATCACCATGTTCTTCTACCGCAACTACACCGCCAACCAGGAAGTGCTTACCCCCAACATGCAAACGCTGCGCCGAACCATCCGCTCGACTTTCGGCGACGAAATCCCCCAACAGTTCCGCGACGACTTCCGTGCGCTCAGCCGACCGCTGATGAAATATACCAACTGGCTGTCGTTCAACCTGCGCACAATCGCCCTGTTCTGCTCGCTTTTCGCCAAAATGCCGTGGCTCTACTTCGCATTCGAGATTGTTGTGCTCAACGCTATGCTCGTCTATATGATTGTTCGCCACGAACGCATTTGCAAACGACTTAATAAAGACATTCTCGATGGAAAATATTAAAGGTATAATAAAAGGTGTAATTTTCGACTACGGAGGCACTATCGACAGCCACGGCGACCACTGGAGCGAAATCATTTGGCAAGGCTACCGCGAAGCCGGAATCGACGTCACCAAAGAGCAATTCCGCACCTGCTACGTCTTTGCCGAGCGCGAACTCGCCCGCGTGCGCCACATCCTGCCTCACCACAACTTCTACGACCTGCTGCTCATCAAGATGCGCATCGAGCTGGGCAACCTCGTCGACGACGGCGTGCTCCCGGCAGACTTCGACATCGAAAAGGCAGCCACCGACGTGGCTCGCTACTGCTACGACTCGGCTCGCAGCTCCGTCGAAGACGCGCGCCCTACCCTCGAATACATCCACGAGCGGCTCCCGATGGTGCTCGTCAGCAACTTCTACGGCAACGTCGAAAGCGTATTAGCCGACTTCGACCTGCGCCGCTATTTTGCCGACATCATCGAAAGCGCCGTTGTCGGCGTCCGTAAGCCCGACCCCAAAATCTTTATGCTCGGCGTCGAAGCCCTCGGTCTTCGCCCCGAAGAGGTCCTCTTGGTCGGCGACAGCCTTCGCAAAGACATCGTCCCCGCCGAATCTATCGGTTGTCGGGTGGCTTGGCTCAAAGGCAAAGGTTGGACCGCCGAAGAAGATGCCCAACAACACCCCTCAATCATCAAAAATCTCGCGGAAGTCAAAACTGCCCTGTTTTGATATTTTAACATTTTAGTCTAAAAAGAGCACAAGTTTAACTCACATTAACTATGAGGTCTGTTTTTTACTAATATTTTGCCTTTATAGGACAATTATTTAATTAAAATATTTTTTGTTATTAGAAAAAAGAGAGTACTTTTGACCCGTCAAAACAAAGCAATTTGTTTTGGCACTTTTTTACGATAATAATAAGTAATAACATAACATTAAAACAATGGAAAATAACGTAAAGAAAGCAGAAGGCAAACTCGGCGTGCTCGTAGTTGGTCTTGGTGCAGTTTCAACAACATTTATGACCGGTGTATTGATGGTTCGCAAAGGCTTGTCAAAACCGGTCGGCTCGATGACCCAATACGATAAAATTCGTGTAGGTCAAGGTGCAGACAAAAAATACTTGAAATACGACGAAATCGTTTCGATGGCAAAACTCGACGATATCGTGTTCGGCTCTTGGGACGTATATCCTGCAAACGCATACGAATCGGCTATCAACGCTGAAGTGCTTAAAGAAAAAGACATCAACCCCGTTAAGGACGAGTTGGTAAAAATCGTTCCGATGAAGGCAGCGTTCGATAAGAACTATGCTAAGCGTCTCGACGGCGACAACGTAAAAGACTGCAAAGACCGTTGGGATATGGTTGAGCAACTTCGCGCCGACATCCGCAACTTCAAAGCAGAAAACAATTGCGACCGCATCGTTGTGCTTTGGGCAGCTTCTACCGAAATCTACGTTCCCGTCGATATGGAAATCCACGGCACACTTGCAGCTCTCGAAGCAGCAATGAAAGCCGACGACAAAGAGCACATCGCTCCTTCTATGTGCTACGCTTACGCAGCATTGGCAGAAGGCGCTCCCTTCATCATGGGTGCTCCTAACACAACTGTCGACATCCCCGCTATGTGGGAACTCGCAGAAAAGACCAAAATGCCTATCGCCGGCAAAGACTTCAAGACCGGTCAAACCCTCGTTAAGTCAGGTTTTGCTCCCATCATCGGTACTCGTTGCCTCGGCCTCGCAGGTTGGTTCTCTACAAACATCCTCGGTAACCGCGACGGTCTCGTGCTCGACGAACCCGCTAACTTCCACACTAAAGAAGTCAGCAAGCTCTCTACTCTCGAGTCAATCCTCGTTCCCGAGCAACAACCCGACCTCTACAGCAACTACTACCACAAGGTACGTATCAACTACTACCCGCCGCGTAACGACAACAAAGAAGGCTGGGACAATATCGACATCTTCGGCTGGATGGGCTACCCGATGCAGATTAAGATTAACTTCCTCTGCCGCGACTCTATCCTCGCTGCTCCTCTCTGCCTCGACCTCGTGCTCCTCAGCGACCTCGCTGCTCGCGCAGGACGCTACGGAACTCAACGCTTCCTCAGCTTCTTCCTCAAGAGCCCGATGCACGACTACACCAAGAACGAAGTGCCCGTCAACCACCTCTTCCAACAATACGTTATGCTCAAAAACGCTATCCGCGAAATGGGCGGTTACCCGGCTGACGAAGAAATCGATTAATCTAATTACTAATCTAAACATAATTGAAGGTGCTCCGACACAAGCCGGAACACCTTCTTTTTTTGTCATGATAATATCAACTGTCAGAACAAAAGCAGTTATAAAAAAGGCGAGCCTACAACATTGCAGTTCACGCCACAAAGTTATAGGCACAAAATGAGAACTAGAAAAAAAAATTAGTCGGAACTCCACCCACAATTTTTGCAGACATAACGGTTACCGTCCCAATAAGTAATATAATAGCAATTAGGACAGGTTACTTCCTCGTCATCACCATCGTCGTCATCATCATCGTCATCATCACAATCGCAATAGTCAAAGGAATCACAATCTTCCGGATATCTAACGTGACCATAACATCCACAATGAAGTGCACATCTTCCACCAAAATCGTGGTCGCAAATTTCACAAGCGCATTGTTTCATAATTCCTGGATTACATTTGCAAATGAATAGATTAAATTTACTAATCGTTATAATAATCCATCAAATCTTCTTGGTCTTGCATTCTATCCTCATAATCTTCATCTGATTCATCAGGATCTCTTTCCCAACTTGTCGGCGAATAGTTATCGTCGAATTCTTCTCCAAATTTTTGTTGTTTTGGCATATTCTGATATTTTTTAGTTAATAATTAATCAAATTTCGACATTTTGACCGAAATAACCACCCCCCCCCGTTAATTTTTGTTAAACATGTTGTTAAACATATTTATTCTGTCATTTCCTAAAAATGGTTGACAGATTATGCCCGGATTTGCACTAATTTTCGCCGTGCGCAAATTAGGCTGCGGCTTGGAAAAACGCTTGGAAAAACAAATCGTAAAACTTTCGTTTTCGCTTTGTTTTTCGCTCGCCTTGCACTAATTTTTGATAAATTAGGCGGCATCTCGGCAAAAACAAATTCAAAACTTCGTTTTGATTTGTTATTGCTCTCGATTTGCACTAATTTTGCAAACTGAATGGAAAAGCAAATAGAAATAAGCAACGTAACGCTAAACTACACCGTTGAGGGCGAAGGCCGCCCGGTAGTGCTCATGCACGGTTGGGGCTGTAACCTCACTACGCTGGCGAGCATCAACAACCTGCTCACGCCCGGTTTTCGCGTATATAATATCGACTTTCCGGGATTCGGCAAGAGCACGGAGCCGACCACGGTTTGGGGCGTCGACGACTACGCAGCATTGATGGAAGAATTTATGCGCCGCGAGGGCATCGTCAACCCGATTCTAATAGGACATTCGTTCGGCGGTCGCGTAGCCATCGTGCTCGCTTCGCGCAATAAGACTCACAAAATCATATTGGTAGATGCCGCCGGCGTAAAGCCTCGCCGCAGCCTGCGCTACTACTTCAAAGTATATTCCTACAAGGCGGTTCGCCACACGTTGCCGCTACTGGTCGGTCGCAGCCGCGCCGAAGACTTGCTCAACCGCTATCGCAAGAAAGTCGGCTCGAGCGACTATTCAAGCGCATCGCCTCGTATGCGACAGATTATGAGCCGTGTGGTCAACGAAGACCTATGCCATCTGATGCCGAAAATCGCGTGCCCGACGTTGCTCATTTGGGGAGCGCTCGACACAGCCACGCCACTTAGCGACGCCCGCAAGATGGAACATCTGATAGCCGATGCAGGACTGGTGGTTTTCGAAGGCGTCGGTCACTACAGTTTTTTGGAGAATCCCTACCAATTCGCCGCCGTAGTGAATTCATTCTTAGAAAAAGATAAACTCAAACGATAATGGAAACTATTTTTGTAAGCATATTTTTGGCAGCCGCCGTGTTCAACCTGGTAATGCGCCTGAGGCTGGACCTTCAGATGCTGCAACAAAACTCATATCGCAACGAGCGCTACAGCAAATGGCTACGCACATCGGGCGACGTTCAATCGCTGTCGCGCCTCGTCGACTTGCTCGTTGTTCTGCTACTGTTTACGCCCTTCCCTAAGGCGTTTACGCTTTCGGCAGGCGCCGTGATTATGATTGTCAAAGGCGTAAGCGTAATGACTCGCAAGCAGAAAAAGCCGTTGGTAATGACCAAGCGCGTTTGGCGACTTTTCGTCGAGATGCTCGTATTTGTCGCCATTGTGGCATCGTTCGGCGCACTGCAGGGCTTCGGCTTCGTCCACACCCTGCGTATGGCTTGCTACGTCGTTGCCGCCGTGCCGGTTGTGTCGTGGCTCATCGTACTGCTCTGCAACGCTTCGATGCAGCCAGTTGAGCGCGCCATCAATAAAATGTATGTCGACGACGCTCGCCAACGTCTCGCCGGAATGACCGACATAAAGATTATCGGCATCACCGGAAGCTACGGAAAAACGAGCACCAAGCACTACCTCAACCGCATCCTCAGCGAGCAATTCGACGTGCTGATGACGCCCGGCAGTTTCAACACGCCGATGGGCGTTGTGCGCACCGTTCGCGAATTGATGAAGCCCTACAACGAGGTGTTTATCGTCGAAATGGGTGCGAAAAACATCGGCGACATCAAAGAAATTTGCGACATCGTGCATCCGCAAATCGGCATCGTAACAGCCGTCGGCGAACAGCATCTCGAGTCGTTCAAGTCAATCGAAAACGTGCAACGCACCAAGTTCGAACTCATCGATGCACTGCCGGCTGACGGATTCGGCGTGGTCAACGACGACTTCGAATACGTAGCCAACCGCCCGGTCGACAACGTCAAGACCTACCGCTACGGCGTGCGCAACACCGACAATGCCGACTATCGCGCAACCGACATCGAATACGACGAATTCGGAACGCACTTTACCATCGAAGGCACCGACCGCAGCTTGCGTCTCGACACTCGCTTGGTTGGCGAATGCAACATTTCCAACCTGATGGCAGCCGTCATCGTGGCAATGCGTTTGGGCGTAGCCGACGAGAAAATTAAATATGCCGTAAGCCATATCGAACAAGTTGAACATCGTCTCAACATGAAGCGCACGCCCGCAGGAGTGACAATCATCGACGACGCATTCAACTCCAATCCCGACGGCTCGCGCATGGCTCTCGACGTGCTCTCGCGCATGACCAAAGGCAAACGCATCGTCGTTACACCCGGCATGATTGAGCTCGGCGACAAGCAGCACTTCCACAACGCAAACTTCGGCGAACACATCGCCGAGACCGTCGACGTGGCAATAATAGTCGGTCGCTACAATCGCGACGCAATCGTCGAAGGCATCCGCCGCAACGGCAAGCTAAACGACGATGCAATCGTCATCGTCGACACATTCGCAGAAGCACAACAACGTCTCGCCGGTATAATCAGCCGAGGCGACACCGTGCTCTACGAAAACGACCTGCCCGACACTTTTAAATAAGAATATTCCAAAAATCGCAAGATAAATATGAAAACTAATGTAGCAGTCTTCTTCGGAGGACGTTCCGTAGAACATGAAATTTCGGTAATCTCGGCGTCGCAGGCAATGCACGCCATGAATAGAGAAAAATATAACGTAATCCCGGTCTACATCTCCAAGCAGGGCCGCTGGTACACCGGCGAAGCGCTCTTCGACCTGAAAAAGTATCGCGACATGAACGCACTCATCGCGGAGTGCAGCGAAGTGTATATGCGCCCCGAATTCGGCGACTACAACCTCTACAAGGCAAAGACGGGTCTTTTCGGCTCTAAAATTGAAGCCACCATCGACGTTGTTATCCCCGTGCTTCACGGCACAAACGGCGAAGACGGCATCTTCGAAGGCGTTCTCGAGACCATCGGTATCCCCTACGCCGGTTGCAACACCGTGTCGTCGGCTAACGGAATGGACAAAATCACGATGAAGATGATTCTCAAAGACTGCGGAATCCCCGTTGTCGACTATGTTTGGTTTACCGACAAGCAATGGTATAAGCAGAAAGACGCCCTCATCGAAAGCATCGAGAGCCGCTTGGGCTACCCGGTAATCGTCAAGCCGGCAAACCTCGGCTCGAGCGTGGGCATCAGCCGCGCCACCGACCGCAATTCGCTCATCGACAGCATCGAAAATGCCGAGAAATATTCTACGCGCATAATCGTTGAAGATATGGTCGAGAATATGAAAGAAATCAACTGCTCAGTGCTGGGCGACTGCGACGACTACCAAATGTCGACGCTCGAAGAGCCCATCAAGTCGGGCGACTTCCTGACCTACGACGACAAATACAAGGGCGGCACAAAGACCACACAAGGCATGCAAGCCTCGCAAAAGCGCATTCCCGCCGAACTGTCGGACGAAATGACAAAGCGCATCCAACACCTCGCCGGCGAAACATTCCGCGTGCTGTCGTGCCACGGCGTGAGCCGCGTCGACGTGATGGTCGACAGCAAAACCGACGACATCTACGTCAACGAAATCAACACAATCCCCGGCTCGCTTTCGTTCTACCTCTGGGAAGCAACCGGCATCTCGTTCGACCAACTGATGGACCGCCTCGTTGCGCTCGCCATCAAGCGCAAACGCGAACAAGGGCATAAGACTACCAACTTCGACCAAAACATCTTCAGCCTCCAAGGCGGCACAAAAGGCGTCAAAGGCGCGAAAGCCGGAGTGAAGTAGATACGTCATAGATACAAAAAGCAGGGACACCCGACCGGCGGATGTCCCTGTTTTTGTAGTTTATGCGTTTGCCCGTCTACTTGTCGAGCACGGCGTTACCTGCTCTGTGGCAAAGGTCGGCGTCGACCGAAGCAATCGTTGCAAGGTTGACAATTTCGCGAACCGTAGCCTCTACCGATATGAAGTGGATAGGCTTGTTCAGACCGATCTGAATCGGGCCGATAAACTCGGCGAGCCCCATCTCGAGCATCATCTTGTATGCCGACGACGAAGCGCTAAGGCTCGGGAAAATCAGCGTATTGACGTTCAAGCCTTTGAGTCGGTTGAACGGATAGTTCTTGTCGCGGATGTCCTTATTGAGCGCATAGTTGAGTTGCATTTCGCCGTCGATAGGCAATTCGGGATAGCGCTTATGCATAATCGAAACAGCCTCGTGGATTGCTTGCGGCGAAGCAGCCTTGTTCGAGCCGAAGTTGCTGTACGAAACCATAGCGATAACCGGGTTCTTGGCGAAATATTCCACAGCCGTACGAGCCAAACGCGCGATGTCGACAAGAGTTTCGGTGTCTTCGCTCTCGTTAATCATCGTGTCGGCAAGGAAGTATACGCCGCGCTTGGTGTTCATAATGTGCATCGTTGCGAAGTGGTTGAAACTCGGACGAATGCCGATAACTTCTTTCGCAATCGACGTCACTTCGCTGTTGTTCGAATAAGTTCCGGCGATGAAAGCGTCGGCGTCGCCCGTTTCGACCATCATCATACCGAAGTAGTTGCGGTCGAACATCTTCTCGAGCGCCTCGCGATAGGTGTAGCCTTCGCGTTCCTTCTTGGCGGCGAGCATTTCGGCATAACGTTCGCGGCGTTGTGCCTCGCGGTCGTGACGGAGGTTGACAATCGTAAGCCCTGCGAGCGACAGTCCGAGACGCTGTGCACGTTTTTCAATCATCTCCTCGTTGCCCAACAGAATCGGCTTGCATACGCCTTCGTTGTAAGCATTAACGGCAGCGATAAGCATATTGTCGGTATTGGCTTCGCCGAACACGACGCGTTGCGGGTTGCACTTCGCCATGTCGGTAAACTGACGCATAAGCTTGCAGTCCAAGCCCATCATGCTGTGGAGTTTTGCAGCATATTGCGCCCAGTCGGTGATAGGCTTGCGAGCCACGCCGGAATCCATCGCAGCCTTGGCAACCGCCGGCGATACCGTCGTGAGCAGACGCGGGTCGAGCGGCTTCGGCAGAATGTATTCGGGACCGAATGAGATGCCTTCCATATTGTAGGCAACATTAACCACCGAAGGCACGCGAAGTTTGGCAAGCTGTGCAATAGCGCGCACTGCCGCGAGTTTCATCTCTTCGTTGATTGCCTTGGCACCGCAGTCGAGTGCACCGCGGAAAATGTACGGGAAGCCGAGCACGTTATTGATTTGGTTGGGATAGTCGGAACGTCCCGTAGCGAAAATCAAGTCGGGACGCGAAGCCTTAGCCTTCGAATATTCAATTTCCGGGTCGGGGTTCGCCAAGGCAAACACAATCGGACGTTCAGCCATCGATTGTACCATTTCGGGCGTAACGACGTCTTTGACGGAAAGTCCCAAGAACACGTCAGCGCCAACCATAGCGTCGGCAAGCGTTTCGACGTCGCGGTCGGTGGCAAATTGCGCCTTCTGCGGGTTCAAGTCCTTGCGGCGCGTGCTGATAACGCCTTTCGAGTCGCACATCACCACGTTCTCGGGACGGATACCCAAGGCTATATAAAGTTTCGTACACGACACGGCGGCGGCACCTGCACCGTTGACAACGAGGCGAACATCTTCGATGTTTTTGCCTTGAATCTCAAGGGCGTTAATAAGTCCGGCACCGGAGATAATCGCCGTACCGTGCTGGTCGTCGTGCATCACCGGGATGTCGCATTGCTCTTTGAGCATCGTTTCGATTTCGAAACACTCGGGAGCCTTGATGTCTTCCAAGTTGATACCGCCAAACGTCGGCGAAATAGCTTTTACAATCTCGACAAACTTCTTCGGGTCTTTCTCGTCGACCTCGATGTCGAAGCAATCGAGTCCGGCAAAAATCTTAAAGAGCAGCGCCTTACCTTCCATCACCGGCTTACCGGCTTGCGCACCGATGTTGCCAAGCCCTAACACTGCCGTACCATTAGAAACCACAGCAACGAGGTTGCCCTTATTGGTATATTCGTAGGCATCTTGCGGAGTCTTTTCTATCTCCAAGCACGGGTATGCAACGCCCGGCGAATATGCCAACGACAAATCGTTTTGCGAGGAATAAGGTTTTGTGGGAATTGTTTCTATCTTGCCAGGACGTCCATTCTTGTGGTAGTCCAAAGCCATCTCCTTAGTTACTTTTGACATACTTGTATTATTTATCAATTTTTTTCCAAACAGCGTCATCGATTCGCATCCAAGCGATTTCGAACGACAGCAAAGTTACTCATTTTTTTCGGAGTCGGCAACTAAAATGCCCAAACAACTTAACATTTTTGTTAATTTTAGTGTTTAGTGTAACATTTTGTTAGTATCCTGCATTGATTTGCAATTTTTTAAAGGTCAGTTACAATATTAAACGCTCGTCCACGAAAGAGGCAACTGTTTCCAAAATGGAAATAGTTCAAACAGAGGGCAACAAGAGCACCATCGCAAATTCACTTTTGAGAATGAATACAAGGAATTATGCTCTAAATATGGATTGTTTGTTTTTACAAATCTTGATTTGACTTAGCATATTCATTATAACATTGCCGAAAGCACCATTAAGATGTGTCGCAAAAAGATGGTATATCAAATTCGGCATTTGATACACCATCCTTAAATCTATAAATATACTAACCTTTAGAGCCTGTTTCATAAGAAAAGTTTAAAAATGAGGTCGCAGATTTTTGATTG
>JBJEDO010000095.1:0-14490 GCA_051872155.1 Candidatus Limisoma sp.
AAATTTTGGCGTCTCTAGAGTTATAGATTGAGTTGCGTTCAATATGCTATGTAGCCTTCTTGGTCGTAGCAGCGATGGTGTTTGTTGATTAGGTTTATTAGTCTTTGCAGGGTGGGGATGTCGCTCTTGAGGCTGTGGTAATGTCGGTACTGGTTTTCGTACCGCTCTCGGGAGCCTTTGGATAGTCTTGTTTCTATGTCGGATGGGATGAGGAATGATGAGCGCTCGCCCAAATGTGCATAAAACTCGGAAAGGAATATGTTGATGCCGGCAAGGTCGAAATCTCCAAAATGGACATAATGATTGGGGATTTGCTTTAGCCAAGTGACGAGGTCGGAGGATTGTGGATAGCGTGATACGAAGAGCAAGCTCTTGTCGGCAATGGTCTGCTCAAAGAGGTGTCGTTGTTGACGTATAAACCTAAAGTTTTCCATATTTTCTATGCCAACGACTACAACGTCGTTCGGAATAGAGAAATCTTGCCAGTCGGCAACAAATAGGAAACTGCCTTCTTGTGGATTGACCACGAATTCTTGTCCGTGCAGACGACAGTTGATGGCTTGATATGAATTGATTGGGAAACCGGGGCATGAACGGACTGCCAGCAGTTTTGAGTTGCCGGTGATAGCAGCCTGTTCGGCACGTGACGCGTCTTCTGACATCAACGTTTGTCGCATTTGTTCTAAATCGTTAAGCCTTTCGTCAATGGCGGATAGTGCGCTACAAAATGTTTTGGAATGTGGTGCACGAAGTGTTCGGCGACTGCCGTGTGAGGTATTGACGAGTATCCCTTCGCGCAGCAGTTCGTCTATCCATTCTCCTCGTAGTTGGCTGGCGGGCAGTGTCTCTCCGTTGCGAAGACGGATGAGTTTGTCGATGAGTGCAATTGTGATTTTCATTGTTGAGAGATAAGTTGGTGGATGACGGTTTTCGACTTGCCGTCTTTTTCCAATAGATAAGTGTAGCGGTAGTCGGTCACGTTGTAGGTGATGGGTGAGGAGTTGATAAGCAATATGTTGCGGGCGTTGGCAAAGTTGAGTATGCCTTTCACGTTTTGCGGATGAAGCTTGCCTATCTCGTCCATCATACAATGTATGCAGAAGTCGCCGAACTTTCTGCTTACTTTTTCTTTGAACACGTTTATGAGCATAATGTTGATCATTGCCTTGACGAGTGTGTCTGTTCCTTCGCTGCCGACGTGTGATAGCTTGTCTGCCCAACCGGTATCGTTGTCGTTCTCTATGATTCGGAACTGTAGTTGAAATAGCTCGGACAAAGTCAGGTATTGGCGTTGCGGATTGTTGGTGAGCGATTTCATAAAGTCGAGTAGGTGACCTACTGCCTTTTGGTTTATCTCCTCGCGATCTGTAGTGGCGAATAGATTCATACCATCACCCATAGCAAACTGGTTGTCGTCGTGGAATTCTTTTATGCGTTTCATCAGCTGTACCATCTTGTCGGTCGACGGTACGGAACGGAGGGCTATCAATTTGATAACGCCAACGAAGTTGCGTTCGCGGAAGTCATTGTTTATGTCTTGAATGATTTTGTCGACGTCTGACTCATGTCGTGTCAATTCGCCCATTTCTTTCGATACGCGGGCTAGAATATCCAAATAGCGCTCGCTGGTTCTGCGACGGTATTCTTCAATCTTGTTGTCGTTGATGAAGTCGTCGAGATTATTGGCAAAGTCCAAATAATCTTCGTCTAGATTTAGCTCTATATGGAAGTTAAAGGTGTTCTTGGCTGAAAAGTTTCCTTTGAATGCGTTTACACTCTGTTTGAACTTGTTTTGGTCACCTTGTTGCGACACGATGATGCTTGTAAGCTCGTCGACGGCTTGTCCGGGCGTTAGTAGCGTCTTTTTTTCCTTTACTTCTACGAACATCGGCGGGCAGAGTCGCTCATCGGTGGTGAATTTTTCAACACTTTTCAGTTCTTCTTCTAACTGTCGCTTTTCGTCGCGTCGCTGATTGAGCTCTTTTTCGAAAATATCTATTTGTTGCTCGTGTTTCTGTTTGCGTACTTCATATTTCTCGTTGAGTTGCAATAGCTTGTCGGCGAGCGCTTTTTTCTTGTTCTTGAAGTTCTCTTCCAGGTCGAAAAGTTCCTCACAGTCTCGACGGTAGTCGTAGACTAGCTTGCGATGATTTTCGATGTATTTTAGTTCATTCTCTGCTGTGAGTATCTTTGTCTTGCAAGCTTCTACCAAATGAGTATCTGCGCCACGACCTTTCAGTTCGTCTTCTTCTTGTTGCTTAAGTTTTTGCAGTTCTTCTTTTACTTCTTTCTCTTTTAATTTGGTTTCTGCCTGTATCTCCGACACACGCTCGGTATAGTTTTTCTCGTTATTCTTTTTAGCTTCGTCAAATTTCTTTTGTGCTCCGGCTTTCTTCTTTTGTTTTTCGGTGTTTAACTTGTCTAAATCTGTCTGCACAATGGTCATACGATGAGCTAACTCTTGTCGGCGGTTGTTTAATTCCGCCTGTCGTTGCTCGATAATATTTTTGCCCTTCACTTCAAGGTCCTCAATTTTAACACGGATAGCCTTTTGTTGTTGGGGTATGTTGTCAAGATTTATCTCCGCGAGCGACCTTTGCTCTCGGAGTTCTTTCATCTTCGGACTAAACTGATGCTTTAGGTTATCGATGGATTTATCACATTCCGTAAAAAGCTTTAATAGTTCTTTCTTGATAGTTTCCCTTTTGCTTTCAAGTTCTTCTTTCTCTTCTTGCAGTTGCTTGGGCTTTCTCACGTTTAGCGGAAGGTCGTCAATGTCTAGACGAACACCAAAGAAAGAGTTTCCGTCGGATTTCTGTGGATGCAAACCTGTCTGATAGAGCACGTCGCCTTCGTTGATAACCTTTCCTATGTTATTCTCCCAGTCCTTTTTGTTTTCTTCAAGCCATTCGAACAAAGAGCCTTTAGTTCGGTCGAGAATCTCGTTGATTTCTAAAATTTGCTTCTCGAGCGAATCCGATTGTGCTTGTTTGTCATCTATTTGACGTTGATAGTTAGTTTTTGTCTCAGATTCAAGCTTATCGTATTCTGCTTGAAGACGATTTATCTCCGCCTTTTTTGAGTCGATAACTCCTGAAAGTTCTTTCTCTTTTATACTTAATTCGTTCAGTTGCTTAGTCAGGTTATCTTTTTCCTCTTTGAACGGATTGAGATACTTTAGTTTCAATAGCTCTTTATCACAATCGTTCTGCTCCGACTTTATGCTTTCTATCAATGCTGAAGCAGTGTCTATCTTATCGGCAAAATCACAATCAATCTCCGAGAGTGCATTGTCGTAGTCGTTCAGCAGCCGTTCGTCAGCATCTTGTTTGGTTTGACCTTCTGAAAAAATACGCTCCTGTTGTACGTGTTTAAAAGTTTCCAATTCGTTTTCGACATTTTGACGAATTGCCTTATATTTTATCGTGACGTCGTTGAATTGCGCAGTTAGCTCAGAGAGTCGCTCTTTGAGTGAGTCCAGTTCGGCTTTTAAGGATTGCTCCTTGTCGCATCGTTTGATTACTTCTTCAATTTGCTCTTTGTCATAGAAGTCGCGACGTTCTTTCAGACGTTTCAATTTCTCGTTTACAACACCTTGCTCTTGGTTAAGACTCGTTTTTTCGACATCATGTTTATTTCGGAGTTCTTTGAGCAATCGTTTCTGCCTATCCTGTTCTTGAATAAGTTTTTCTATCTTATTAACGATAAGCGGAAGTCGCTCGCGTGATGTGCGTTCGGCATATTTAAGTTCACTGCACAAGTCGAGAATCTGTTGTTTCTTGTAGAGCAATTCGTGGTAGGCTTTCACCACGGTTTCAGCTTGTTTTCTTACAACCGACTCTCCCTTTTGATTCAGTTTGTACCAGCATGAGATGTCGCGGTATTCTTGCTCAAAGTCAGCCACTTGACGACGGAAATATCCCAAATCGATATTTGCCTCATCTTCGCTCATCGACCGTATGATGATGTCTTTGATGAAGTTGGCATCCAGTCGTGAATTGAGGAATACGTTTTGAATGCTGCGCGGAATGTTCTGGTAGCGATTGGTTTCCATCAGTTGGAAACGCGCAAACTCCTTGCCGACAGCCTGTCGATTGCCATAGATAATGTCGCGATACTGTTCGTAACGGTCGATTATCTTAGACATATAGACACCGTTTAGTCTTTCGCGTATTACCTTGCTCTCTGCTGTAACTTCGCCATATTCATCAACTAACCATTCTTTCTTAAAGGTCGCATCCACAAAACGGTAGCAAGCTCTTCCTGATGAGCGAAAAACCAGAATAGAGAAAGGACCATTTTCATGTTCCACTTCATATACAATATAAGAATTGGCATTAGGCAGATAGAATTCGTCGAACGACTTCATTTCTTTTGGAATGCCCAACCGGAGCTTGTCGGCATTATAAAAGAACAGAATAGCTCGGAGTAGTGTACTTTTACCCACTCCCTGTGTGCCGATGAAGTGTACGTTTCCGTCTAACTTCACTTCGGCATAACGAATGTTTGCACTGTTAATGAATATGATTTTTCGTAGCGATCTCATTCTTCTGTTTCTATGATGGTAAGACAATCTATCAGTTCTTCGATGTAATGGAACGCGGAAGTTACTTTGTAAGTGCCGTCCAGCTCGTTTTCCAACTCTGCAAATCCAAGCCGTTCCAAGTCGGTTATGAGTTTGTCAATCTTCTCGTCGTTGGTTTTTAATTCCGGGTAGAGGTTGCGTGCCTTTTCTTTCAACTCAATGTCGCTTGAGAATTTTTCCAAAATGTTTGATTTACGGAAAGAGAACCCCGGACCAAAGATATTGTTGAATGTCTTTAGGAAATCTACACGGTCAATCCAAAGAGCAAGGCGTTGCACTTTGTCAGCAAGTTCAACCTTGTTCTCTGTTCTGGAGAAATAGTAGTAGCCGTTGCCGACTTCAAGTTGGAATCCTATGCCGCGGAAGTACTCCAGATAGCTTTCGTAGTCGTCTTCAATTGCATCGTATATGTGCGAACGCAACTGAAATATAGAGTTACGGGATATAAATCCGCCCTTGCTAAGTATGTCGAATATTTCTTTGGTATAACGCATATTTTAATCGTTTTTAATCAGCATATGTCAATTACGTCTATTGGGATAAATCAGCGGATATTCTATGCCTCCAAATCGACGATATTCTTCCGTAATCTGCAATTCGTCAAGATATTGCGTTGCAATTTGGCAGAAAATAACCAACTTGGCTTCTTCATTTTGCGGTTTCGTATAGTTGGAATAATTCATGACGAAATGGAAAAGGTGATCGCCGGATGCCATAAAAGCATTTTTTACCTCGCTAATATCGACAATTCTATGCCATTGTCGTTGCTCTGTGAGTTCTTCAGCAGTCAATGGTTCTGCCAAGTTGCCTTTTCTTAAACGGCTACTGCCTTTTCCTTTGGCAATTTCTTGGATTATTTTCAAGCCTTCTTCCGAATTTCGAAGCATGGAAAGCGAAACTTTTAGCTGATAACGTGGACGCGGCTCCATCCATACCGGGTTTCTTTCTGTGAGTTTTATCCTAATGTCGGTATTTGTATCCAAGAGCATTTGGTCGTGCAAGTATTTCAGCTTTTGCACTTTTTGGAATAGCCTATTCTGGTATTCTATCAAGTTCAGGTAGTTGATAATCTGTCGGTCAAGCTCCAGAAGGTTGTGATATACCTCTCGCAATTGCATCTTTACATCAGTAACAATCTCCTTCAGTTGTACATCCATGGCAATCATGAAGAATGTTGTTTGCTTTTCGTCAATTACCCGTTCACATTCGTTTATAAGCACAGCAATGTCGCGTCGCTTTTCGTCGAGATGTACCAGCTTCTTTTTCTTGATGGCGAACGTTGGCTCGTTCTTATAGGTGTTGTCGATGTTGCGTTTCAAGTCGATAACATTTCTCAATGTCGTCAATGCAATTTTACGCAGCATCCGCTTCACATCACGCAGGTAACCGTATTTCCTGTTGCGGTTGTTCTCTGTGAGGAAATAGTCGATTGCTTCGTTTAGTGAATCGATGCTCTCTTTTACGCTCGCTACGTTAATTTCATCGTTAACTTCCAGCACCTCTTCGAAGAAGGACATATAGACGTCCTCCAACTCTATAAAGTCATTATTTTCGCGGATGATGCCGTATCGGCGCAAAAACTCCAAGCTTTCATCCTTTTTGCCGGATAATTCACGAGCAAGCTCATAGCGAAACGATAGCCGTTTCCTGTCTTGAAAGAGCGCTTGAAGAAGTTTGCGCTCCCTGTCGAGGGCTCGTATCAATTCGTCGAGCGAACGAAAATGAGATAAAGCATCCATCTCGTGTAGATTAAACTAAAACTTACTTTCCGATGCAGAAGCGGCTGAAGATTGTGCCGAGGATTTGGTCGGTGGTTATTTCGCCGGTGATTGAGGATAGGTGGTGGATTGTTTCGCGGATGTCTTGTGCTACGAAATCGCCGGAGATGTCTGAACGTAAACCGTCGATGGCGCGCTCGATTGATTGGGCTGCGAGTGTGAGGGCTTCGTAGTGGCGTGCGTTGGTGATGACTATGTCGGATTGTGCATAGTCGCCTTGCGCTGTATCGGCGATAAGTTTCTCTAATTGCTCGATGTTGATGCCGTTTTTCGCTGATATGTGTGCTATTGCTGCTTGTGGGGCGAGTTGGCGAATACCGGTCTGGATTGCTTCGATTTGGTCGGCATCGGCAATGTCGATTTTGTTGATTGCTGCGATAATTTTTTTGTCGGCGGAACGTGGCAATATTTGTTCTGCGAGTGTATCGATTTGCTCAATCGGTGCAGAGGTGTCGATTAGCCAAATGATGATTTGCGCTTGGTCGATTTTTTGGAATGCTCGTTCGATACCGAGATTTTCGATGGCGTCGGTTGTTTGTCGAATTCCGGCTGTATCGATAAATCGGAAGAGTATTCCGTCGATTGTTATTGTTCCGTCGATTGTGTCGCGGGTAGTTCCGCGGATGTCGCTCACGAGTGCTCGGTCGTCGCGGAGCAAGCGGTTGAGTAGGGTCGATTTACCGGTGTTGGTTTCTCCTACGATGGCAACGGGGAAGCCGTTTTTGATTGCATCACCGGTTTTAAACGATGATGCGAGCCGAGTCAGTGTGTCGAGTATGTTTGTAGCGTCGTCGGTAAGTTTTTTGCGGTCGGCAAATTCGACTTCTTCTTCGGAGAAGTCGAGTTCGAGTTCCAGAAGTGCACAAAATTCGAGAAGTGTATCGCGAAGTGATTGTATCATTTTGCTGAAGTCGCCTCTCATTTGGCTAATCGCAATCTTGTGTGCTGCTTTCGACGATGATGCAATGACGTCGGCGATTGCTTCGGCTTGCGAAAGGTCGATTTTGCCGTTCATAAATGCTCGGCGGGTAAATTCTCCGCCTGTTGCTGCGCGGCATCCGCAAGCGATGAGTGTTGCAACGATTTGTTGTTGTATCCACACGGAGCCGTGGCAAGAGATTTCGACGACGTCTTCGCCGGTGAAGGTGTGTGGCGCGCGGAAGATTGTGGCAACTACTTGGTCGAGTGGACGCCGTTCGGTGTCGATGATTGTGCCGAGATGGGCTGTATGCGATTTTGCAGCAGCAAGGTCGATGCCTTGCCATGCTTTGCTGACTATGGGGATGGCATTGCTGCCGCTAACGCGGACAACGGCAATTCCGCCGATGCCGGGCGGGGTAGATATTGCGCATATTGTATCGTCGAGGGCTCTTAGTTGTTCCATTGTTTGTAGTTGCAAGATTGTTCAATTTCTGTTTCTATGTCGTCGGGTAGTGCGCTGAAGAAGTCGTAACCGGTTTCTTGTTCGATATAGTCGATGGAAACGGCTTGCTTTTCAACTACTTTCTGTCCGCCGTCATTATTGTAAACAAAACCGATGGCGCGTATCGGGTTGGCGTATGGGGCAAGAATTGCTTTGAAGAATCGGTCGGGGACTGCCACATCGCCGCCTATGCGTTTCATGTTGGCGGAGAGTATCGGTCCGGTGACAACGACGAGTGCGCTGTCGCGAACCGCCCAATCGCGAATTTTCTCTTCGAGGCGTTTCCATCCTCCGCTGTTGAGCGAGTGTGCTTGCGGACAAATGTTTGTCATAAAAAACGAATGATGCATGGCATCGTAGTCCCATTTCATATCGGCTGCGGGGGTCATGTGTCCGCGGTCGTAGCCGGAGCGTGTGTAGTCGGACGGGTAGGGGCAACCTTCTACTTTTTCGTCGCGGTCGAACGATTTTGCGCGCGATTCGTTGCCTTCCACTTCTTTCGCGGTGAGTTCGTAGACGGTGTAGTTGGGTATGTGATATTGTTTGTTGAACGAAACGTAGAAGCCTTTGTATTCTATCAGCTGTTCTTGCCGATTCATCGGTAGGGTGACGTCGAAATATTTTTGAACGTCAATCGATACCGTTTGCTCTTTATTAGCTGATTGGGCTACGTAGTATTGTGCGGCATAGTATAGACCGAGTACTACTGCTACGGTTATAAGACCTATGCTGAATATTTTTCCGAGCGACCAATTGGTTTTGCGTCGGCTTTTGCTTGTTCGACGTGATGTCTTTCGTTTTGCCATGATTGTCTAAAGTTTTTCGCCAATATAGATTGTACAAACGCCGAATGTGAGAGGGTAGTGTCTACAGTTCGTGAATCCGGCATTTTGCATTATTTGGAGCATTTGTTTGCCTTGGGGCACGGCTGCGATGCTTTCGGGAAGGTATGAATATGCTCGACGGTCGCGCGACACGAGTAGTCCAATCGTGGGGATTATCCACCGCGTGTAGACTTTGTAAAGCGCCAATGCAATTGGGTTGACAGGTGTGGAAAGTTCGATAATGCATACTGAAGCGCCTTTTGCCGCCACTCGATACATTTCTTGGTAGCCTTTGTCGAGGTGCTCGAAATTGCGCACGCCGTAGGCTACGGTAATGGCGTCGAATGTGTTGTCGGCATATTTCAGGTCGAGGCAGTTGCCTGTCTCGAAAGTAATGTTGTTAATTCCTTTTTTTGCGGATTTTTGGCGCGCAATCGAAAGCATTCCTTCCGACAAGTCGATTGCGTTGATTTTTCGAGGCTTCAGTTTTTTCGATAGAAGGAAGGCGAGGTCGCCGGTGCCTGTTGCAACGTCGAGGATTGTGTCGACGGGCTTCCCTTTAAGTTTTCCTACGGCGATGCGCCGCCAAATTTTGTCGATGCCGAATGTCATTGCATGGTTCATAAAGTCGTAAGCCGGCGCAATGCTGTCGAACATTTCTTGTACTTGTTGTGTTTTCGACTCGTCGGAGCCGTATGGTGTAACTTTTTCTGCCTTATATTCCATCGATTGTTTTTGAAACGTGGTTTTTAGAATGCGACACATGAGGATTGTATTATGCATCCTCACGTGTCGCATAGATGGTTGTGATTATGCTTCTAACGAAGATAAATAGTCGGTAACGTTTTTGCGAATACGTTCAGCGATGTCGGAGCTGTTGTCTGGCTGGAATTTGTTGCCTGTAATGTGCTCATACAGTTCGATGTAGCGAGCCGAAACGGTATTGCAATAGTCGTCGGTCATTTCGGGAACGGTTTGTCCGGATTTGCCCATAAAGTTGTGGTCAATGAGCCATTGACGAACGAATTCTTTCGAGAGTTGACGTTGCGGTTGCCCGGCTTCGAAACGTTCCTGATAGCCGTCGGCATAGAAGTAGCGCGACGAGTCGGGGGTGTGGATTTCGTCGATAAGAATCACTTTGCCGTCGCGTTTGCCAAACTCATATTTTGTGTCGACGAGAATCAGACCTTTTTCGGCTGCGATTCGGCTACCGCGCTCAAAGAGCGCGCGGGTGTAGCGTTCCATTGTCTCGTAGTCGTCGCGGTCGACGATTCCTTGTGCGATGATTTCTTCTTTCGAAATGTTTTGGTCGTGACCTTCGTCGGCTTTGGTTGTCGGCGTGATAATCGGCTCGGGGAATTTCTGGTTTTCGCGCATACCGTCGGGCAGAGCTACGCCGCATATCGAGCGGCATCCGTTTTGGTAGTCGCGCCAAGCGCTACCTGTCAGATATCCGCGAATAATCATTTCCACGCGAAAACCTTCACATTTTAGTCCAACGGTTACCATTGGGTCGGGAGTGGCGAGTTTCCAGTTGGGAACGATGTCGGCAGTTGCATCGAGAAAGGATGCTGCAATTTGGTTAAGGACCTGCCCTTTGTAGGGGATGCCTTTAGGGAGAATAACATCAAAGGCGGAGATTCTATCGGTGGCGACCATCACCATCAGGTCGTCGTTGATGTTGTAGACATCTCTAACTTTGCCGTGATAAACGCTTTTTTGACCCGGAAAATTGAAATCCGTTTTAACTAAAGTTGCCATAATGCTTATATTGGTTTGTTGTCAATAATTGTTGAGTTCGACTCTTTTTTTGCGTTGTCGTATTTCTCGTAGGCATCGACGATGCGTTGCACGAGGTGATGCCGTACGATGTCGGTTTTATCGAATTGAACGCAGCTGATGCCTTTTACATCTTTGAGAACGCGTAAAGCATGGACGAGTCCCGACTGGGTTGAGTGGGGCAAGTCGATTTGTGTGATGTCGCCTGTAACAATCATCTTGGCATTCATTCCCAGACGGGTGAGAAACATCTTAATCTGATGAGTTGTAGTGTTTTGCGCTTCGTCTAGAATGATTACGGCATCGCTAAGCGTACGTCCGCGCATAAAAGCCAAAGGCGCTATTTGGATTACGTTGGTTTCCATATACTCCTTCAGCTTGTTTTGCGGAATCATATCTTCCAAGGCGTCGTAAAGCGGTTGGAGATACGGGTCGATTTTGTCTTTCATATCGCCCGGAAGGAAGCCGAGTTTTTCGCCGGCTTCAACAGCGGGACGCGAAAGAATAATGCGACGCACTTCGCGATTTTTCAGCGCTTTAACAGCGAGCGCGATTGCTACATAGGTTTTTCCCGTTCCGGCAGGTCCGAGGGCAAAAGTCAAGTCGGATTCGTTAAAAGCCTTGACGAGTCGTTGTTGGTTTGCCGACCGACCTTGAATTGGTTTGCCGTTTACACCGAAAATAATCACGTCGTCCATTTTCAGTTCCTTAGGCGGACGACCTTTGATGACGTCGATGATGGTTTCTTCGGTGAGTTTGTTGTATTTAACGCAATAGTCGACGAGTTCGTTGATTTTGGCTTCAAATTCGGCAGTTTCGTTGTCGTCGCCGAGCACTTTAATGAGTGTTCCGCGTGCGGCAATGCGTAGCTTCGGAAATAGATTCCGAATCAACTGCATATTTGAGTTGTTTACGCCATAAAAAGTTACGGGGTCAACACTATCGATTACGACTAATCGTTCTATCATGTCTGTTCTACAATTACAACTATTATTTTAACTTTTCAATAACTTCGTCGATAGTTAGCGGCTGTTGAGTGCCGAGATTCATGTCTTTTAGCATAATTGCGCCGTTGGCAAGCTCGGTTTCGCCGATGATTGCAACGAAGGGGATGCCATTGTCGTTGGCATATCCCATTTGCTTTTTCATTTTCGACGATTCGGGGAAAATTTCTGAAGATATACCTGCTGCACGAAGCTCTTTGATGTATTTCAACGATGCTGTTGCTTCCGCTTCGCCGAAGTTTACGAAGAGTACTTTCGTTGTTGCGCGGGTAGCTTCGGGGTAGAGGTCAAGCTGGTTAAGCACGTCGTAGATGCGGTCGGCGCCAAACGAGATGCCTACGCCCGAGACGTTTTCGAGACCAAACACGCCGGTAAGGTTGTCGTAGCGACCGCCGCCGGTAATGCTGCCGATTTCGACGTCAAGGGCTTTGACTTCGATGATTGTCCCCGTATAGTAGTTAAGTCCGCGAGCGAGCGACGGGTCGAGGTCAATGGTCGCTTGTACGCCTATTTCGTTGGTCTTGTTCATCACAAAACGCAATTCTTCGACGCCTTTCATACCTACTTCCGAATCGGCGAGTAGGGTTGCCAGGCTGTTGAGCTTGTCTTCGTTGGTGCCCGAAAGCATAAGCACGGGTTGCAGTTGGTCGACTGCTTTTTGGCTAATGCCTTTGTCGAGCAGTTCGGCATTGACGTTGTCGATTCCTATTTTGTCAATCTTGTCGATTGCAACGGTAATGTCGACAATCTTGTCGGGCTCGCCGATTGTTTCTGCAATTCCGCTAAGCACCTTGCGGTTGTTCAACTTGATGGCGATGTTTATGCTAAAACGGCAGAACACTTCGTCGATGATTTGCAACAGATCGACCTCGTTAAGAAGCGAATCGGTGCCGATAACGTCGGCGTCGCATTGATAGAACTCGCGATAGCGGCCGCGTTGTGGACGGTCGGCGCGCCATACGGGCTGTATCTGGAAACGCTTGAACGGGAATTTTATCTCGTTCTGGTGTTGAACGACGAATCGTGCAAACGGCACGGTAAGGTCGTAGCGAAGACCTTTTTCGGCAATCGAGCGCATAAGTTTTGTGCTGTTGCGCTCTGCCAGTTGCTCGTCGTTGACGTTGCTTAGGAAGTCGCCTGAATTGAGAATCTTGAAAAGCAGTTTATCGCCTTCGTCGCCGTATTTGCCCATCAAGGTCGACAGATTCTCCATCGCCGGAGTTTCTATTTGATGAAAGCCGTGAAGGGTAAATACGCTCTTGATTGTATCGAATATGTAGTTGCGTTTCGACATCTCAATTGGGGAGAAGTCGCGCGTACCTTTCGGAATTGACGGTTTTTGTGCCATGTAGTTATTTTCGTTTTTAAATTTGCTACAAAGGTACACAAAAAATCATTATTTGCAGCTATCTCAAGTCAATTAGTCACGTCGACCCATAAAAATCATTACGCAATAAATTAATGTCGCAAGGCTCGACAGTGCGGCAACGACATATGTGTAGGCGGCAGACTTCAAAGCGTCTTGAGCGAAATAAGTGTTCTGACCGCGAGTGATGCCTGTGTTGTTGAGCCAAGCAATGGCGCGTCGGCTTGCATTGATTTCTACAGGTAAGGTGACAAATGAGAATAGGGTGGTCAGTGCAAACAATATGATGCCCAAGAGCATAACAGCAGGGAATATGGTTATTGTGAGAATGCCTGCCAATAGAATCCAGGGCATGATTTGCGACGAAAGCGAAACGGCAGGCACGAGTGCCGAGCGGAGTTGGAGCATGCTGTAGCGCGTTGCGTGTTGTAGGGCATGTCCGCATTCGTGTGCGGCAACGGCTGCCGATGCTACGCTATTGCCATAGTACACCTCGCGGCTGAGATTGACTGTATGTGTTGCCGGATTATAGTGGTCGGTAAGTGAACCTGATATTTGAGTCACTTTCACATCGTTGATGCCGTGTTCGCGGAGCATACGTTCCGCAACTTCGGCTCCGGTCAAGCCGCTGTCGGTGGGAATGCGCGAATATTTCTTAAACTTGCTGTTGAGCGATGCTTGAACAACGTAACTGGCAATTGCTATACCAATAAATAATATAAAATACATAGTTTTTTCAGTTTTTGGTTTCGATAAGAAAACACAAATAGTATGCCAAATTTTGAAATACGGATAAAATGTAATACTTTTGAGTAGTAAATAATGATTATTAAACAGGCTCTGAGAATATGACAGACGTATGGATTAGTGCCGCGGGACTGTGTGGCGCATCGTTGATAGGCTCGGTTATCGGTTTCTTTATCAAGGAGTTGCCTCACCGATGGAACGACACCGTTTTGGGCTATTGCGCGGGTATAATGCTTGCCGCATCGACAATTGGACTGATTGTCCCGGCTTTTGAAAGTGTCGACGCCGGGTTGTGGTGGATTGTTGTTGTCGGCGTATTGGTCGGCGCATTATTTCTTAACGTGCTCGATTTGGTCACGCCGCACTTGCATTCGATAACCGGTCTCGACGCAGAAGAACATAAGCATAATAGCCGATTGAATAAGGTGCTACTGTTTGTACTTGCGGTAGCTTTGCACAAGTTGCCCGAAGGAATAGCAGCAGGCGTAAGTTTGAGCGGCGACGATTCAACGGCGTGGTCCGTAACGCTTGGCATTGCGTTGCAGAACGTACCCGAAGGTATGGTAGTGATAGCGCCTTTGTTGTTAGCGGGAGTGTCGCGCCTGCGTACGCTGATGATGTCGTTGGCAATCGGTCTGTTGGAGGTCGTCGGCGTATGGATAGGTTTCGCTATGGGCGAAATTTCTGCGATGATGTTGCCTGTAATGTTGGGTTTCGCCGGAGGTGCAATGCTGTATGTTACGTCCGACGAGATGATACCCGAAACGCATACGCACGGCTACCAAAAACAAGCAACTTATGCGCTTTTGCTCGGTTTTGTCACGTTGGTGATTCTTGAAAGATTTATCGGTTAGTCGGGCTTTTTAAGCATTAGCAAACGAAATATTTGCGCAATGGTGCGCCGGATGTTTGCTTTTGCGGATGTGGGGTCGATGGCTGATGTCAAGTCGGTCGGACCGCTCTGGATGGGGAATACAGAGAGGA
>JBJEDO010000096.1:0-3114 GCA_051872155.1 Candidatus Limisoma sp.
CAAACTGCCGAATAACCACCGCCGCAGGCGGTTTATCGCGCCTCGGTGCGACCTATCAGGCGTGCGAAGTGGCTGTGCGACCTCATCGTATCGAAGATTCGATGAGGTCAAGGGCCGTCGGAGACGGTCCGATTATGGCAAACACCAGGCTCAACCTCGAAGAGGTTTAGCCTGGTGAAAATAAGCACATTAGGTACGAGCTTCGGAGATGCTCGATCGTAATGATGAATGTGAGAATCGGCAAATCTGCTATCACAACCGACCCCCTCCGAGGCTCGAGTGTTTGTGGAGGACTTCGCTCCTCACGCTCAGCACTCTCCGAAGCTGAGAGGTTTACCACGACCGGCGCGTCTCCGACGCACACAATCCTCAGCGTATCTTCGACACGCTGAGGATACCACCACGTCCCTCTTCCGCCTGCCCGGTCGCAGCAAGCCGCGTCCCCACACCCATCTCATTATCAACACTTTACCTACCGACAACTCAGTACTCCCCACACCCAACAACAAAACACAATTTTCACGCATTTAGATTTGCCTAATTATTTGAGATAAACTCCTAAAAATTTGCTATTTACAAACAAATTATTAATTTTGCATTACCTAAAAGTGTGACTAAACACACTTTTAGGTAATAATATGATTTATAGCTCCCAACAACAAAACAACAAGCGAGGCAACCCGGTCGGGTTGCCTCGCTCATTATTTTCAAGTCTTCGCTAATGCTTAGCGAACCATAACTTTCACTACTTTGCCGTCTACGCTTACCATGTAAAGACCTGCGGGAACGCTGAACGTGCCGGCTGCACTGTTGGCAACCACGGCTTGTCCGGCTGCGTTGTAGATTGACACTACGCCTGCGCCTTCAACGGCGATTGCGCCTTGACGAGCCACAACCTTCGCACCTCCGACGTTGACTGTCTTAACGCCGCTGAATGCAATCGATGTAACGGTTTGCGCTGCGAGGTCGACGGTGAGGTCATACGATGCGTAGTCTACCCAGTCGCCGTCGCCAACGATTACGTTATTGCCGGTCCAAGGAGCGAGAGCAACAGAGCCGAGTGTGTCGAGCGTACGGTTGTCGGCATCGGCTGCCGCAATTGCCCAGTCGTTGATTTCGTCTGCGCCGTCCCAAGTCGACGAACCTACAGCCGAAGTAAACATAAACTGGCCACCCTTTTTGAGAAGCACGCCGTTGAATTTATAAGTTGCAACGCCTTCTTTGTCGGCGATAACAGCCTTGTCGAGCGACGTATTCCAATCGTTTTCGTACATGCTACCCAAGATGCGGAGTTGTGCGGGGAAAACTTCCGGATTTTCGAGTTTGAAAGTCATATCGTTAAGATCGACAGTCACTGTGTAAGTGCCGGGCCAGAAATTGCGGATTTGCGCGCCCGATTGCTTAACGATGCTTACTGCGCTACCTACTTTCGAATAAAGTTCGCCTACGATACCGTACTTATAATTGTTAAGTTCTTCCCAGCTCGAAGCAAGAGCGTCGGTGATTGTGAAGTAAGAACCATGACCGATTGTGAGTTCGCCGCTATAGACGCCGGGAGCGGTTTTTGCGAGTTCTACGCCGCTGTCGTATGCCCATCCGTTGCCGTTAACGTCACCGATAGCATACAATTTTTCAGGAGTTTCGTCAACCAAGACAAATTCGACAATGCTGATTTGCGGAGCATTGTTATAGATTTCAACAACGCCGACTGCATCGTAAGTTTGTGTAAGGTCTTCCGGGAGCGCTACACCGAAGCGGTTGAGGTAGTAAGCAAGCGTTTCTTCGCCGACGCCGATAGTTTTTGCCGTAGAGTCGATGGTTACGCCCTTGATTACCACATATTGACTTTGAAGGTCGGTAGTGATTTCGCTGAGAGTCTTTTCGAGTGGCAGACACTTTTCGGGATAGGTAGTCTCGAGCACGGCTTTACGCACGCGCGGTTCTGCCATTTCATATGTACCGTTATAGGTAATCGACTGACCAGCCAACGACGCCCCGGCGAATGCCTGACCGTTAGTCAATGTCATGCCGAGGTTGCCATAGATGAGCAAAGCATCGCCTTGGTCGTCGCGAACGAACGTATATTTGCCGTTCGACGATTGTGCGGTTACGTAGAGGTTGCAATACACAAGGTGCATATAGGTCGTCGGCATCGTGTTTTCGCCTTGATAGATGAAGTCGCTGATGCTTGTTGCTCTACCATACTGATGGTAAGTGAATGTCTTGGTAGCAACGTCGCTGTCTTCCGCACCGCTGAGTGTTGCGTAAGCCTTCACGCCAAAGTTACCCGCGCATGCAAGTGTCGGAACGTTTTCGGGGTCGTACACTTGATAGTCTTCCGCCGAAGCTTCGCCGGTCGGATTGTTGTCTCTGTCGTAAGTAAAATACATAATGGTAGCGCCCGGAGTGCTGCAAGTGATGGGTACAGGCATCACATCCTCATCTGCCATACCATAATCCACATCGGTAAGAGAGATTACCGGAGTAGCGCATTTTGTGATTGCACTGCCGCTTGTTTCCCAAGTGATTTGGATGCTTTCGACATATTGAACGCCACTCTTCGAAACGACTGCAATATAAGGATAATTGTCTGTAATATCCAAAGAGCCGGTCAGATCTACATCTCTATCTACTAATGTAATCTCACCGAGTAAAGTTGCGCCATCTTGACCGGAATATGCTCCAGTATTGTAAACAAATGCTGTTGACTTTCCGTAGATTTGCAAAATACGACCATTAGTGGTGTTCGAGTTCCAAGCAACTTCTACTTTGCGTGCATTACCAACTGATGTGGTATTGTAGATACCATAATAGTTGGTCGTATTTTTCTTAAAACCACTATTAGTTTGGATACAACCACCATAATTCGCTGTCGACTTCATCGCAAAGGCTGCATACTGTGTTTCAGAAGTAAATGTTTTGCCCTCTACAAAATTATAAGTACCGGACAATCCCAAGCCGGTCGCCGTGAGGTCGTCAACGACTGTATCTGCTGCGCCCGTAAATGCAACGGTCAGCAAAAGCGTCATAAATAAGTAAAATTTTTTCATAAGAATTTGTATTTAGATTTAGTATTTGTCTACGTACATCTTAATCAGGTCACAAAAGTAGACA
>JBJEDO010000097.1:0-3107 GCA_051872155.1 Candidatus Limisoma sp.
CATAATAAATTTTAAAAGCAGAGGTTGCATAGTTTGAGGCGAGTTTTGTTTTGAGCCAAAGGAGCATAGCGAGCTATGTGACTGCGGTGAAAAGCGAAAATCGCCCAAAATATGCGACAGGGCAGCACATTTTTCTTCAAAAATTGTTATTCTTGAAAAATTGAATTGCAATGAAGGAAAATTTACTCACATTCGCTCAGAAACGATGGCTCAAAAAGTAAATCAATCATTTATGCAATGAAAAATGCCTTTGTACGGACATTCATTGGCATCTTTGTCCGTGCTTAATGGTTATGTGGCTCGCCACACGCCCTTATAAGCACGAACAAATCTGCTCAATGACTGCCCGCCTCTGCTTTAATATTTATTATGAAATAGGCTCTAAAACTGTTATCTGCCGGAGCGAGATACTTTATCTTTGACGATGCGATTGAATTTGTCGGCACCGAGGAGTTGTTCAACTGTCATATGCATGCGGTAGCGCCAGTAGTGACGTGAGATGGCAGGCACGTTGATTTGCTCGTCGGCGGGATTTTCGCGGCGCAGGTCAGCATCGATCGACATCCAATCTTGCCACGGCAGTACGGTAAGCATTGCCGGAGAATACATGTGTTGGTCGAGGATGATGTCGCAAATCCACGGTTCGGCGAAGTAGGGCGCTTGTCCCGAACGACCGAGCATCGAGTTGAAGAAATGCTGCGACTTTTCCGGGTTTTCTTCCCACCAAGCGCGGATGCCGCCCATGTCGTGTGTCGACGTTGTGCAGACTGACAGATACGGGTAGTGATGCGGATTGCCGAACTCAACTTTGGGGTCTTTCGGCATACGCTGGATTTCGAGCGACAATATTTGCAGACTGCTCATTACTGCCGGAACGCAGTCGGGAATCATACCCAAATCTTCGCCGCAAGCGAGCATCGATGTCGAGTCGACCAATGCCGGAAGTTTCTGCATAGCGCGTCCGTACCAGAATCCGTTGTGACGGTGGTAGAAGAAGTCGTTATACATACGATCGTAGCACCATTTTTCGTAATCGTTGAGTGCGCGATATGAATAGGTGAATTGTGCGGAAATGCGCGGATGATATTTGCCTTTCTCGTTAGCATCTTCGATGAAGAGCACCTCGTCGAGCAATCCCATCAAGGCATCGCAAATGCGCTTATTCTTTTCGTTTTTCTCAAGAGTTTCAAAGTGGTCGGCAACTTTGCGTTGGTTGTCAACGAATTCTTTTAATGCATATTTGCCCGGCGTGGTTTCGTAGAGATATTGCTCTTTAACTTCTTGAGTGTATTCGCCGAAGAAGTCGTGGAGGAAGTAGTCGCGAATGTACGGACGAGTATGAGTGTCGACGTCAATCCAGAAGTCGTAGTTGTTGCGAAGTTCATCGGGCGTATACGGCATTGCCGGGTTGAACGTGCCGAGCAGACCGTGAACAGCTGTCATCGGTATTTGCCAAATGCGGAAGAAACCGAGGATGTGGTCGATTCGATAGAGGTCGAAATATTCCGACATCTTTACCATACGGTTTTTCCACCAAGCATAACCGTCGCGAGCCATCACTTCCCAATCGTAGGTCGGGAAGCCCCAGTTCTGACCGAGTACGGAGAAGTCATCGGGCGGTGCACCTGCTTGGCAATCCATGTGGAACAAATCCGGGTCGCGCCATGCGTCGGCACTCGTGCGGCTGATGCCGATTGGAATGTCGCCTTTGAGCACTACGTTATGGCTGTGAGCATAGTCGACAGTTTCGCGGAGTTGCTTGTCGAGGTTGTATTGTACGTAGTAAGTGAAATTGATTTCTTTGGCATTTTCTTTGCAAAGAGCCTCTACGGCGTCGGCGTTGAATGTTGCAAATTCGCCCCATTTCGAGAAGTCGGCTGTGCCGAATTTGTCGCGAAGCAAGCAGAATGCCGCATAGTCGCGCAACCAGAAACGGTTGTGCTCTACGAATTCGGTAAATTCCGGAGTAGCAATGATTTCTTCGCCAACTTGTGCATAGATTTCGCGCGCATATTGAGTCTTTGCCTCGTTTACGCGCTCGTAGTCGACTTGCGGAAGTGCGTTAAGTTCTGCAGCCAAGTTGCGGAAAAATTCTCGACGACCTTCGTCGGCAATTTCGCCAAGTTCTTGCAGTCGCAAGTACATCGGGTGGAGTGCGAAAGTTGAGTTGGCATTATAAGGATAAGAGTCTTGCCAAGTGTTGGTCATCGTTGTGTCGTTGATAGGCAGAATCTGCAGAACTCTTTGTCCTGTCAATGCAAGCCAATCCACCATATGACGAATGCTTACAAAATCGCCCACGCCGAAGTCGTCTTCGGTGCGAATCGAGAATACGGGGATAGCCGTTCCGGCTCCTTTCCAAGCAGCAGAAGCATCGGCAAAACGCAATCCTGCGAGAAGCGTAACCGAAGTCTTGCCGGATGCGGTAATGGTGTATTCGCGGTTGTTGACATATTCCCAAGTGGCAACGCCTGTGGCTGTGTCTATCTTGACAAATTTAAAGACGAGTTTCGAATCGATTGCCGAAAGTGGAATATTAATTGCCCATTCCGGGAAATTTGCATCGTTCATGCGCGGCGCTTTGTCGACGTCCCAATTTCCCAACGCATCGCCTTCGCCACAGATTGCGAGCACTTCGCCCGGGCGCACTGTCGGCGCAAAGACGCGCACTTGCAGATTGCCGGCATCGGTGGGCTCTTCTTCTTGACGAGCGCGACGGAATACGGCTTCGGTAAACATTGACGAATAGAACGACTTGCCGGCGGGCATATCCATCCAGTGGTCGATTACCGTGGCTGTGCGAACACGCTTGCCTATGCTGAACACGTGAGGCTTGCCCCATTCGCGACGGATGATGGTGTCGCCGGCTTTTACAAAATAGGAATAAGTAAATTGACGTTGAGAAGCACTTACTTCTATCGACAGTCGCCAAACTCCCGCGTCGTAGGTCATCGGAATGGCTGCCGCCTCTGCATTTTCGCCTAATTCCTTAATGTTTCCACTCAAATATATTGATTCGCCCCAATTGGTTTGATAATCAATATTAAAAGTAATTTTCATACGAAAAATATTTGCGCCGTTTTTGTTTATAACGGCTGTTTTTACTT
>JBJEDO010000098.1:0-13599 GCA_051872155.1 Candidatus Limisoma sp.
AGAGGAAGAGCGAGCATTGCGCTAAGGTGTTGGCAGTTAGCCCTTGCAGTAGGAATGGTATGAATAATGCAGGTTAGAAAAAAGGCAAAAAAATAACAGCAGCCTGTCCTCACGGATGTGCCACTGTCCCCTATGTGTCTGTAATGTGTTATGAGTAGTTTTATTTAACCGTTCACCCAAATAACAATAACACACCCCATTTTGTTCGATAAAATTAAAATTTAACTTTATTTAACTGGCAAAACATACCATTGAGCAGCCATCCGACCGCCCGGGGCGTTTCTGACTGATAATCAATGATATACACTGAAGAAGGGTCGCGCCTCGGTGCGACCGGGCAGGCGTGCGTAATACAAGAGCCTGAATTCCAGCAATTTACTCACTGCAATCTATCCCACCATCCTAAGGGTTGCGCCTCTGTGCGACCACCGGGTGTGTAGATATGAGCGTCAGCGAGATCACGCGAGAACTCCGATAGGTCCGACAAAAATTCCGACGACTAATGGGTCGTACCAAAGCACAACCGCAACATTTCGCAAAAAGTCCCCTATAAAATGTGTGACATTTCGCAAAAAGTCCCCTATAAAATGTGTGACATTTCGCAAAAAGTCGCCTATAAAATGTGCAACATCCTGTAGATAAAGAAGATAGAAAAGTGTTAAATTCTTGACTAAAATAGTATAGAAAAGTCTATCGGAATACAAGAAATATTACAACATCGGCAGAAAGGACAATCTGCTCACTCTGCCGACGTATATGGCATTCTTGTTGACTGAAATATAACCTGCATAGCGGGAATTTAGCATTATTTCACTTTGTCGAGCAATAATCGTGCCCACCTGCGGGAGTACCTTTGTCGTAGAAATTAAAACAGCTAAAACGATGAACGTACTCAACAAATCCATCAACTACGGCGACACGGTCTATGCGAGACTGACGGTCTACGGCGAGACTATTGCCGAAATTCGTAAAAACGATGCATCGACTGTCGAAGAGATTATTGCGCGTCTGCGTGCGGCGGCTACGAAGTACACCGGGCTGACGAAAATCTACATTCGCAACATGACGCAGGGTTGGGCTGTCCAATTCCCGTTGCTGTTGGTCAAGTCGATTCTGCAGTTCAAATCGCGCGAACAACTCGTTGCCGAGGGCTATTGCGAACCCAACGGTCAACTCATCATCCAATTTTAGTTAACCCCCAAAAACACACCATTATGTTCTCATTAGTTATCATCGCCTTTTTCGCCTACGTTGCCTGGTGCGAATTCAAGAAAACCGACTTCTTCAAAGCTCTTTGCCAATCGTCACTAAGGATTGTACATGTCTTTGTTGAAGAAATCCATAATCTCAAGCGCATGCTTGTAAGCGATGGCAGCGGGGCTGTCGGGATTTAGCTCTGTCGCTGTAGCGTAGTCGTCGAGGGCGTGCTTGCGGTCGCCGAGTTTCCAAAAAGCATTGCCGCGAACAAAATATAGCGCATCGTCGTCGGGACGGTCTGCGATTATCGCGTTGAGTTGCTCTATGGCTTCGTCAACGCGATTTTCGTTGATAAGAGCTTGTATTTCAGTGAGATTCATCATTTGCTAAGTGTGAGGTTAACACGTTGCTCGCCTACTTCGAGTGTGGCATGAGCGCCTTCGACGATTGGCAAATTGCGGTCGACGTGACCTATGGGGAAATGGAGCGCTACGGGGATGTCGAGGTCACTGACAAACCGGGCAAGCATTTTTTCCATTGTCTGATGGTCGCGGTCGGGCTTATAGTCGGTAAATTGTCCGAAGACGATGCCGCGCGTGTGAGCGAGCGTGCCGTTGAGACGCAGGTTATAGAGTTGACGTTCAACGTTATAGATTGGCTCGGCGATGTCTTCGATAAAGAGGATGTTGTCGCGCGTAAAAAGGTCCCACTTCGAGTCGATAATTGCTGCGAGCACGGCAAGATTGCCGCCGACGATGGTTCCTTGGGCAACGCCGAGGCGGTTGTCGGCGCGACCGGGTTCGCTGTACGAAGGAAATTCGCCGGCGAGGATGGTGCGAAGCGAGGCGGAGCAGTCGTCGTCGGGACGCTCGGTAAGGTGGCGCGCCATCGACGAGTGAATGCTCGCCACTCCGGCACGATGTGCGGCGGCGTGGAGCAGCGAAATGTCGCTAAAACCGATAATCCATTTCGGGTCGTCGGTGAAATCGGAGTCGCGGAGTCCTTCCAACAGGTGGACGACGCCATATCCGCCGCGACTGCAGAGCACGGCGCGCACCGACGGGTCGGTCAAGGCGCCTCGTAGGTCACCGAGGCGCTCGTCGCGCGTTCCGCTGAACGAGCCGTGTTCGCCGAGACAGTGTTCGGCGACGCGAGGCTCATAACCCCAACGGCGTAGCGTGGCGCACGCTCCTTCGACATATTCGGGTTTTATCTTACTTGCCGGCGACACTATTGCAACGACGTCGCCGGGCTTGAGAGGCTTGGGATAAATCATAATCAGTTTACTTGAATTTTAATACCTGCGCGACGCATACGGTCGGCGATGGCTTCGAGCTCGGTGCGGTCGACGCGTTGCAGATTGCTCTCGGGCGTTGGGCGGTCGAGCGAATAGAGCATCACTTCGCGCGGATTGATTTTGCGATAAGCGGCAATGAGTGCGTCGATTTCGGCATCGGTGGTGTTGTCGATGACGGTGCCGCAGTGCGTGCCGCGGAGCATCATTGTTTGGATGATACATTCGCCGCTGAATTGACAAAGCCTGTCGACGACGCGCTCAACGGTGAAGCCGGAATCGGCGGGACGGTCGATGGCGCGCATGGTCGATTCGACGGCGCTGTCGAGTTTGAGGATGTTGTTATCGACCTTCCGAAGCGCAGCGACGACTCGCTGTTTGTCTATCATCGTCGAATTAGAAAGCACGCTGATTTTCACGTCGGGATAAAACTCGTCGCGAAGGGCAATTACGTCGTCGACAATCTCGGGAAAGTCGGGACAAAGCGTCGGCTCGCCGTTGCCCGAGAAGGTTATTACGTCGAGGCGGTCGCCCCGGTCGTGCATCGCCAGCAACTTGGCGCGCAGTGCCTCAGCCACTTCAGCGCGACGGCTCACGCCCGTCGTTCCCGCACCTTGTGCATTGAAGCCGGCTTCGCAGTAGAGGCAGTCGAACGAGCAAATTTTGCCGTCGTTGGGCATCAGGTTGATACCGAGCGACGTGCCGAGACGGCGGCTGTGGATTGGTCCGAAAATTGTATCGTGAAAGAGTATAGTTACCATTATTTCAATGAGTTAAAGAATTCTACATAGCGACGAGCCACTTGTCGGTCGCCGAAGCGTTCGGCGGCAATCGCGTGCAGGCTTTTGCGGTCGGCGCGATGACTTGCAGCCCAAAGAATACCGTCGGCGAGGTCGGCGGCATCGGGATGTCGGGCAAGGTAGCCTGTCCGGAGGTGGTCGATGATGTCGCCCTGACCGCCGTGGTCGAAAGCCACAGGCATACACCCGGCGGCAAGCCCTTCGGCGAGCGTCGCGCCGCTGGTTTCGAAGTGCGACGACGAAAGCACGATGTCTGCGCTTTGGTAGATGCTCTGTATGCGGTCGGGCGCAACCGGTCCGAGCCAGCGATGCGGCAGGCGCAACGTGTTGAGCACCTCGGGATTGCGCAGGCTGCCAAAAAGCACCAACTCAATGCGCGCAGCGGCGTCGGGAGCGTTGTCGGCTATGATGTTCGCCGCCTCAATCATCAGCGGAAAGCCTTTTACGGGGTCGTCGAGGCGTGCCGCTCCCATAGCGACTACCGTTTTCGACGTGTCGCCAATGCGATGCCAATCGAACCGCTCGACGGGCAATGCGTTGGGGATGACGGTCACGTCGGCGCGGTGCAGCAACAGACTCTCGCGAGCGCGCTCGGCAAGCCAACCGCTTACGGCAACGAAATGAATCCGCGCCTCGGCGTAGATGTCGCGCTTGCGCTGCCAGATGCGGTGCGACAAGTCGTTGCGACGTTGCGGTCGCACGAACGGGCAGCGCCCGCAACTGCCCGCGTAGCCGCGGCAATCGTATGCGTGATGACATATTCCGGTGAAGCACCACATGTCGTGCATCGTCCACACCAACTTTTTGCCCATAGCGGCAAGTCGGCGCAGTTCGCGCAGCGACAGCAGTCCTTGGTTTATCCAATTGAGGCACACCACGTCGGCGGCTTTCAGCCAAGGATGGGCGAGCACGTCGACGCCGTGGCTTGCCGTCGAAACCTTAAACAAATCGCGACGATTCAGTCCGTTGGCGACAAAGATGCGGATGCGCTCGCTGTAGAACGCCCAACGATAGTGCTCCGGCGTCCCGGCGAGGTCGACCCGCGGGTCATCGGTTCGGCGGTCGACGACGAGCATACGAGCATCGTGCCCCTCCCGACAAAGCGCATCCATCAAGCGATAGGTTACGATGGCGGCGCCACCGAGGCTGTCCGACTTACATAGCAAAACGATTTTCATCGGCGTAACAATTTGCGTGGATTAATACCTTCTTTGCGCATAATCACTGCCACAAAAACGAGCAGCAACAGAGTACGTACCGGCAGGCTGACCGCCATACTCGGATACGGAATAAATCGGTCGGCGGCAAACAGAGCGCCGGCAACGACGACGTAGAACGCAATCGAGCGCAAGTCGTAGTCGATGGGATTGCGCCGCTGCCCGACGATGTAGCTGAGCACCATCGCCACTCCATAGCCGGCAAATCCCGCCCACGCGCACGCCGTATAGCCGAACGCCGGCACAAATGCGACGTTGACCGCAATGAGCACAGCACAGCCCGCAAACGAGAAAATTGCGCCCCACTTGGTGTCGTCGATGAGTTTGTACCAGAACGACAAGTTGAAATAGATGCCCATAAAGATTTCGGCAGCCATCACGACGGGCACAACGCGCAGTCCTTCCCAGTTGTCGGAATTGATGAGATATTTGAGAATGTCGATATAAAATTCGACGGCAAGGAATGCCAAAAGCGTAAACACGATGAAATATTTCATCGCCTTGGCGAGCATCGGGCGCGAATTTCGGTCGGCACTGCCGGCAAACACAAACGGCTCATACGCGTAGCGAAACGCTTGCGTCAGCATCGCCATAATCATAGCAATCTTGCTCGCCGCGCCGTAGATGGCAAGTTGCGTCTTCGCCTCGGCTGGCGTACCGCGGAAAATGTGGCAAAACATAATCTTGTCAGCTACCTGATTGAGAATTCCGGCAATACCCAGAATCAGCAGCGGATAAGTGTAGCGCAACATGCTGCGACACGCCGTGCGGTCGAAGCCGCCGCGGAAGTCAAGCACCGGCAACAGCATCAGCATAATCACGCTCGTGCAGCCGAGATTGATGACGAACGCATAGACGACATCACTTCCGCCGAGCACGACGTAGTAGACAATGTTGGCAACGATGTTGAGCACAATGAAGAGCAGTTTAAGCCCCGCGAAATGCCATGCGCGCCGCTTGTAGCGCAGATAAGCGAACGGAATGCTCTGAAAAGCATCCATAGCGACGACAGTAAACATCATGCCGATATACCACGGATGCTCGCCGTAGCCCATCCAATCGGCAATCGGACCGAGCAACACCAGCGAAAGAGCCAAAAAAGCCACCGACGTCGAGCCCACCATAATGAGCACCGTCGAATAGATTCGCCGCGGGTTTTCCGTTTCCTTGTTGATAAAGCGGAAGAACGTAGTCTCCATGCCGTAGGTAAGAATCACCAACAGCAGAGCCACCCACGCGTACACCTCAGTGATAACGCCGTAGCCACCCTGCGCCGCCGACATCGCATGCGTATAAATCGGCACAAGCATATAGTTGAGAAAACGCCCCACAATGCTGCTAATGCCATAGATAGCCGTATCTTTCAATAGAGATTTCAGACTTGCCATATTCAATTCCTTTCAGACTTACCTTAATAGAATCCTTTCAGACCTGCCTTGTTAGATTCCTTTCAGACGGCAAATTTAGCAATAAATACCGAAAGCACCACACCCACCGACAGATTTTCCCGATTTCGCCGCACGGCTAACCCAACTTTCACCCTTGTGGGATGAGTTTTCGTTGTGGGCCGAGCGGTTGGGCGTTATGCCGCGCGCGGCTGTGTCCTACAAATTTTTATTTTCCAGAACGGGGCTTCTTTGACCTGCATTATTACACTATTCCGTCACGAAAGGGCTAAATGGGAATGCATTAGCGTGAGCACAGCGATGACGATGCAGAATGTAGTAAATCCTACCTTTAAAGAGGAAGAGCGAGCATTGCGCTAAGGTGTTGGCAGTTAGTCCTTGCAGTAGTAATAGTGTGAATAATGCAGGTTAAAGTGCAGGGCTTGGTAGATTGCGACGGCGGATTTGACGTCTCATTGTCAAATGCACGCGAAAGACAATCGCAGACACAACAATCAATTGCCCAGCGCCGGGGATTATTTCGGCGATTATTTCGGCGATTGGAAGAGTTTGAAGAACATGCTGAGGACTTGCTCGACGGTTTCTTTGCTCGGGACGGGGATGTTGAGGCTGGTGGCTCCGGTTTTGGGGTCGGTTCTCACAATGCTGTCGACGAGGTGTTTGGTTGCCTCGGGCGACTGTAGTGTTTGCGCAAGTCCGCTGAAGAACGAAAGTCCTTGTGCGACAAGTTCTTGCGGCTCTACCGGGGTGCTGCCGACACTCGATGTCGCAGCGGTGGTGCCTGCGTTGTCGGGCTGACTCGGCTGTGTTTTTTCGTCGGCGGCGCTGTCGGCGGATTCGTCGTCATCGCTTGTGTCGAAGTCGTCTATGCAGTCGTAATAGCCGTCGGAGATGTCTTCTTCGTCGTAGTCGTCATCGTCGTCGAAATCGTAGTAGCAATTGTAATCGTTGTAATAATCGTCATAGTAGTCGTCCTCGTCATCGTCGTAGAATTCGTCGTCGACGGGGTCGGGCGGCATTGCGTCGGCGCGACGCGGTTTTTCGGTGCGGTCGTCTGTTTCGGGCGCCGCCGATGTTGTTTCTTTGGTTGTATGCGTTGCGTCGGTTTCGCCGGTTTCGTCGTCGACAAGGTTGTCGAACACTTCGATGATTTTCTTGAAACGGTCTTCGTCGACGAAGATTGCGTCTTCGCCGTTGTCGAGCACGCCGCTGAACATGTCTTGCTTAAACCGCAGTTTATCAATCATTTGCTCCTCGATGGTGCCTTTCGATACGAGGTTGATAACCTGCACGTTGCTCTGCTGTCCGTAGCGGTAGATGCGTCCGATGCGTTGCTCGAGCACTGCCGGATTCCAGGGCAGGTCGAGGTTGATGATTAGCGATGCTGATTGCAGGTTGAGCCCCGTGCTGCCGGCGTCGGTCGAGAGGAATACGCGGCATTCGGGGTCGCTCTGGAAGCGTTCGGTCATTGCGCCGCGCTTATGCGAGGGTACGCCGCCGTGCAGAAATTCGTGCTCCACGCCGCGTCGCTCGAGTTCTTGTGCCAACAAGCGCGCCATGCGTTCCCATTGGCTGAACACCACTGCTTTGCCGTCGCCCGATTGCAACATTTGGTCGAGGATGTTCATGGCTTCGTCGATTTTCACGTCGTGACGTGTGGTCTGGTCGAGCACGTAGGTGCTGTCGCTCACCATGCGCATTATGTTGAGGCACAGCAGCAGCCTGCGGCGGTCGCTTTCGCTGAGAAAATGCTGTCGGCGCCATTTGTAAATCAGTCGCGCAACGGTTTCTTTATTCTCGTTGTGCACGTCCATCTGCTGCGGCGTTACTGCCACCAACAGGTTCATATCGCTGCGTTTGGGCAACTGTAGCGCAACGTCGGCTTTGCGGCGTCGAATGAGTCGACTCGAAGCCTGCTCGCCAATGCTGTTAAGGTTTTTGTAGCCCACAACTTTCGACGTGCCGTCGGTGACGATGCATTTTTCGCGAAACTCGTAGTACGGACCCAAGCAGTATTGGTCGACGAGCTCCATCACCGAATAAAATTCCTCGAGCTTGTTCTCGAGCGGCGTTCCCGAGAGCGCCACAACGTAGCGAGCGTCGACTCGTCGAGCGGCACCGGCAATGATGGTATTCCAATTTTTCAGCCGCTGCACCTCGTCCATAATCACCATATCTACCTCGATATGACCCAGATAGCGCACGTCGTTCGCCATCGTGTGATACGAAACAATCTTGTAGGTCGCCGGCTCGCCGTACATCTGCGCACGTTTTGTGGCAACGCCCTCCACAATCAACACATCAGCGCCCGTAAAGCGTTCTATCTCGCTCTTCCACTGATATTTAAGCGACGTCGGGCACACCACCAACACCGACTCTGCAAAGCGATTACGGCGGAGCAATTCTGCAGCCCCAATCGCCTGGACCGTCTTGCCCAAGCCCATTTCGTCGGCAATGAGCGCACGACCCTTTGCAAAAGCGAACTTCACGCCCTCCTTCTGATAGGGAAACAGTCGCGTATTCAGAATTCCGTCGAGTTCGTCGTCGGTCATACCGTCGGCAATGCTGCGACGCAGCGCCGATTCGCGCATCTCAATGACATAATTCAGCGCATCAGGGTAGCAGCGGAACGTGCTGCTGATAGCCAACGCCTCGTCGAGAAACTTCGGGAAAACGTCGAAACAATCCGCGCGAAGCACACCGTCGTCGTCGAAATAGCGCGCGGCAAGAGCCTCAAACTGCTCGCGGCACTCCTCGCCGAGGCGAATCTTCACCTCGCGCTCACCGCGGTACGACAGATAGACCGACGTGTACGAAGGCAGCTTGCCACGCACGGCAAACGACGGATGCTCTTCGAGCCACATCTTTAGCTTTTCGATATGCTTGCAAGTGCCCAGCCGCGACGTCTTAAAGTCGAGGCACGAGCAATAATTCCACGGACTGCCGTCGCCGCGGTAGACCACCTTATAATTTTGGCGAGTACTGCTGTTGCACACGCGAAATTCCCCCGGCGCACGCTTTATGTCGACCGCCGAGATATCAAAACCCTCGCGCGAAGCAGCTTGACGACGCAACGCAATTTGCCACTGTTGCAACGTCATGTTCGACGGCTTTTGAGTTTCAGAAACGCGCTTAACACTATTCGACACACCATTGCTGCGCGCCTTACGCCCCCTCTTCGCCATTTGTAGAAAATTTATATTGGATTATGTTGATTATAGAAAAACACAGTTATCACATCGCCCGACCCGCCGCACACGCAAGCACGCCCGCCCGAGCATCACAAAAGTAGCCACAATCCACGGGATAGCAAAACAAATACCCAAGCAATAGTCAGTAAAGAGTATGATTTAACTATTTTTAACTCAAATTTCACCCTCAGCAACTACTCAGCTATACGATAGAGTCACGAAACCTCTATTAAAGTAGGATTTCGCAGCAAGAAACCCCATTACTCGTAGCACGTTCGCAGCGCAAGCCGCCAATTAACCTCATAACCTTATAACCTCTTAACCTTATAACCTCTTAACCGCGCTTTAGCGCCTCGCTCTACCTATCTATCGGTTTGCAGATTTGGAGGCGGATGCCGAAGGAGAGGCGGAGGTAATCGCGGGGGCGGAGGTAGCTGTTGGTGGCGCGGCTGAGCAGGTAGATTTCGTTGGTGCTCAACTCGTAGTATGCCGAGACCAGGCGCAGCACGTCGTTGCGCGTCGTGAACGTAACTTGCTGTCCGAGAAAGATGTTAAGCCTCAAGCGCGACGCGAAGTTGTAGTAGTTTTTCGGATAGCGTTTCGGCTCGCGACTGCCCCAAAACTCTTCGCCGGTGATTGTCGTGACGTAGGCGCCGCAGGTGAGCGGTTCGACGGCGAGCCACGGGCAGCAGCTGATGCTCCACGGCGTAAATGTCTCTTTGAGGGTAAACGTCAGCCGAAATTCGTTGCCGTAATGGCGTGGCAGGAAGCCGACAAGCAGTTCGGTCGACGCTCGGTCGCGACGCCCGTACTGCCACCCTACGCCGGCGGCTGCCATTCCCATTCCTCCGGCATACTGCGCAGTCACGGTCTTGGGCTTGAGCCGTTCCCAGCCGTCGTAATGCCACCGCACGCGCCGGTCGAAGCGCTTCGTCGCCGTCGAATCGACCTCTATCGCCGACACCGTCAGCATGCCCGCGAGGGCTACCAACAGGCTAATAATCAACCGTTTCATGCTCATAGCCTTCATCGGTTATTTTAAACACTAAGAACATGCGCTTTTTGGCGCACGGACATTGATAGTAGAGCAATCCGTCGTCGAAAAAGTCGTCGACGGCTACTTGATGGTTGTGCCCGTAGATGCAAAACATCGGCTCGGGGAAACGGTGCACGTAGTACTGAAACATCGTGGCGGTATTGTTGTCGAACTGCTCCGAGAATGGTCCGGCGTGCATGGCAACGACCGTGCGACGCGCCTCGGCGGGAAACGTCTCGATTTGCTCGCGTATATACGAGAAGTCGGGCACCGGCTCGGAGCGGTCGAACTCCAACGCGTTGGTGTTGAGACACACAAAGCGCACGTCGCCGGCGGTGAAGGCGAAATCGTTGTCGCCGAAGATTTTGTTGAACACGTGTTCGCCGGTTGCGATGCAGTCGTGATTGCCGAGCAGGCAGACGTAGGGCACGCGCAGACGGTTTAGGATGTCGCGCTGCATCTCGATTTCGTGGCGCGCGCCGAAGTCGCTCAAGTCGCCCGTATGCACGACAAAATCAATATCGGTGCGCGCATTGATAGCCGCAACGCACGCCTCCGTCTCGTCGTACCAGCGCTGAGTATCGCTCACGACGGCAAACGTAAACTCGCTCCACCCGGCAAGCGCCGATTCGATTCGCGCAATGTTTTTCGCGTTGATACCTGTTTCCCCGGATATGTGGAGGTCATAGGGATGATACTCCACCATATCACAGGAAACAAGAGTCGAAATTGATATAGATATAGATAAAAAGAAGAAGTGTCTCATCAGTTGCTTCATACTATGTCTTAATGTGCTTTTTTCGCTTGCAAAGATGACAACTTTTCACGAAATAGCCTTGTCCCGATTTTCTCTAAAAGTGGCTGAAAACGGCGGCGGAGCGAGTTTTGGCATTTATTAACGAGCGAATGTTTTGAACATTGCGCCCGACGTGCTAATTTTGTGTTAGAAGAACCACAAAACCGATGAGTTATGGAAATCACTCTACCACGCCACATCAACGGACAAAATTTCACCGTAAAAGATAACCGGCGGCAAATTACCGTCGTGGGTGCCAACGGCAGCGGAAAGACTCGTTTCATCAATCAAATGATGCGCGACCTGGGCGACCGTGCCTACTACGTGTCGGCTATCGACGCCCTCTACCCGGTTACGCGCGACTTCGAAGTGAACAGCATCTCCCGGATTTACGAAGAACTGCGCTCGCATGCCAAATATGTCAAGCCGTCGGGCGAAACCGAACTCGACAAACTCCTCTGCCTACTCATCTACGACGACTTGTCGGAATCGCTCACGTTCCGCCTTCGCTCGGCAATGGGTGGAAGCGACCTGCCCGACAAAATTCCGACCACGAAAGTCGACACGCTCATTCGACTGTGGAAAAACATCTTCACCAAGCACGCTATCATACGTCATCCCGACAGTTTTGAGTTTCTTACTCCCGAAAACGACGACCCCATCAGCCTGCTGCGACTCTCCCACGGCGAAAAAGCCGTGCTCTACTACATCGGCGCCTGCCTCTATGCACCGAAAGACAGCATAATCTTTGTCGACTCGCCGACGCTGTTTCTGCACATCTCGATTTCGCAAAGCCTCTGGAACACCATCGAAGACCTGCGCCGCGACTGCACGTTCGTCTACCAGACCCACGACCTTGCCTTCCCGCAATCGCGTACGGACAACATAACGGTGTGGATTCGCTCGGTCGACATCCAAGCAAAAGCCTGGGACTACGAGATTCTGCAACCGCACGCCGCCCTGTCGGAGCAACTGATTCTCGACATCGTCGGCGCTCGCAAGCCGGTGTTTTTCGTCGAAGGCGACGACACACACAGCATCGACTACAAGCTCTATTCGCTCATTTTCCCCGACTACACGATACGCGCCATGGGCAGTTGCGACAAGGTAATCGAAACGGTACGCTCGTTCAACGATATGAACACCCTGCACCACCTCGATTCGTGGGGAATCGTCGACCGCGACCGCCGTACCGCTCAGGAAATCAACTACCTGCGGCAGAAAAAGATTCTCGTGCCCGAAGTTGCCGAAGTCGAAAACATTATGCTGCTCGAAGGCGTGGTGCGCGCCGTGGCTCGATACTGCAACAAGCCCGACACCGCCGTGTTCAACCAAGTGCGCCGCATCGTGTTCGACATGTTCAAAGCCGACGCTCGCAAACAAGCGCTCATGCACACACGCCACAGAGTGAAGCATACGCTCGAACTCATTGCCGACCGCCGATTTCAGAACATCAACCAACTCGAAGAACACCTTTCCGGGCTGGTCGACGACATCAAGCCGCGACAAATCTACGAGCGTTACTGCCGCGAATTCAACAAATACATCCAAGACTACGACTACAACTCCATCCTGCGCGTCTACAACGAGAAATCGATGCTTACCAACACCGACGTGGCGCAGCGCTGCGGTCTGCGTAGCAAGGACGAATACATAAAAATGGTGCTGACCATACTCCGCCGCGGCGGCAAAGAGGCGGAGGAAATAAAACGAACGGTGAAACAAATTTTCGAGCTCGACCCGGATAAAGAAGGACCGCAACAAAATGAAGAATCTGCAAATTAACTACATACACCTCGACGAAACACCGTCGACCAACAGCCACCTGGCAGCGATAGCCGACAGCGCGCCGCACGGCACGGTGGTCTACACCGACAGACAAACGGCGGGACGCGGACAGCGCGGAAACACCTGGGAGTCGGAGCCCGGCAAAAACGTAACGATGAGCCTTCTGCTGCGCGACACCGTCGTTGCGCCCGCACGGCAGTTTCTGCTCTCCGAAGCCTGCGCACTCGCCATCGTCGACACCATGCGCCCCTACATCGGCGAGACAACCATCAAATGGCCTAACGACATCTACCGAGGCGACAGCAAGCTCTGCGGCATACTCATCGAGCACGCACTCGCCGGCGGATGCATCAAGCACACAATCGTCGGCATCGGGCTGAACGTCAACCAACGGCAATTCCTCTCCGACGCGCCAAACCCGATTTCGATGTATCAAATCGTCGGCAGCGAAACGCCCGTACGGCAAATCGTAGAAGAAATCGCCGAGCGGTTGCTCACGCTGGTCGACACCCTACCCGAAGGCGCCGACGAGCTGCACCGACGCTTCAAGCGCGCGCTCTACCGCTCAACGGGACGTCACGAATACATCGCCAACGTGCGCTCGAACAGCCGCGACGGCGCCGAAACGCTCCTTCCCGGGCAACATTTCCAAGCCTCTATAATCGACGTAGAGCCGTCGGGCACGATTCTGCTTCGCACCGCAACGGCTACTCACGCTTTTGCTTTTAAAGAAATTTCGTTTGTCGTCTAAGAGCCTGTTTCGTAATAAATATTAAAAGCAGAGGTTGCATAGTTTTAGGCGAGTTTTGTTTTGAGCTTAAGGAGCATAGCGAGCTATGTGACTGCGGCGAAAAGCGAAAATCGCCCAAAATAT
>JBJEDO010000099.1:0-13330 GCA_051872155.1 Candidatus Limisoma sp.
TCTCCGACACTTCCCACCGAGAAAATTTTGGCGTTTGACTGAATAACCCTATTTATAATAGAATTAAAGAAAGGTGCATTCAAATCATCCTACTTGGGGCAATTATGCACATATCTGCGTTTAGTCGATGATCAAATGCGTAAGCCTCACGAAAACCCGCCAATTGGCATAGTTCTGTGTAAGAGTGCAAACAAAAAGTATGTAGAGTATGTTATCCAAGACTATGACAAGCCGTTAGGTGTTGCAACCTACAAGACATCGGAAGAAATGCCGGAAAAATTAAAACATGCCTTACCGAATATCGAAGAATTAAAGAAAATACTGTAATTACAAGCTACATCCTTAATTTTATTTTGTCTTCAAAAGTTTACGCAAAAAATTTGTGGAATTGAAAAACTTTGTCTACTTTTGCAGAACGAAAGCGCACGTGGCGTAATTGGTAGCCGCGCTAGACTTAGGATCTAGTGTCTGACGACGTGGGGGTTCGAGTCCCTTCGTGCGCACGAGAAAAGACCGGAATTAAGATATTCCGGTTATTTTTTTGATACTATTGTAAAAACTATTCTAACCGACATTATTCAAAGTGTTCCTTTAACCGGCATTGCGCTACGGTGTTGTCAGTTAGCCCTTGCAGTAGGAAGAGTATGAATAATGCAGGTTAATACGACAGGCGGAGGCCGACGCCGAGGTTAAACTCCGTATCGTGCTCGCGGAGTTGCAAGTCGGACGACTCGAGATGGCGCGTAACCTTCGGCTCGGCGAAGATGCCGCATTTTTTTGTGATGTTAAACTGCAAGCCGACGCCGGCGTTGACAGAATACTGCCACGGCTTCTCGGCAAGGTCGTTTTTCACCGATTCCATATCACCCGCTGCTGTTTTCACCATCGTCGTTTCGCTGCCGTCGACGGCTTTCTCTACGGCGCCGCCCGCTGTGGCATACATCGTGACAAATCGCGTGTCGAGGAAAGTAAACGAGGCTGAAACAGGGATGCCGACGTTATAGACTTTTTGGCGAATGCGGTAGTGCGAGTCCGTCGAGCCCGACTTCCACGACGAGCCCAGGACGGCGAACGACACGCCGGCGTCGACAGCCCATTTGTTGGTAATGCGATAGCGGAACATCGCCACATAGGTCATGGGGAAATCGTATTCGATGTCGGTCTTTGTTTGCTCGCTGATGTTGCTCGACATCATCGACACGTAAGTATTGTTGAAGTCCAGGCGGTCGGGCGACATATCCGAAAAGAATCCTACGGTAGGCGCCGCATTCGTCATCGGCACAAATCCGCTCTGCGAACTCCCCGCGCCGGAAAAACCGTTTGCCACGGCGAGGGCGACGCTCCAATTGCCAGTGCTGTGCGCAGGTCGAGAGCGCTTTGCGGGCGTGCGTCTTGAGGGCGAGGTTTCGCCACCGCGGCGAACTACCACCGAACTTTCGCCGACCGACTTTTGCGCCGTTTCAGTTTTTTTCTCGGCTACGGAATCGGCACGCGCCGACGCTGAAAACGAAGCGGATTCGTCGGTTGTGCATACAGGAGTCGGCTCGACGTCGAGCACCGCCACGTCGCCGGCGACGGCAATCCGTCCGCCGAACACCAATGCCGAGCGGGCAAGAGTCGCTTGACTCGGCGAACTTGTCTGAGTGCCGTCGGATAGAGAAAGGTCTTGGCTGAGCAACGATGCCGCACCGACCCTTGCTCCGGCAACAGTCGGTGCGGCATCGGGAGCTGGTTCGGCAACATCAGCCCTATCCCACATCAGCCATTCGGCAACGGCAACTACCGCCACAGCGGCAGCCGCGGAAGCGTAACGAAGGTAAAGCGTGCGCGCACGACGGCGCAGCGGCGCCGCAGGCATGTCGCGCTTGATGCTCGACCAAAGTGCGTCGCTCGGCTCCATATAGCAGTCGTCTATGCGGTCTTTGACTCTATCCAACCATTCGTCTTTCATTTATCTCTCAGTTTTAAATAATCATTAATCATCTTGGCGAGCAATTTCTTAGCACGGAAGAACTGCGACGACGACGTTTTCTCGCTGATGCGGAGACGTTCGGCAATCTCCTTATGGCTGAGTCCGTCGAAGGCATACATATTAATCACCGTGCGATAGCCGTCGGGAAGACTCGCCACGAGTCGGAGCAGTTCCTCCTGCGGAATCGTGTCGACATCGTCGGCGTCGACTTCCGGCTCGTCGCCGTTGCCGTCGAGCGGCTCCAAGACCGACTTCTGTCGGAGTCGCAGAGCGTCGAGCGAACGGTTGACAACGATGCGCTGCATCCACGCCGCAAGCGACCCTTCGCCGCGATAGTCAAACTTGTCGAACGACCGATATGCCGTAATAAATGCATCGTGGAGCACGTCTTCAGCCTCCTCGCGGCTGCCCATATAACGCATAGCCGTTGCGAGAAGCCTACCGCCATATTGCGTGTAGAGCAACTCGCGAGCCCGAGCGTCGCCGCGCTGACATCCTGCACTTATTTCTTTTTCGGTCATCACTGATTTGTCTATTAAACTAAGGATTTGCAAAAATACTGCATCTCAACCAATAAAATATTTTTAACACAAAAAATTTTCATCCCTATGCAGTATTTTGCCGTTTCGATTGTTTACTTTGCAGAACATTAAAAAAGAAACGACAATGAAGAAATTACTTTCACTGAAATTATTTATGATTCTCGCGGCGCTGACATTTATGACAGCCTGCAACGACGACGACAACAGCAGCACATGGACAGGCACCGCAATCGGCAACTTTGTCAAGGTCGACGACGCAACCTACTACATCGATGCCGCTCAAGGCACCAAATTCTATGTGTCGAACTTCAACGAACTCATCAACAACAAGATAGAACCGGGCAGCCGCGTCTACTGCGCATTCCTCATCGAGAGCGAAAACCCCAAAGGTTCGACCTATACCTATAACGTACGCGTCTATCAATGCATTCCTTTGACTGTCAAAGAGCCCGTACATCTCACGCCGGACAAGGTGGAAGAAGTTGGCGACGACAAGATTAACCTCCTTTACGCTTGGGCAGGCGACCACTATATCGACCTCCAATTCCAAATCCAAGCAACCGGCAACATCACTCACACCATCAACCTTGTGACTGTCGACGAACCGGAGCAAGAAAAGGATGGCTACAAATATCTCGAACTTCGTCACAACGCTAACGGCGACTACGCATTAGAGAACTACAACGGAATGATGTCGTTCGACATAACCAAAATTCTTGCCGAAGAGCCGAGCCTCAAAGGTTTCATCATCAAAGTGCCCTATCAGAACGGCGACAAATATGTGGAAGTTGACTACGAAGGCTCCAAACCCGGCATCGAGCCTATCACTCCCACGCTGACAAGTATACACTAAAAAGATAGTTTATCATAATTTTGAATTTGGGTTGATAATTGGAAAGGGGATGAAGCTTTCTCGGCTTCACCCCCTTTTCTTGTTTAGCCCCCTTTCGGGTTATCTGAATTTCAGAACGCGCTCGTACGCGTCGGTAAAATCTTTGAATGTCACCCCTTTAAGCAAGTCGCACTCCGACTGGAACGAACGGAAGTTCTTACCCAATTCGGCAGCGAACGACTCCGCCATAGTCGGATTGTTTTCGAAGAATCCGGCGGTGGGTTGCCAGAGTACGTCGTCGCGCTTTGCCGACGGTGTCATACGGATGCCGTTGAAGTAGTCGGCAGGGATTCCGTAGTCGACAGTCGTCGAGAAGAATCTGCGGTCGACTTGAGCAAACACGTCAGAGCCGGCGGCAATCCAGCCACGCTGCGTATCTTTGCGCTGGAGCATGCCGAACGTAAAGGCACCGGTCGACGAGTCGACGTCGAGCATCTCAACGCGATATGACGCTCCCGAGAGCGTCACATCGGCGCCGTCGAACATCAGCATCAGATTGACCATCACCGCCTCCAGAGCACTCACATCAGCCGCTTTTGCGCCCGAAGAAAGCAATCTCAGATTGTTGATTTTCACCTCGCCGCCATCGAGCAACATATAAGTCTTGCCGGCGTCGTCCATCACGCCCCTAACCTTCATCGGCACAAAGAATCCGTTCAACGAGAACACCGCATTGCCTTTAACAGTCGATTTGGTCGGCGACTCGCAGACATACGTCTCGTCGGGATTTATCATCACAGCCAAGAAGCCTTGTGTGTTCTTTCCGTAGGGCGATTCGACAGCCGAGGTTGCCGACGTTTCGAGATAGACAGGTACGGAGATAGCCGACTGTGTAAGATTGTCGGCGAATTTCAGCCCCATATCGCCCGAATAAGTGCCCGACCGTACCGGCGTAACGTCATCGTCTTTCAGGAAGTAGACCGTAATGTCCATATCGCCGCGAACCACGAACTTGTTGATTTTCGACGTTTTCGTGAATCGGTTGCTGCAGACCACGTCGGAGATGTGCCAACCTTCGTTAGCCTTGGCGCCGACAGTGATAGTATCGCCATACTTATATTCGCCGCCGCCGACAACCTTGCCGCCTTCGTCAGGGCTCGCAATCACGCGCACGCGATATTTCGAGGTAATAACATTTTTCGGACCTTCGGGAATGGTATCGCCGGGAGGCAGCGGAGGCCACGGCCCGCCTTTGGGAATCGAATCGGTGGGGTCATTTATCGGGAACGGTCCTACAAACGGTCCGCGCGCCGCCTTGTCGTCGGAAAAGACCACCTCAAACTCGCCTTTGCGATTGATATAACCAAGATACTCGTATGCTTTTTTTGCTCCCATGTCTTTCAACTTAGCCTGACAAGGCGCATACTCATCCGGGAAGAAATCGCCGATAGTTTCAGACCACTGGTTGCCGATGATTAGCATATCGCCGCGCGGCGTCACCACATTTCGGCGGTCGATAGTGCCGACACCTGCCTCGCCGAAGAGCGGATTGTTGCAGCCCAACAAAACGCGTGCGCTTTGCAAATCAACGCCGTAGAGCGTGCGTACCGGCTCGAAACGAGTGTTGATGACGTAAATCGACCCGTTGAAATCGTCGCGCACGAAAGCATAGCCGTTGGTGAAGCCCGTAGCCTTATAGTAGCGCTTTTGCTCTTTGCCGGTCAGGTCGTAGAACACCGATTTGTTGACGAAGTAGCCGTCGGAGATGTCGCTAATTTCCTGAGCATATTGCAGATTAGTAGCGCCGCCGGGAATCTCGCAGACCGTTGCACCTTTGGTGTCGATAAACTTCAGCTTGTCAGCCTCGTCAACCACCAACGCATAGCCGTTCTTAAACTCGCGCACCTCTTTCAGCGTGGGCTTGATGACCCATTTGCCGAAATTGTTGATAAAGCCCCAACGCGTCACGTAACGGAACCGTTCCGGCTCTGTGCGCACCTTCACGCGGCGCAGTCCGTCGCGCAGATAGCCCACTTCCATGATGCTGCCCGGTCCGAGCGTCGGCCACACGCGCTTGCCTTGGGTGTCGATGCAGAAAGTCTCGGGAGTTTTCACGTTCCAGCCACCCGTTTCGACCGTGGCTATACCGTCGTGAAACTGCGACACCTTCTTATAACTTTCCGGCAACTCGCGCACCGAGCCGTCGGCATAGAGTATCGTTGCAAGTTGCACGCCTTTGTCGTTCTTCAGTCCCTTGACAACCGCAGCACCGCTGCCGAACACCGGACGGTCGCCCAACTGTTGATAGCGCGGCTCAAACAAGCACTTGCCGTCGATGGTCCAAAAGCCGTAGAACATACCCGAACCGAGGTCGCGATTATACTCAGGAAGTGCGAAGATGCCCTCACTCACCGGGTTGTTTTCAAGCGTGTTGAAGGCAACATTTTTGCATATGAAGCGCGTTTCCGTCGTCAGATGCGGACGGACAATCATGTCTTTAGCTTCAACCGCATCGGAATTGGCTACCGACTTCGGTTGCTCCGGAGCGTTCTGTCGGTCGCTTTGCACCTTCGGCGCACTCGTGGCAGGCTGCTTTGTCGTGGTGGTGTTCGACTTGCTCTTGTCGCCGCTGAGCGCCTTTTCAGCCTTGTCGAGACCCTTATTCACCTTCTCGAGACCCTTCGACAACTTGTTGAGAAACTGCGCATTCGTCGGCGGTGCAAACGCCATTGCCGCAACCAACAAACACATAATCACTGCAGTAGTTTTGGAAGTTTTCATACACTAAAAATTTTCAAAATTATTACACGTTCGAGGCAAACCAATCCAATTCGCTGACATTTCGACCCTTGGCAGTCCGCCTCGTTGACAAAAGTAATAAGAATCAAACGAAAAAGCAAATTTCAGGTCAGACTACTCATCAACTCACAAACTCAACCACTCATCAACACAAAAAACCGCCTCCACAGGTTTCTAAATTGAGCGGTATTGTGTAATTTTGCACTATCAAAAGCGAGAGTTATGAAATTGATGACCACAGTAGACATTCCTGCAGGCATTTCCATAGGTTATGACGACAAGATAATGCTTTTGGGTTCATGCTTTAGCGACAACATCGGCGAGCAACTCCGTCGGCGGTTGTTCGACGTATGCATCAACCCCTTCGGCACGCTCTACAACCCGTTGAGCATCGACCGCGCCATCGACATTCTGCTTAACAAAGACCGCTACTCGGCAGACGACCTGTTCGAGAGTCGCGGCACGTGGCACAGTTTCGACCACCATAGCCGATTCTCCGGCGCCGACATCAATCGCACTCTCACCGGTATCAACGACTCGCTCCTCGCCGCCAAAGAGGCACTCCGAAGCACCTCCGTGATGATTATAACCTTCGGCACGGCTTATGTCTACTACACGGGCGGCCGCGTCGTGGCAAATTGCCACAAACTTCCCCAATCGAACTTCCGACGCATACTTATCAACTACGAAGAGACCGTCCGACGCTGGCATCAGACCATCGCCACGCTGCGCAGCCTCTTCCCCGACCTACGCATAATATTTACCGTCAGCCCGATACGCCATCTCAGCGACGGACTCGCCGGAAACAGCCTCAGCAAATCAATTCTGCGACTTGTTTGCCGGGAACTGGCAGAAACAGTCGACGGTTGCGAATATTTTCCCTCCTACGAGATTCTGCTCGACGAACTTCGCGACTACCGATTCTATGCCGCAGATATGTGCCATCCGTCCGACCAAGCCGTGGAATACGTCTACGAGCGCTTCGCCGACACCCATATGTCGGAGCCCACTCTGCGCCGCTCGCAAGAATGCCTGAAGTTGTGGCGACTGCGCAACCATCGACCTATGACCGACAATGCCGACGACATTGCTCGCCTCAAAAAAGCCATTGTCGAACTTGAAACGAAACTTTTTCAGAAATGAATTATTCGATATTAGAAATAGCAAACATTCTCGGTGCATCGACGCAAGGACTGACCGATGCAACCATCGACACCCTCCTGACCGACTCTCGCAGCCTCGTCTACCCCGAGAAGTCGCTGTTCTTTGCCCTACAGACAAAGAGTAACGACGGACACAACTACATCGGACAACTTTACGAAAAGCGCGTGCGCAACTTCGTTGTCGAGCGTATCCCCGCAGGCGATTTCGACAGCACGACCAACTTCATCGTCGTCGACAATACCCTTGCTGCCCTGCAAACGCTTGCGCAACATCACCGCAATCGCTTCAACATACCCGTAATCGGCATTACCGGAAGTCGCGGCAAGACCATCGTCAAAGAATGGCTCTACCAACTGCTTCGCAACGACTTCAGCATCGTGCGCAGTCCGCGCAGCTACAACTCGCAAATCGGCGTGCCCCTGTCGGTGTGGGACGTCGACGAAAGTACCCAAATAGCAATCATCGAAGCCGGAATCTCTCGTCCCGACGAAATGTCGGCACTTGCCTCGGTAATCGCCCCGACAATTACGGTAATTACCAACATCGGCGACGAGCACAGCGAAGGCTTCAACTCCATCGAAGAGAAGTGCACCGAAAAGCTGCGCCTGTCGCGCGCGAGTCAGCGCATCGTCTATTGCAGCGACGACGCACTCATCGCCGGCGGCATCATCGACCTCTGCTACGGCGTGCAAGAAATAGGCTGGTCGCAGTCGCAATCGGATGCGCCGCTCTTTATCTCGTCGATTATGCGCCACGGCAACTCTACCGACATCCATTTCACCTACCTGATGCTCGGCGACACCATCACCATACCGTTCACAGCCACCCACGACATCCAAAACGCCATAACCTGTCTGGCTACGCTGCTGGCAATGAACATACCGATGAGTTCAGCCATCAAGAACCGCTTCCGCCGCCTCGTTGCCACCGGCTCGCGCATGGACGTTACCGAAGGCGTCAACAACTGCCTGCTCATCCACGACACATACACCGGCGACTACCTCTCGCTCGCCCCGTCGATCGACTTTATGATGCGTCGCACTACGGCAATTCGCACCTCGACGCTCATCCTCTCCGACGTGCTGCCCGAGAGCATCCCGACCGACGTGGTCTACCGAAATATCGCCGACATGGTCAATGCGCGACACATTGCGCGCATCATCGGCATCGGTGAAGAAATCTACCAACATCGCTCGCTCTTTTCGTCGCGCTCGAAGTTTTTCCGCACCACCGACGAAATGCTTGCCTCTATGTCGCCGTCCGACTTCGCCAACGAACTCATCCTGCTCAAAGGCGCTCCCGAATACGGCTTCGGCCGCATCTACGAAATGCTCGAAGCCAAGCAGCACGAAACAGTTTTAGAGGTTAACCTCGACGCACTGACCTACAACTACAACTTCTACCGCTCGCGGCTCGAACCGACGACCAAGATTGTCTGCATGCTCAAAGCCTCGGGCTACGGCGCCGGCTCTCTCGAGCTCGCCAAGACGCTGCAAGCACAAGGCGCAGCCTACATCGCCGTTGCCGCCCACGACGAAGGCGTCGCGCTCCGTCAAGCCGGAATAACGATGCCCATTATGGTGCTCAACCCGAAAGTGGTGAACTACAAAGCACTTTTCGACTATCGTCTCGAGCCGGAAATCTATAGCTTTGCCATGCTCAACGAAATTATCGTCGAGGCGCAGAAATTCGGCATTTCGGGCTACCCGATACACCTGAAACTCGACACCGGCATGCACCGACTCGGGTTCGTCTACGAAGAGCTCCCCGCCGTTGCCGACATCCTGCTGTCGCAAAGCAACGTACGCCCGGCTTCGGTATTCTCACACCTCTGCACCGCCGACGAGTTCGAAAAAACCGACTATGCGCATATGCAACTCGACTACTTCGACCGCTGCACGTCATATGTGCTCGGTCGATTTGACTACCCCATAATGCGCCACATCCTCAACACCGACGGCATTCTCCGCTTCCCCGACCACCAATACGAGATGGTGCGTCTGGGCATCGGACTCTACGGCATCCCGACCCTCGGCGAGGGCTACGACGACACGCTACGCCCGGTTTCCGCACTCCACTCGGTAATCATACAAATACGCCAATGGCAGAAAGGCACCGCCATCGGCTACGGCTGCCACGGCGTGCTCCAACGCGATTCGACGATAGCAACCATCCCCATAGGCTATGCCGACGGCTTTAACCGCCACCTCGGTCGCGGCGTCGGCGAAGTGGTCATTGCAGGACATCGCTGCCCCACCGTCGGCAACATCTGCATGGACTTGTGCATGGTCGACGTCACCGACGTTGACTGTCGAGTTGGCGACAAAGTGGAAATTTTCGGCGAGAACATCACCGCTACCGAAATCGCCGACAAACTCGGCACGATTCCGTACGAAGTGCTTACCTCCGTTTCGACCCGCGTAAAACGTATTTACTACCGAGAATAGACCGCCACTATGCAAAACCTCCACGACGATTTTATAGCGCAAATACTCGACATGGGCATCGATGCCGATGCGCTCACGAGCGCACTCCTCACCGACCCGAGCGTTGCCATCCGCCCGAACCTGCAGAAAGGTTTTTGTCTTGCCGGCGATGCCGACCCTGTGCCTTGGTGTCGGCACGGCTATTACCTCGCCTCGCGACCGGCATTTACCTTCGACCCGCTATTCCACAGCGGCGCCTACTACGTGCAAGACCCGTCGTCGATGGTCATCGACCGCGTGGTGCGCCATCTTACTGCCGACCGCAGTTCAGTGAACTACCTTGACCTGTGCGCCGCTCCGGGTGGCAAAACGACTGCCGCCATCGACGCACTCCCCGAGGGTTCGCTCGTCGTGGCTAACGAAATCGACCGTTCACGCGCCTTCATTCTGCGCCAGAACGTCATAAAATGGGGCACAGACTGTTGCGTTGTGACCAACGATACGCCCAAACACATCGGCGCGATGCGCAACTTCTTCGACATCATCGCCGCCGACATGCCTTGCAGCGGCGAAGGGATGTTCCGCAAAGACAGCCAAGCCGTTGCGCAGTGGTCGAAGTCGCTCGTACGCCAATGCAGCCAACTCAGTCGGCAAATCATCGCCGACGTGTGGGACGCACTTCGCCCCGGCGGATTCTTCATCCTCAGTACTTGCACATTCAACCGCGACGAAAACGAAGAAATCGTACGCCTGCTCGTCGACGACTACGATGCCGAACCCGTTCACATCCCCATCGAACCTGAATGGGGTATCGCCCCGGCAATCGACTCGTCGGCTCCCGCAATGCGTTTCTTGCCGCACCTGGTTCGCGGCGAAGGTCTCTTTATGGCTGTCGTTCGCAAGCCGGGCAACGGCTCGCGCTATACGCCAAAATCGGGACGCTCGCGCAAAGGTGCGCAGAAAGTGCCGCCGCAATGCGCAAACATGCTCTCCGGCTCTCACAAATTGACGTCCGACAGGACGGTGATTACCGCACTTCCCGACGGACTTGCCGACTCAATGCGCTACGTTGCCGACTCGCTCAACGCCATCTACTGCGGCGTGGAAACAGCTTCCATCAAAGGTAAAGACATCATCCCCTCGCAAGCGCTCGCGCTGTCGCGGCAACTCAACCGTAGTGAATTTGCCGTCGCCGACGTCGACTACACTGCGGCGATTGCCTATCTCCGCGGCGAACCAATCGCGGTCGATGCGCCGAAAGGTTATGTGCTTGTCACCTTCGAAGGCTCACCGCTCGGCTGGCTTAAAAACCTCGGCAACCGCACAAACAACCTATACCCGAAAGAATGGCGCATCCGCAGCACTCATACACCCGACCAGCCGCCGTTGGTGGTGGTAAGGTAAAAGGTAAGAGTGGAGAGTGGAGAGCGGAGAGCGGAGAGAAAGCAGATGCCAGCGATAAACGATAAACGATAAACGCTCACCGATAAACGATAAACGCCCCACTCTTACCTAAAGAAACAGGGCCGCAACGTGGCGACCCTGAATCTCTATAGACACTTTTTTCACAAATTCTTTCTACTTGACGCGTAACACTTTGCCCGGCTGGATTTTCGACTTGGTGCTGATGCCGTTAAGTTTGCAAAGTGCCGACACCGTTGTACCATACTTGTCGGCTATCTTGCTCAACGATTCCCCCTTCTTAACTTTGTGGGTTTTCTTCGTACCTTTTGAGCTATAGCTGTTTGTTTTCGACTTCGACCATTCCTCGGCATAGCGCACATTCGAACTGGGTGAATAGTCGCGAGCCTTGGTGTAGGTTTTCTTGTTGAAAGTATAGTAGTCGGTATGAGTTGTCTGGTTGGCAAAATCGAAGATTGCCATCGGGTTGATAGCGTAGCCCATATAGCGGGTTTCGAAGTGGAGGTGCGGGCCTGTGCTGCGACCTGTATTACCGCCGAGAGCAATCGGTTCGCCGGCTTTCACCACGTCGTTTGGTTTAACCAAGAAGCGCGACAAGTGGCCGTAAACGGTTTCGAGACCGTTGTTGTGACGCACTATTACGTAGTAGCCATAGCCTTTGCGCTCGAAGCGAGTGAGGCGCACCTTGCCGTCGAAAGCAGCGCGTACGGTGTCGCCGACGCAGAGCTTGAGGTCAACACCTTTGTGCATACGGCGGAAACGCGGGCGGTAGCCGTAGGGCGAAGTGAGGAATCCGGGCACCGGCATAGCGTAATTGCTAACGTCGATTCGCACGTTGTCGGGCACGTCCATTCCGGCAAACGGGTTAACCAATTGGCTATCCCATCCTTCGGTATAGATGTCGATTTCGGGTTCTTGCTCTTCGAAGAAACTTTCCATAAATTTGGTGGTTTCTTCGGTGCGAATTTGGTCGCTTACGTTGCGCTGTGACGCAATCAAATCGCTATGCATACTGCTGTGCGCCGACACCGAGCGCAGATTTTGCGCGCCGGCGGTCGATGCTACCGCTGCAATAGCTAATGCCGCTAATATTCTGAGATTTCGAAAATTCATTTTTAAGGTTAGTTTTTAGCATTCGCCTTCACCATAGAGGGCGTCGATTGTTGCGGGTTTATAGTCGAAAATTTCGTCGTCGCTGAAGAAACGCTTGAGTTCGATTTCAGCATTTTCCACCGAGTCGGAAGCGTGCACGATGTTTTGCTGACCGCTCATCGAGTAGTCGCCGCGGATTGTACCGGGGGCGGCAACGCGAGAGTTGGTTGCGCCGGTCATCGCTCTAACGACAGCCACGGCTTCGACGCCTCTAACGCACATCACCACAACGGGCGACGCCATCATCGAGCGCTTCAACGACGGGAAAAACGGACGGTCTACCAAATGGGAATAATGCTCGGCAAGGATGTCATCGTTGAGCTGTATCATCTTCATTCCGGCTATGATTAAGCCTTTCTTTTCAAAGCGATTAATAACTTCGCCCATAAGGCCACGAATGACTGTTGACGGCTTTAATATCACCAAGGTTTGTTCCATTTTCCGACTATATATTAAGTTTGTATTTTTTCTATCAGCCTCAAAGTTAAGAACTTTTACTCGAACTAAAAAATAAGATCAAAACATTTGGGCGGTTTTTAAAGAATTTTATAGTTTCGCCGACCGAGTTTTTTAGAAATTTGTAAATAAAGCCCTGTTTAAAATAAAATGTTAAAACCGCCATCCAAACAAATTTGTGCCCATTCGAGATAGGAGGAACAGCATTAATTCGAGAAATGTTTGAAAATTCCAAAGAGAAAAAACATAGACCGAACCTTTATATCAACAAAATTTTGTATATTTGCATAAAGAAAATCGCCATGGATACGTTTGACATAAAAACACTGAATACCTATAAAGAAAATAGTCGTCTTGAAGCGAAGTCGGCAAAAGGTGGTTTCCCAAATTCGATATGGGAAACTTATTCAGCTTTTGCAAATACCAACGGTGGTGTGATTCTTCTTGGCGTAAAAGAGACAAAAGACGGAATCCTTCAACCGGAATCGGGCATCGATGCGGAAAAGTTGAGAAAGGATTTCTGGAATATGGTCAACAATCGCCAAAAGGTCAGTGCAAATATTGT
>JBJEDO010000100.1:0-13138 GCA_051872155.1 Candidatus Limisoma sp.
GGACGAAGTCCGGTGCGCGGTGCGTAAGCAATAAGACTGACCGCAAATATAATAATCGATTTTGAGTGTTGTTTTTGCCATATTCTCTTAATCAATCAACGAAAGCACGGTGGGCGTAAGCAGTGCGGTAAAGATGCCGTTGATTGTCAGTCCGAGGCTTGCAAATGCGCCATGCGTGTCGCTCACATCCATTGCACGCGACGTGCCAACGGCGTGCGCCGCCGTTCCGAGCGACAAGCCCTGCGCCACCGGGTTGCCGATATGCGTCATTTTCATCACTTTAAATCCGGTCATTCCGCCGAAGATGCCCACACAGACCACTACCGCTGCCGTAAGCGGAGGAATACCGCCTACCGCTTTTGTCACCTCCATTGCAATCGGTGTGGTGACCGACTTCGCAGCCAGCGACATTACCACCTCCTGCGTAGCGCCGAGCAGACGCGCCACAACCACGACCGAAACGATGCCGACCACACAGCCAGCCAACTCCGATAGGAGAAGCGGAACAAGCTGCTTGCGTATTGCCGACAACTGCTTGTAGAGCGGCACACCCAATGCCACAATCGCCGGCTTGAGCCAGAATTCTATATACTTGCCGCCTTCGTTATAGCTCTCGATGCTAACGTCAGTCGCTTTGAGATACGCAATTATCACAATCGCCGATATGAGAATGGGATTGAGAAACGACAGATGCAGACGCGACTGCACAAGTTGACAGATTGCGTAGACCGCAAAGGTCAGAGCAAGCATAAAATACGGATTGCCGAGATATTCCATAACTACCTATTTTTCAAAAAATTTGCGTGACAATTGATGAATCCAGCCGGTAACCACTATTACCAGCACCGTGCTCACGGCAGATGCCACCACGATTGGCAGCCATTGCGCTTTGATGATGTCGAAATAGAGCATCAGCGATACCGCAGCCGGCACGAAAAAGAATCCGAGATTTTTTACCAGAAAATTTGCCATGCCCTCAACCTGACGGAGTTTTATGACTTTTAACTGAAGAAGTAGCGTGAGAATTAACATTCCGATAATACTCGACGGCAACTTGATGCCGGTAAGCCACACTACCAACTCTCCGAGCGCCAAGCACCCGAAGATAATTGCACATTGAATTACCATAATCTTTTTTACCTAATTACACTTTTTTCGCTCTCGGCGAAATTTTATGCAAAGTTAGGCAGTTTTGTCGAAATAAAAACCTGTTTCGCAATAAATCTACCACTCCACTTCGACTGCAGCTTCGACTTGTCCGGAAATCGGCGGATTGAGTTTGGCTACGGCGATTCGTCCGCCTCGGATAGCAGGATAGCGGCTCAGCAACGCTCGGCGAATCCGCCCTACGACGTGCTCGAGCAACTTCGACGGCACCGACATCTGCTCACGCACTATCTCGGCGACGTCGGCATAACTTATCGTATCGTCGAGATTGTCGCTCTCCATAGCATTGTCGAAAGGATATTGCAGCGACAGACTTACGGCGAAGTCGTTGCCCACGCGGCGCTCTTGCTCGTCGACGCCGTGAAAGGCGCGAACCTGCATTTTAAGATGAATCGTAGTGACCATTTATTTCTCATCCTCCTTTTGTTCAATCCAAACGTATGCGCCCAAGTCGACGCCGCGCTCCAACAAGCGCTCGTTGCCGTAATAGTCTATCCTTGCGGCTTGCGGCACATATTCTGCCGAGCCGGCGCCTATCGCCTCACTCTCGTTACGCAGACGATAGTCAAAATAATAGTCTTCGCGCACGGTGTAGAAGCACGGGTCTTTACCCCAAAGGCAGTCGATGAAATTGTCGTCGTTAGTTCCCTCAGCACGCAACAGGCAATGTCGCAACATAACGTTCGACCCGGTCAAATCGACCTCGTTGATGTCGGAGCAGTTGCCGTAGACGATGCAATTGCGAAACTCGGCTTGCATCAGCGGATTGTCGTACGTCTTGTCGGCGGGTAGCACATACCAAAGCGTAAGTATCGGGCTCATTATGGCGTCGAAAAGGTAATAGTTGGCAAACGTGCAATTATTAAAGGTGTAGCGTCCACCGGTGAGGTCGACCACGCCGTAGTGGCAGTCGGAAAACTCGCAGCCGTCGGCGTCAATCCACGAATGCGCCGCAGTGAGCAACGACCCCGACGAATTGTGGAGCACGGAATTGTAGAGATACAACTTACGACGGTCGGTCACGCCGCACGAATCGACCACAACGCCCAGCGACGAGCCTTGCATATAGACGTGGCGCATCTCGTTGCCGAAACTTCCGCGCTCTATCACCACGCCGCCCCATTGTCCCGACATCAAGTCGAATGGTATCGACCCCGCCACCTTGTCGAGGCGGTCGCCGCGAAGAACGACGTCGCTGCCCGTCGTGCCGTCGGCAATGAGCGTGCCGCGCACCTTCAGCAATGCTTTGTCGTGAAAGTATATGGTTTTTCCGGCGGGAATGGTCAGCGTAGCGCCTTCTTCCACGACGAGGCTATCCATAACGCGATAGGGCCGCGGGTCGCTCAGCGTGGTATTTTCGGTGATGTGAAGATTGCGTACGGTGTTGGCATTCTGTCCTGCCGCGCGCACCACCACGGTCTGCTCTACTCCGTTGGTCACAAACCGCAGATAGTCGAACACGTCGAACGGTGTGGTCGCCGAATTGACGTCAACTCGCGCTTCGACAAACACGTAGATACTGTCTTCGCCGCGCACTTCCACGTTGGAAAACTCTTCGCCGCTGCGCCCGTCGACGTTCATATAAAATTTCGCTCCCTCCGGCGCTCCCGCAAACGAGATGCGCTCGATGTTGAGTTGCTTTTTATGACGGTTGTAGACCAGAAAACGCTTTGTCGCCGTAACTTCGCCCGTAAACACTGTGTCGAAACTCAGCGTGTCGACCGAAAATTCCGGCAAATCGCTGCTCCCGGTAGCAAAGTCGTCCTCAATGCACGAACTCACGCCAACGAGTAGCAACGCTATACATATTATAATAAGATTTCTCATTTTGTCACATTAATACATATATAACGAACCGCGCCCGAAAATATTGCATTGTCGGGCGCGGTGATATGTCGGGAAACGATTTTCTACAAGCGGAAAGCAATCGGAAGTATGCAACGCACGGGCACTTCTTCGCCGCACATCGAGCCGGCATGCCACGTCGGCATCTCCTTGATTATGCGTACCGCCTCGCGATTGAGCAACGGATGCGCGCCTTTCAATATCGAAATGTTACAAATCGTGCCGTCGGTATTAACGATAAAACTACAAACCACACGGCCTTGGATTTTGTGCTGATAAGCCTCGTAAGGATATACGCGAGTCTTGTTGATGAAGTTGACCATCGCGCGGTCGCCGCCGGGAAACTGCGGCTGAACGTCGACATAGTCGTATTCGTAAACGTCAATGTAGTTCGCCTTGGCATTGCGCGGGCTATCTATAGCCACTCGCGTTACCTGCGACCAACACGTCGCCGATATCATACTAAAAAAGGCTACCAAAGCGTATATTTTCATTACATTATGCATATCTTTTCCTTTCGACAACGCAAATATAGCGCCCATTCACCACTCTTGCAAATCAACCCCCTCAATATTGATTTTATTTGAATTTGTTTTATTATTTTTTACACAAAAACCAATAAATCGAACCAATTAGACACATTTTTTTGATATTCGTCAACAAAATAGGGTGCGCCGATGCATACAGGCAACAAAAAAAAGGACGCCATAGCGTCCTTCTTGAGCCTCTTGTCGGATTCGAACCAACGACCCCGAGATTACAAATCACGTGCTCTGGCCAACTGAGCTAAAGAGGCAGACGGGCAAGCGATCTATATCGCACCGCTACACGAGCTACCCTTGCTTCGGTCAAGACCTGGGGGATTTCACAAGGAGCTGGTCGTATAGGACTTACCCGACTGCAAAGGTACAACTTTTTCTCGATTCCGCAAGAATTTTCTGACAAAAAAATTTCACCCGGTTTACAAGCCGTTGGCTATCAGCACCGTATCGAAAGCATTTTTCTTCCTCAAAATTTGCAAAAGTTATGCAAATCTATTGCTTTCTCACCGCAAAACCTGTAACTTTGCAAAAGTCTTAACCACCAAAACCAACGACAATGAGATTCCTAAAACACATCGCAACGCTCGTACTGATTCTATCGGTCGCCCTACCCGCTTTCGCTTCCGAGCTCGACACCATTCAAGTCTACAGCCCGGCTATGAAGCGCAAAATCCACGTATCAGTCATCAAGCCCGACAACATTACCCCACGCGACACACTCCCAACCGTCTACCTCCTCCACGGCTACGGCGACAACCACCTGCGCGGATACCTCGGACTCACCGACGTGCGCAGCTACGCCGATGCGCTACGCCTGCTCATCGTCATCCCCGATGCCGAAACGAGCTGGTACTTCGATAGCCCGATCGACCCGAAATGCCGATTCGAGACATTCGTATCAACCGAACTCGTAAAATATATCGACGCCAACTATCCCACAAAAGCCCGTCGCGACGCACGCGCAGTCACCGGACTCAGCATGGGCGGCCACGGCGCACTCTACCTCGCCATTCGCCATCAAGACACCTTCGGCGCTGCCGGGTCGATGAGCGGCGGCGTCGACTTCCGCCCATTCCCAAACAGCTGGGACATCAAGCTGCGGCTCGGCACCAAAGCCAATAACCCAAAGACATGGGACGCAAACACAGTCATGGCGCAACTTCCCAAACTCAAGCCCGGCGCACTCTCGCTAATCATCGACTGCGGAACCGAAGACTTCTTCTACCAAGTGAATTGCAACCTCCACGACGAACTCACCCGCCTCGGCATCCCCCACGAATTTACCACACGCCCAGGCAACCACTCCTGGCCATACTGGCAACGCTCGCTCCGCGACCACATGCTCTTCTTCAACGACTTCTTCAATAAAGCAACCGTCGAAGTGCCATTTTGCCAACAAAAATAACAAACAACATAAAATTCCGGGCAAAACATCTTTCATTTTGCCCGGAATTTCTTATTTTTGCACCATAATAATCTCCTCGCTATGGCAAGACCCAAAATTCTGATTATCTACACCGGTGGAACTATCGGCATGATAGAAAATCCCGTAACACACTCGCTGCAACCTTTTGACTTCACTCACCTCATCGACAACGTCCCAAAAATCAAAAAACTCGACTACGAAATCAACAACATACAATTCCACCCGCCCATCGACTCCGCAAACATGGACCCCGAACGATGGGTCGAGATAGCACGAAGCATCGCCGACAACTATGCCGACTACGACGGCTTCGTCGTGCTCCACGGCACCGACACAATGGCTTACACCGCCTCCGCACTCAGCTTTATGCTCGAAAACCTCCACAAACCTGTAATCATCACCGGCTCACAACTGCCAATCGGCGAAGTGCGCACCGACGGCGAAGAAAACCTCATCACAGCCCTCCAAATCGCCGCTGCAACCGACATCGACGGAGAACCTATGGTACAAGAAGTGGCAATCCTCTTCGAAGACTACCTCTGGCGCGGCAACAGAAGCACAAAAATCAGCGCCGACTACTTCAACGCATTCAAGAGCAACAACTACCCATATCTCGCAAAAATCGGACTCGACATACAGTTTCACAAAGAACGACTCCTGCGCAACCACGCACACCGCCCCCTGAAAGTGCAGTACAACCTCGACCGCAACGTAATGTTCATGACACTCTTCCCCGGCATCACCGAGACAACCCTACGACACCTGCTCGCAACACCCGAAATAAAAGGCATCGTCATGAAATCGTTCGGCGCCGGAAACGCACCCACCGACCGCTGGTTTGTCGACGCAATCCACGACGCCGTTAACCGCGGAATCGTAATCGTCAACGTCACACAATGCGTCAACGGCGGCGTCAATTCCGAGCGCTACATGACCGGCAACGCAATGTCGGCAGCCGGAGTTATCAGCGGAAACGACATAACCAGCGAAGCCGCACTCACCAAACTCATGTACCTCTTCGGCATGGAACTCACCGCCGACGAAGTAAAAAAATACCTCAACTTCTCCCTCTGCGGCGAAGTCTCGATACCATAACAGGCAAGAGGTAAGAGCGGAGAGTGGAGAGGTAAGACATCCGCCGATCCTTGATATACAACTATTGGTCGGGATGCTTTTCTCGACCATTTTTTCACCCTGACTCGCCGATTCTCCACCCTCAATATAGCGTATTTCGGCGGAAATGCGTAACTTTGCAAGAATAAGCGCAAGACACGTTATGAGAGAAGGCAATATTGTTATTAAAGGTGCTGACGTCAATAACCTCAAACACGTCGACGTCGAAATCCCGCGAAATCGCTTTGTGGTCGTTACCGGGCTCTCCGGCTCGGGTAAATCGTCGTTGGCTTTCGACACGCTCTACGCTGAAGGTCAACGTCGGTACGTCGAAAGTCTATCGGCTTACGCTCGCCAGTTTCTCGGCAAACTCCGCAAACCGGAATGCGACCTAATCAAGGGTCTTCCGCCGGCGATTGCCATCGAACAAAAGGTCACAACGCGAAATCCGCGAAGCACCGTTGGAACTTCGACCGAAATCTATGACTACTTGCGCTTGCTGTTCGCTCGCATCGGACGAACGTTTTCGCCGGTGTCGGGCTGCGAAGTGAAAAAGCATACCACTGCCGACGTTGTCCGCGCCGTGACGTCGCATCCCGAAGGCACTCGCATCGCTTTGCTTATCAACATCGACATTCCTCAAGGTCGCTCGCTCAACGAACAACTCGGCACCTACGCCGCCGAAGGGTTCTCGCGCGTCGAGCAGTTCGGCTCATTCTACGAAATTGCCGACATCGTTGCCGGACGAACGTCTGCCGTTGCCGACGGTATGCACCTGCTCATCGACCGCATCGCCGTGGCTACCGACAGCGACGCAATAAGCCGTCTCACCGACTCCGTCGAAACTGCCTTCAACGAAGGTCGCGGAGCCTGCATCGTTGCCGTTTGGAGTCCAGAATTGAGATACTACACTTTCTCCAACCGCTTCGAAGCCGACGGAATGACTTTCAGCGAGCCGTCAGAGCAAATGTTCAACTTCAACAACCCGCTCGGCGCCTGCCCCACTTGCGACGGATTCGGCAAAGTGCTCGGCATCGACGAAGACCTCGTCATCCCCAACAAAGCTCTTTCGGTGGTCGACGACGCCGTAATGTGCTGGCGCGGCGAGGCATCGAGCGCTTGGAAACGGCAATTCATCAACGATGCTTCTCCTCTCGGATTCCACGTCCACAAGCCATACTACCAACTCTCCGACAACGAACGCGACCTGCTCTGGTACGGCAGCAACGGCGTGCACGGCATCAACGACTTCTTCGAAATGCTTCGCAAGAGCATCTACCTCGTGCAAAACCGCGCTATGCTCTCTCGCTACCGCGGGAAGTCGACATGCCCGGAGTGCCACGGCGGACGGCTTCGCAAAGAAGCGCTCTACGTCAAAATCGGCGGTAAAGACATCAGCCAAGTCGTGACAATGCCAATCACCGAGCTCAAGCAGTGGTTCGCCGAACTCGAACTCACCGACACAGAGCAAGCCATCGCCCGACGCCTGCTCATCGAAATAGGTAACCGCATCGACTATCTCATCGAAGTCGGGCTCGGCTACCTCACTCTCGACCGACTCTCGTCGACGCTCTCCGGCGGCGAAAGCCAGCGCATCAACCTCGCCACAACGCTCGGCGGCGGTCTCCAGGGCACCGTCTATATCCTCGACGAGCCAAGCATCGGACTGCACCCGCGCGACACGGCGCGACTAATCGGCGTGCTGCACAAGCTCCGCGACAAAGGCAACACCGTAGTCGTTGTCGAACACGACGAAGAAGTAATTCGCTCCGCCGACTACCTCATCGACGTCGGTCCCGAAGCCGGCAGCCGCGGCGGCAACATCGTCTACCAAGGCGCGTTCGACAACCTCGCAAACGCCCGCGACAGCTACACCGCAAAATACATCAACGGCGAACTCCGCATAGCCATCCCCCACCCCCGTCGCGGATGGCGAAACTACATCGAAGTGACCGGCGCCGCCGAAAACAATCTCAAAGGCATCGACGTCAGATTCCCGCTCGGCGTAATGACCGTCGTTACCGGCGTGTCAGGCTCCGGCAAATCGACACTCGTGCGCGACATTCTCTACCGCTCTCTGATGCGACATTTCGGCAACGGCGGCGACGCTCCCGGCACGCACACCGGGCTCAAAGGTGACCTCAGCATGATTTCCGGAGTCGAATTTATCGACCAAAACCCCATCGGAAAGTCGACACACAGCAACGCCGCAACCTACCTTAAAGCATTCGACGAAATCCGCAAACTCTTCGCCGACCAACAACTCGCACGACAAATGGGATTCGGTCCCGGACACTTCGCATTCAACATTGAAGGCGGACGCTGCGAAGCCTGCAAAGGCGAAGGAATAATCACCATCGAAATGCAATTTATGGCAGACATCACACTAACCTGCGACAGCTGCCACGGACACCGATATAAGCAAGAAATTCTCGACATCGCCTACCGCGGTCGAAACATCTACGACGTCCTCGAAATGACCGTCGACGAAGCAATACAATTCTTCAGCGAAACCGACGGAAGCACCGAAGCAAAAATCGTCAAACGGCTGCTCCCGCTGCAACAAGTAGGACTCGGATATATCAAACTCGGGCAAACATCGTCGACACTCTCCGGCGGCGAAAACCAGCGCATCAAGTTAGCCAACTTCCTCTCGCGCGCCAAAACAGCGCCCACAATGTTCATCTTCGACGAACCCACAACCGGGCTACACATCCACGACGTAAACACCCTGCTCAAAGCCTTCAACATACTCCTCGCCGAAGGACATACCATCATAATCATCGAGCACAACCTCGAAGTAATCGCATGTGCCGACCACGTCATCGACCTCGGTCCCGAAGGCGGCAGCCAAGGCGGCAGCCTCGTCGCACAAGGCACACCCGAGCAAATCGCGCAAAGTCCCGACAGCATCACCGGCAGATTTATCGCCCGAAAACTCGCCGAGGCTAACAAGCAGAAAAAATAATTAAATAATATTAAATTCATACATTTTGTATGCAGAATAAAACATTTTGCATACAAAAAATTTGCCTATTACATTTGTCGTTTATACTTTTACCAAGCTTACATAAAATAGTACACACACTAATAGTAAAAACCATATTTTACTTTTAACTACCATTATGAATAGATTATTTGCTACCGTATTTGCTTTACGTAAATACTTTGAAAACATTGCACTATTAATTTTAATTGCAATTCCCGGTTATGCCACAGGCGCAACCGGCTATGCCGACGACCCTTTCTTTTGGAACTCCGGTGCCACTATCAACGATGACGCAACTTCTTGCCAAGGAGACGGAAAAACATATTACATAAAGATTAAAGGCAACGTAACGATGAACGGCTGCATCCAAGTTGGCAATGGCGACAACAGTGTAACACTTATAGTCGAAATTGCCGACGATGTTAACACTTCCGTCAGCTTAACAAACAGTGGCTCCGCAGATTCATACTTCCGCGTTTACCAAAAAAGCAAACTCATCATTCGCGGCAAAAGCAATAGCCAACGCATAATTCTCGACGGCGCCAGCAAGGCAATGACATATTCTATGATAGAAACGGCAGGCACGATTGAGATGCAATACACCACGATTCAAAACTTTCTAAACACTCAGAATTCACCACAAAGTGCAATTAAAATAAACCCCGGCTGGCAAGACAGTCAACTTCTTGGCACAACGACCATCAAGAATTGCACATTTCAAAACTGCAAGTCATACGCCGGACCCGTGCTCTTTACAGAAAACGAAAAATCTTGCACAGCAAACGCAAACAACACCCCAACGTCATGCGCCATCACTATGACCGATGTCTTGATTGACCGTTGTGAAGCAACCAAAGGTGACGGGGCAGCCTCAAGCGACCCGTCGAAAGACACCGACGCAGGCGCAGGATGGGGAGGCATTATACGTTTCCGTGGACCGTGGGTTGGAAACTTCACCATGAAAAATGTCGAAATAGGACACTGCACTGCTAAAAACTGCTGCGCAGGAGTATTCTGGAACGCTATGGGCAAAGCAGACGACGCTAATCGGCGCCCGAAACTAATCGTCGACGGATGCTATTTCCATCACAACACGGCAGGGCGCTCCGGTGGCGCTATGCGTATTGAAACGCTATGCGAATTTACAGGCGCACAAACGGAAATCAGTAACAACACAGCCGGAATTATGGGCGGCGGCATACACATGTATGGATATTCAGCATCAAACCTCGGAAGATACGATTTCGACTACTTCCTGACCGACAAACTTTACATCCACGACAACACCGCTCAATACGGTGGCGGTATCGGGTTCCAACTCAACACAAATTGCCAACTAACCGAAGGCTCCACTTTCAACCTGCACCTCAACGGAGCAATAATCGACAACAACCATGCAACTGTTAAAGGCGGTGGACTTTACTTCGAAAACCTGTCGCTCGCCGAAAAAAACTACGGCGTAAACCTTCACCTCAACCGCGGCTCTCTAAACAGCAACAAAGTATATCACGACTCGGAAAACAACTACAACTCATGGCTGGACAAAACATTCTACGACATAAAAGACAGCAGCGGTAATGTAACCACTCAAGAAGATTATAAATCGTGCGGTGGCGCCGTATACGTCTACAATACAAGCATCAGCCACGACCCGCAAGAAGCCGGCGAACTGACAATGAACGGCAACAAAGCAATGCGACGCGGCGGCGCAATCTGCGTTACCGGCACACGAGCATCAGCCGACCTCAAAGCCCTTACCGCCGAAGGCAACTCTGCGCAAGACGGCGGCGCACTCGCATGTATGTCGACTTCCGGCACCACCGTCGACAACTACTCGAGCATCACCCTCGGCAACCTCTCGCTTACCAAAAGCGAATCGAAAGGATGGGGAGGCGCAGTATTCGTCGAACGCGGCAAACTTACCGTCGAAAACAACGCAACCATCAGCCAATCATCAACTTGGGAAGGCGGAGGAATATACGGCAGCGCAAACGCCATCATTACCATCAAAAACGCAACCATCAGCGGCAACACTGTCAATGGATGCGGAGGCGGAATATACGCCTGCGACGACTCCGATATAACCATCGAGGAAGCAACAATCAGCAACAACACTGCCATCAAAGACGAGACAGACACTGACGGCACCCACGGTCGCGGCGGAGGCCTTTACATCAAAACATCAAAACTCACATTAGGAAAGGCAACTATCAGCGGAAACAAAGCAAATATCGGCGCCGGGCTTGACTCGCAAAACCAATTTACCAACGAAATCGGCGAAGCAACATTCACCGGAAACATCGCATCGGTCAGCGGAGGCGCAATCTACCTCGAAGCCGGCGGGAAACTCAACATCAGCAACCAAGCATCATTCACCTATAACGAAGCGACATACGGTGGTGGCGGTGGCGGCGGCGCAATCTGCGTCAAAGGCAACAAAGACGTAGCTGAAGAATACATCTCCGGAACAATACAAAACGCATACTTCGCCCACAACACAGCATACCGCGGCGGAGCAATCGAATTCGACGGCGTTAACGAAGGCGACAACGTCAAATTTACCCTTCGCAACAACACAATGGAATACAACACCGCAAACCTCGGCGGCGCACTCCTAATCAACGAAGCAAAAATCACTTACGAAGGCGGACTCATCCGCTGGAACCAAGCAAAACACGTCGACGGAGGTCCCAAAACAAGCTTCGGCTACTTCCCATACTACTGGAACGACAACTGCTATGTCGACCAGAAATTCTCCGGCTTCGGCGGCGGAATCATCATCTCGAAAGACGGCAGCCTATCAATCAGCCGCACACACCCATTCGGCATCTACGCCAACAAAGCCGACATCGCAGGCAACGACATCAGCACCGTCTGCAGCGACCGAAGCAAATACATAGGCGACAGCCCCATGAGAACAGAATACAAATACTACCCCGGCACAGTCACAATCCCCAACCCCGCAAACCTCAACCTCAGCGAATTCCAAGTGCCCGTGCCAAAATCAGCCATATCATGGATGGAAGACTACAGCCAAGACGACGGAGCATACAAATGCGGAACAACAAAACAAGCGGAAACACAACACTACCGCTACGAACAACTCCTCAACTCAGCCGACAGTCGCAAAGACCTCGCCAAAATCATCGTCGACACCGAAGCAGAAGGACTCCCAAAATACCTACACCTTACACTCGGCTACAACTTCATATTCGTTAAAATCGTTAAACAAGGACTCCGAGAAGGCGAAACTGCAATATTCAACATCTCCAACAAAGAAAACTCCACCTACAAAAAATATATGACCATAGCATTTACAGGCAAAGCCGGAGGCGACGACGTCGAGCGCATCGTAGCACTCACCGTCGGCGACTGGCGCATCGAAGAGACAAACTGGTCGTACACCTACAACCAAACATCCGAAAACCCACGCGACATCGAACTCACCACCGCCGACGCCAACCAAATGCCCGTCATAACATTCACCAACGCAAAAAAAGACAACCTAACCCCCAACGCCGAAGCAATCAAACAGAACCAATTCTAACCGGACCGTGCGCCAATTCTAACCAACCCAATCGAATTACGCAAAAAAAACAGAGCCCAAAAGTTGGAAAATTGACAAAAACCAATTACCTTTGCACCGCCGTAACCGAAAAAGCAAGCCCCGCAGGCAAAGCGGCAAGCCACAACACAGCGAATTCGGTTGATAGCAACGCGGCGCACGGTCCTATAGCTCAGTTGGTTAGAGCATCTGACTCATAATCAGGGGGTCCTTGGTTCAAGCCCAAGTGGGACCACAAAACAAATCGCTAAGTATTGAGTAATCAACCACTTAGCGATTTTTCTTTTGCAAAACGCCCGAATATTCCCCGACTTATTTCGGACTGTAATCAAAATTTATTTTAACAAGTAGTGCCAAATAGAGTCGTTAATCTGGGTTCGTGGAGAATTGCCCACCATTTTCGTGTTCAGAGCTGCCTTTGAGGCGACACCTTTCTTGTTGTTGTGATTGGTAAAGCGGAAAGTGTGGCCGTTGCCGTGCAGTCCCACATT
>JBJEDO010000101.1:0-2885 GCA_051872155.1 Candidatus Limisoma sp.
CTACGATTCTGCATCGTCATCGCTGTGCTCACGCTAATGCATTACCGGTTAGCCCTTTCGTGACGGAACTGTATGAATAATGCAGGTTAAGTTTATAACACCTATTTAACTTCTTCGTAGTCGGCGTCTTGAACGTTGCCGTTGTCGGAGTTGCCGCCTTGAGCGCCGCCTTGGTTGGTGAAGCCCTGACCGGGTTGTCCGCCGGGTTGAGCACCGCCTTGTTGTGCGTTGTAGATGTCTTGAGCGGCTACTTGCAGAGCAGCTTGAAGCTTCTCGATGGCGGGGTCGATAGCGTCGACGTTTTGTGCCTTGTGTGCTTCTTTAAGCTCGTTGAGGGCTGCGTCGATGGGAGCACGCTTGTCGGCTGCAAACTTATCGCCGAGTTCTTTCAATTGTTTCTCTGTTTGGAAGATTACGGCGTCGGCTTTGTTGATTTTGTCGATGCGTTCTTTTTCGGCTGCATCGGCTGCTGCATTGGCTGCCGCTTCGTCTTTCATACGTTTGATTTCGGCGTCGGTCAAGCCGCTCGATGCTTCGATGCGGATGCTTTGCTCTTTGCCGGTTGCTTTATCTTTTGCCGACACGTTGAGGATACCGTTTGCGTCGATTTCGAAAGTTACTTCGATTTGCGGGATGCCACGCGGTGCGGGAGCGATTCCGTCGAGGTGGAAGCGACCGAGCGATTTGTCGTCGCGAGCCATCGGGCGTTCGCCTTGGAGCACGTTGATTTCTACCGACGGCTGGTTGTCTTGTGCCGTAGAGAATGTTTCGCTCTTGCGCGTCGGGATTGTGGTGTTGGCTTCGATGAGCTTGGTCATCACGCCGCCGAGGGTCTCGATGCCGACCGAAAGGGGTACTACGTCGAGGAGCACTACGTCTTTGACGTCGCCGCTGAGCACGCCGCCTTGGATTGATGCACCTACGGCAACTACTTCGTCGGGGTTAACGCCTTTCGACGGTGCTTTGCCGAAGAATTTTTCAACGATTTGTTGTACGGCGGGGATACGAGTCGAACCGCCGACGAGGATTACTTCGTCGATGTCGGAAGCTGACATTCCTGCGTCGCTCAATGCTTGACGGCACGGTGCGATTGTTGCTTGAATAAGGTCGTCGCAGAGTTGCTCGAATTTTGCACGGGTAAGGGTTTTTACCAAGTGTTTAGGCACACCGTTGACCGGCATGATGTACGGCAAGTTGATTTCCGACGAGGTCGAGCTCGAAAGTTCGATTTTTGCTTTTTCGGCAGCCTCTTTAAGACGTTGAAGAGCCATCGGGTCTTGACGCAAGTCGACGCCTTCTTCTTTCATAAACTCATCGGCGAGCCAGTCGATAATTTTGTGGTCGAAGTCGTCACCACCGAGGTGAGTATCGCCGTTGGTCGATTTCACTTCGAACACGCCGTCGCCAAGTTCGAGGATTGAGATATCGAAGGTACCGCCACCGAGGTCGAACACTGCGATTTTCTTATCGCTGTCGCTCTTGTCGAGGCCGTATGCCAAAGCTGCTGCAGTAGGCTCGTTGACGATACGACGTACGGTGAGACCTGCAATTTCGCCGGCTTCTTTGGTCGCTTGTCGTTGTGAGTCGTTGAAGTATGCCGGCACGGTGATTACGGCTTCGGTTACGGTTTGTCCGAGGTAGTCTTCGGCGGTCTTTTTCATCTTTTGAAGAATCATTGCCGAGATCTCTTGCGGAGTGTATTCGCGACCGTCGATGTCGACGCGCGGAGTGTTGTTTTCGCCGCGAACCACTTTATACGGAACGCGTGCTATTTCTTTGTCGACGCGGTCGTAGGTTTCGCCCATAAAACGCTTGATGGAGAACACCGTACGTGTCGGGTTGGTGATTGCCTGGCGCTTTGCCGGGTCGCCGATTTTGCGCTCGCCACCGTCGACGAATGCTACGATTGAAGGCGTTGTGTTACGACCTTCGCTGTTAGGAATTACAACCGGGTCTTTACCCTCGAGAACTGCTACACATGAGTTCGTTGTACCTAAGTCTATACCAATAATTTTGCCCATAATATTTTGTTTTTTTTGTTATTCAAATCAAGGTCCGCAACTTGCGGACACTCGTTGAATAGCAAATCGCGTGCCAAAAAATCGAAATCACACGATTTGTGACAATCGGTATGCCAATCGTCTGCCGAAATGTCATACCTTGAAATTTCCCGGAACGTTTCGTGGATTTTTTTTAGAAAATCGGTGTTTTTATTTGTGTTGATGTAATTTATTAATTACCTTTGTGGTATGAAAGTCAGAGAGGTAGTAGCCTACAAAAACTATTTCGAGGATTTCTTCAAGGAGCAATGAAAAATATACAAACACTCGACCAACTGAAAGATAAATACTACGGAGAAGTTGGCACTGCGGAGCGCAATCGTTTGGAGAATGAGCTCGAGGCGCTTCGTATCGGTTATAAAATCAGGACTGCGCGCGAAAGCCTGAATCTAACTCAAGAGCAATTGGCTGAACGGGTGGATAAGAAACGACCGTTTATTTCCAAGATAGAAAATGATGGTGAGAACATCACCCTTCGCACGCTCTACGACATCGTAGAACGCGGACTGGGAGGGCGTCTCAAAATCAGTTTTGAGTTTTAACACAGTCTCTTTGTCGCAACCAAAGGTTTAAATTCGTCACGATTTCGACCAATTCCGGAACGTTTTATTTTGTGCTTTCGTAGATTTGCCGTAATTTTGCAACGATATGATAAGCGCGTCAATACATAAGGCAGCCGAAGTGCGACAGTATTCGCCGCAAGTTATATTGTCGACTTGAGAATTCGCCGGTCGCTACCGTTGGTGTGCGATTGGCTTTTTTGTTTTTTACCTTAAATCCGCAACTATGCGCATAATATGATAGAGAAGTGAAAAGAATCTGCAT
>JBJEDO010000102.1:0-14373 GCA_051872155.1 Candidatus Limisoma sp.
GGCAAAAAATCGCCAAGCCACTTAAATATTACGTGGAATAATAGCTGAATTATGGATTAAAGGACACAAGGCTAAGTGCCTGTATCCTTTGCATTTACACAAAAAAAATTGATTGTCTCACGACAACCAATCTTGTTAACCTTAAATCTAATACCATGAAAAACACACTGCAAAAGTACGGCGAGTTTTTATTCCCTACAAACTTTCGCATAAAAATATGCGACGATTTTGCATTTTTTAACTACTTAAACATGGCATTATGGCAGTACTTATTGAGTGCAGAAACTGACAATTTGACCAATATTTCTCACCTACAGAAGAAAAATGTTAAAATAGTGCTGAAAAACATATTTTTATAGCAGAGTTTCCAAAAATGGTATTATATTTGCACCGAAAATAAAATGAAAACCTTCCGGAATAGGTTTCCCGGGAGCATTTATTTAAGGATTGAATTGATTGTTTTATTATGAAGAAGATGATTGAAAAGGTTGTGAAATGGTATTTCTACACAACCGCCGAGGCTTACAAATAGCCCGGTCTTATTTATTACTGTTGGTTTTATTTTATGGAAAAAGCCGTGGAGCAAAGCCGTTGAGGCTGTGCTCCACTTTTTTTGCGCAAAATTTATCACCGCCATATATCACTAAATATCAACAAATTACAATCGTACGCAAAAATATTTCCAAAACTTTATGCCTAAAAATTTGGCTGTTTGAAATATTTGCCCTATATTTGCACTCGCAAATCAACGGTGCCATAGCTCAGTTGGTAGAGCAAAGGACTGAAAATCCTTGTGTCCCCGGTTCGATTCCTGGTGGCACCACGCAAGACGGACGAGATTTCTCGCCCGTCTTTTTTGTGCGCCGATTTTACAGCGTGCGCCGCAAAGCTCTACAAATCAAACTGTTACCCTATTTCCATTTTTTTGGTACATGTACCAAAAAAATGGAAATAGAAATCGATAACGCACTACCGATCAGATAGTTATAAATTGCAGAAAAATAAGACAAAACAAAGCACACCTATATAATACACACCCTAAACTACAGCAGAGAGGTGGAAATAATGCGTATATGCCTGAATATCAACTTAGTAGAGTCACGCCTTGGTGCGACCTACCATGTGTGTGGAACAAATCTATCGCCTGCTCGGTCGCACCAAGGCGCGACCCTACAATGTGTTGATAATCAGATACTAACCACACCATAAGCGCCGTATTACACGCGCGATAGCGCCGATTAACCGCATCGTCAGATGCCGAATAACCTCTTAACCTTATAACCCTTATCTTACAGCCACAGTCGGAGGACACGGATGGGGCGGTCGGAGCCGATGGCGAGGGTCGGCGAGGTGCAGACGTCGCCGGTCGGCACGAAGCCGCATTTCTCCATCACCCTGCCCGACGCAGGATTGTCAACAAAATGACCACTGACGAACGACCGTATGTCGGTTGTGCGCCGCACGTGCTCAAGCATCATGCGCAGCGCCTCGGTACAGATGCCGAGTCCCCAATACGGTTTCGCCACCCAATAACCCACGGTTGGTTCGCCGTCGAGGGCAGGCAGTCCGGTGTCGCACGACGGTCCGTAGCCCATGGCGCCAATAGGCAAATTATTGGATTTAAGCACAATAGCCCAGGTTGTCGGGTTATAGAACACCGTGCGTATCACTTCTCGGCTTTCGTCGACCGACGTGTGCGCAGCCCAGCCGGCACGTGGCCCGACTTCGGGATCAGAGGCAAATCGATAGAGCATCGGAGCATCGTCGCCGCGCCACGGTCGTAACAAGATTCTTTCGCTTTCCATTTCCATGATGCAAAGATACTATAATTATCGCCAATTGCTAAATTTTGCTAAAAATTTTCCTATAATAGAGAACTTTATATTATAATTTTTTGGTAATTAGCATTTTTGCACTTAAATTTGCAACCTATTGCCCCCTAATTGAAAAAAGCGGCAAATTGAGCAAACCAAACAAACGAAAAAAACAAAAAAAACCTTAATATTACTATGCGTAAAATCTTAAAATTGGTCATGGCTGCAATAGCTTTTGTTGCCGTGAATACCGTGTCAACTTCCGTCTCGGCGGCGACGCTAAGCGAGGGGTTTGAAGCAAATGTAAAGCAATCGTACGATGAAGGTTCGTACGTTGGCGACGCTTGCACGTGGAATATGGTCGACGCAGGTGTGTGGACCGATAGCGCCAATTCTTATGCAGGAACACGTTCAATGCGTTTTGGCAACACTACTACAAGTTCGGCAACTCTGGCATCCAACAAAACCGGCGGTTGCGGAACAATCTCGTTCTACGGACGCGCTTGGACGGCAAGCGACGGCAGCGCAACAGTGCTTGTTCAGTATTCGCTTGACAGCGGTTCTACATGGAAAAACGCCGGCTCGGTAACGCTCTCGGCAACAACTTACTCTAAATACTCATTCACCGTCAACGCAAGCGGTAGCGTGCGCGTTCGCTTCCAGCAATCTGCCGGAAAGCGTTTGCTCATCGACAACATATCGATTACCGACTACAGCGCATCGACGACAACAACGACGGCATCGATTACGTCGCCTACCAACGGCTCGACAGTCGATTTCGGCACAACAACTGCAAGCACATCGGTAACAAAATCGATTGTTGTCAAAGGCACAGGACTTACGTCGGCAACATCCGTAGCCATCTCAGGCACAGGATTTTCGGTCAATTCTACCAGCCTCAGCGCAACAAAAGCAAACTCTACCGACGGCGCAACCTTGCAGGTTACGTTCAAATCGACCTCGGCAGGTTCTTACACCGGCTACCTCTCGCTCACCAACGGCAGCAAGACAGTTAAGGTTACGCTCAAAGCAATAATAGCATCGTCGACAAGCACCACAACGTCGGCAATTTCCTCACCGACCAACGGCTCGACAGTCGATTTCGGCTCGACCGAACTTAGCACAACAAAAACCATGACAGTCGTTGTGAAAGGCAGCGGACTTACGTCGGCAACGTCGGTAGCCGTTAGCGGCACAGGATTTACCGCAGGCTCGACCAGCCTCAGCGCATCGAAAGTCAACTCCGACACCGGTGCACAACTGCAAGTAAACTTCAAGTCGGCAACCGCCAGATCCTACACCGGAACGCTGACGCTCACCAACGGCAGCACGACAATAAAGGTAAACCTCAAAGCCACGGCAGCATCTTCGTCGTCGAGCGGCTCATCGTCGTCGACCTCGTCGGCTGTGTTCTCATCGCCGGCAAGCGGCTCGACAATCGACTTCGGCACATGCACCGCAAGCAAAACCACGACCAATACGGTGGTAGTAAAAGGCACAGGCTTTACCGAATCGACAACCGTAACAGTCACCGGCACAGGCTTTACCGCCGGAGCAACCACGCTGTCGGCTACGAAAGTCAACTCCGACGCAGGTGCGCAACTGCAAATCAACTTCAAATCGGCAAGCGCAGGCTCCTACACCGGCACGCTCAAACTCGTGTCGGGCAGCGTAACGCGTCAAGTGTCGCTCACGGCAAAAGTGTCGAGTTCGTCGTCATCGTCGACCGACGACAGCAGCAGCGATAGCGGCAGCTCGAGCGGCGACAGCGGCAGCTCAAGCGGTGGCTCGACCGGCTCGGGCGTAACCGGCGGCAACATACCTTCGGGCTATTACTCGACAGCAGTCGGTAAGTGCGGACAAGCGCTTTTGACAGCCCTATACAACAAAATCACATCGCATACAGCCGTAAGCTACGCTAACCTTTGGACGGCGTTCAAAGACACCGACACAAAGAGCAACGGCAAAATTTGGGACGTTTATTCGACAAAAGAATTTACCTACTCAACCAACCAATGCGGCTCATACTCGAAAATCGGCGACTGCTATAACCGCGAACACTCCTTCCCGAAGAGCTGGTTCAGCGACGCAACACCGATGTACACCGACCTCTTCCACATCTATCCGACCGACGGTTACGTCAACAACCAACGTGCCAACTATCCCTTCGGCGAATGCTCGTCGGGAACTTACGTAGCATCGTCGGGCACAGTTAAGCCCCTCGGCAAACTCGGCAAATCGACCTACTCGGGCTACACCGGCACCGTCTGGGAACCCGACGACGAATACAAAGGCGACTTTGCACGCGCATACTTCTATATGGTAACCGCTTATAATAATAAGGTATCGGGATGGTCGAGCGACATGCTCGCCGGCAACGCTTATCCGGCATTCTCTTCGTGGGCACAATCGATGCTCTTGAAGTGGAACGCACTCGACCCCGTCAGCCAGAAAGAAGTAGACCGCAACGAAGCAGTCTATGCAAAGCAGAAAAACCGTAACCCGTTCATCGACCACCCCGAACTTGCCGACTACATCTGGGGTAGCCTCAAAACCACCAACTGGTCGGAATCGGCAGCTGCAGCGACAGCCATCTCGTCGCCCGCCGACGGCTCTAGCGTAAGTTTCGGCACAGTGGCAACCAACTCGACCAACACAAAGACAATCGCTGTACAGGGCGTAAGCCTCAGCGACGACATCAGCGTAAGCGTTGACGGCGAAGGATTCTCCGCTTCTGCAGAACTCATCACCAACTCAGCCGCATCGAAACGCGCGGCCGGACCGCTCCGCGTCGACGCTTCGACAGTGGCTAACGCCGACGCTTATATCCAACTGACATTCCACGGCGACATCTCTGCAAACTACGAAGGCGAACTCGTGCTCACTTCGGGCAGCGCAGTCAGCCACGTACGCCTCACCTCCGAAGCCCTCGACGGACTCCCCGCAGCTCCGGCAGAAAACGTCAGCGACACATCGTTTACCGCTCGTTGGGTGAACGTAGGCGATGAATTTGCCGACGGCACATACCGCCTCGACGTTGCCGACGACAACGGCACAATTGCCGGTTATCCCGTTTACGTCGACGCCGGCGAACTCACTTACCTCGTCGAAAACCTTCAACCCGACACGCACTACACATTCAGCCTCACCTCAGAGACCATGCAAAGCAACGTCGTTGAAGTAACCACCGACCCGGCACATCCCGCAATCACTTACGTATTCGACCCCGAAGCGCTCGTGTTCAGTGCCGCACCCGGACAGCCGTCGGCAAGCACCGAAGTGCTCTACGAAGTGGAAAACGTAACCGGCAATGTTACTTTCTCCGTAACCGCACCGTTCGAAGTGAGCACCGACAATAGCGATTGGGCAACTTCAGTAACCGCAGCCGCCGACGCTTCACTCTACGTACGCCTCGGCAGCACAACAGCCGGCGAATATATCTCCTCGATTCGCGTAACCGCAGGCGAATTCTTCAACGACCTGCTCACCGCTGAAGGTCAAGTATACCAAGACGCCAACTTCGTTGAAGACTTCGAAACTACGACAACGGAAAACTATACAACAGCCGACTACACCGGTTCGGCTTGCGCTTGGACGCTCAACAACGCCGGAACATACAAACCGACAACAGCAACAAACGGCGCAATCAACGACGACCCCTACGAAGGCAACTACTGCCTCCGTTTCGGCAAAGACGCAACCAGCTCGATTACGATGGCATCCGACAAAGTCGACGGTGCAAAGACCCTGTCGTTCTTCGCTCATAAATGGGCTGACACCGACGCAACAGTCGTTATCAACATCGATTACTCAATCGACGGCGGACAGTCATGGACAACGGCAGGCGTAGCGCAAGTCACCTCCACAACGTGGGAAGAATTCAGCGCCGACATCAACGTCAACTGCCCCGTACGTTTCCGCTTGGCACAAACAGCAGGTGCTCGCGTCAACATCGACTACATCACCGCAACAGTAGGCACTTCGTCGGTTGCCGACATCAACTTCGCCGACTGCAAAGTGACACCCATCCGCGGTGGCGTTTCGGTAGAAGCACAACAGCCGCAAGACGTTAAAATCTACGGCATCGACGGTATCGTCTACGTCAACACGACCGTCAGCGGCAGTCAGACATTTGCACTTCCCAAAGGCGGCGTTTACCTCATCGCCGTGGGCAAGACAATGCAACGCGTCGTGATTCGATAACGCATTATCCATAACAAAAAAGCGGAGCCCCCTTGAGTTGGAGTTCCGCTTTTTCTTTTTCCGCATCCTGTTAGCGGTGACGCTCGTAGACGTAATAGTAATGCATATCGGGCGTGTCGGATAGATAGAGATAGTAGCGGTCGTAGTCGTAATACCAGAACATCGTGCCCATATAGTGATTGCGGAAATCGATGTATATCGTATATTCGTCGGCGTCCCACGAGAACCATTCCTGGCAGGAATAACCGAAATCGTCGACAAAATAGTATACGCCGATGCCGTTGTCGTAGAAGTCGTAAGCATCGGCGTAGCGCGAGTCGACGGGGAAACCGCCGGCTTCAATCAAATCCCATTCGCCGATAAATCCCGGGCGATACCAGTCGTCGTCACAGCCGCCAAGTCCCAATGCCATAACTGCCAACACCGTACAAATCAATATCTTCTTCATAATGCTATTATTAACTGCCACAAAAATACGAATAAAATCCGTAATCATCTATCTTTTCAACAAATTCGCAGTGGAAAAACTTGACATCGCCCGCGATTTTATATATTTTTGTAGAAACAAATCTACATAAACATCAAACGCTTTATGATTAAACCGAACGAATACATGCATCCCGAAGATGCAAAAGCGTTAAGAGAACTGGAAAGCATTCCGGGATTTCCGGCGCTTGTCAAGAAAGTACTCGCCCTGGGGTTGGAGAAGTTGCAATACGGCATCAACATGGCTTCAGCCATCCGCTTAAGTCCTACGCAGTTGCCCGAAATCTACAACCGCCTGCCGCCAATCTGCGAAAAATTAGGCATCAAAGAGCCCGAATTCTACCTTTCGATGGACCCGTATCCCAACGCCTGGACATTCGGCGACACAAAAATCTTCGTCACCGTCACTTCCGGACTGCTCCAACTGCTTAACGACGAAGAAATCGACGCCGTCATAGCCCACGAATGCGGCCACATCGCTTGCCGCCACGTGCTCTACCACTCGCTGGCTCGCTACATCCTCAGCGGTGCCGACAACCTCGGCGTGCTCGGGCTGCTGTCGATTCCCATCCAACTCGCCATCCTCTACTGGGAACGCAAGAGCGAACTGAGCTGCGACCGCGCCGGTAGCCTCGTCACCTCGCCCGAAGTGGTTGCTTCGACGATGGCACGTCTCAGCGGCGGTCCTATTGAAATCACCGAGAAAATCGACCTCGAAGAATGGGCGCGCCAAGCCGACCAATACGACGCAATTCGCAACGACGGACTCTGGAACAAAACGCTCCAAATCTACGCCATCGCGCAACAAAATCACCCGTTCGCCGCCGTGCGCGTCCGCGAAATACTCAAATGGGGCAAAAGCGAACAATATCAACGCCTGATGGGCATCAAGCCCACCGGCGCCGCCGGACACTGCCCCAACTGCGGAAACGCCGTCGACCCCTCCTGGAAATTCTGCCACTACTGTGGACAAAAACTAATCTAAAACTCTTAATTTATGTTATTCAACGAGCAAGGAATAATCAACCTCGACGAGATAGTTGCCAACCATCCGTCGTGGAAAAAAATGATGGCAGACGGCGTAATCACCGCCGAAGAAGTTCAAGAACAAGCACAAGTCGTTATCGACTTGCTTAAGAAAATCGACGACTCTTTCAGCGAAAGCGACAAAGCCCTCGTCGAGCAACTCTTGACCGAACTGAGCGTGCTCTTCGCCGCAAGCCACACACACGACATTCAAGAAATCACTAAAGAATTTTAGAACTGACACATTATGGGAACATTCAACACTAAAAAAACAATATACGCCTCGCCGCGTCTCATAGCGGAGATGGGCGAACGCATCGCCACGGAATTTCGCAACGAAGGCTTCGAAGTCGAACTTTGTCAACTGATGTCAGAGGGCTGCGACATATCGATAACCAAAGGCGGCACGTTTAAAGCCATTATGGGAATGCGTTCGGCGCTGAAAGTCAGCCTGATGCCGCAAGGCGACCACATCCTCTTCGACGCCTCGGTGGGCATCTTCGGGCAGCAAGCCATCCCGACAATAATCTCAATGTTTGTTTGGTGGCCCGTACTCATCACGCAAATCTGGGGAATGGTCAACCAAGCGAAACTCGACGACAAAGCACTCGCCATAGCCGAGCAAGTAGCTGCGGCACACAATGCCGCCGGAGGCTACCAAGCGTCGTACGCAGCGCCGCAACAGCCGCAACCCGCACAAGGAGCACGATTCTGCACCAACTGCGGCACGCCACTCCTCCCGCAAGCCAAGTTCTGCCCCGAATGCGGTACTAAGCAATGAGAGTGGAGAGCGGAGAGCGGAGAGTGGAGAGGGACGGGATGCCTTCGATAAACGATTAACGATAAACGATAAACGCTCCGTCTCGTTCCTCTCCGCTCTCCACTCTCCACTCTCCACTCTCCACTCTTACCTCTTACCTCTTACCTCTTACCTCTTACCTATAAACGCTTGCGAAAAAACTATTTTTCAAAAAGTTAGCTAAAAATTTGGAGCAGAAGAGAAAAGTGCGTACCTTTGTGCCGCTATTCCCGAAAGGCTCGACAAGTGGCGTCGCATGACGTCCGCCTCACGGACAAATTTATAATTTGTTTTTTAATGTACGCAATTGTAGAAATCCAAGGACAACAATTCAAGGCTGAAAAAGACCAAAAATTGTACGTTCACTATCTCGGCGAAGCAGTAAAAGAAGGCGATGCTGTCGACTTCGACAAAGTGCTTCTTATTGATGCCGACGGTGCTGTTACAGTAGGCGCTCCTACCGTTGAAGGAGCCAAAGTTGTTTGCGAGGTTGTACGTCCCCTCGTAAAGGGTGAAAAGGTGATTGTATTCAAGAAGAAACGCCGCAAAGGCTATCGCCGCTTGAATGGTCATCGCCAATATTTCTCTCAAATTGTGGTAAAAGACGTTATTGCATAATCACTAAAAGTTTACAGAAATGGCACATAAAAAAGGTGTAGGTAGTTCTAAGAACGGACGTGAATCAGAAAGCAAACGATTGGGCGTCAAGATTTTTGGTGGTCAATTTGCAAAAGCAGGTAACATTATCAAACGTCAACGCGGCACAGTTCACCGCGCCGGTGTAAACGTTGGCATGGGTAAGGACCACACTTTGTTCGCTCTCATCGACGGTGTTGTTGAGTTCTCGCAAAAACAAGGCAAAAATTACATCAACGTAAAGCCTGCAGAAAACTAACAATCGTCGACTGACGACAAAACCGACATAAAGGGCTGTGCCAACGTGCGCAGTCCTTTTTCGTTTATTCCGACAAAATGACTCCCGACCGATTCCATAAATTTTCGTTCCCGGTTGCCGACGAAGAGTTGCCCGAGCGGTTCACCAACCCGTTCAACTACGCGCCGCATCCGTTAGTGGTGCGCGCTGCCGACGAGTTGAGCCGCGCCGTAGAGGCTGACGCCGATTTGGCTGATGCGCTTGCCGAAGGCAAGATGCTCGGCGTGCTCGTTGTCCGCTCCGACGAAGGCATCGGTTTCGTCGCCGCATATTCCGGCGTGGTGGGTCACAGCCACGACCATCCCTACTTCGTGCCGCCAATCTACGACCAACTCGCGCCCGACGGCTTTTTCGTCGAAGGCGAGCGGCGGTTAGGCGAACTTAACGCGCAGATTTCTCGGATTATAGCCACCGAGCGCAGTGCAGCCAAGAAGACGGTCGATGCCATCGAACTCGATAACGCCGCCGAAATCCGGCAGCGCCGCAGCGCGATGGCGGAGCGCAAAGCCGAGCGCGACCGACTTCGCCTGTCGGGCAACTGCGACGAGTCGGTGCTAATCCGCGAAAGTCAGCACGACAAGGCGGAATTCAAGCGTCTGCAACGCGACCTCAATAGAAAACTCGATACGGCTACCGAGCAACTTGCTGACATCGACCGCAGCATCAATACGCTCAAGCAAGAGCGTCGCCGACTCAGCATCGACCTGCAGAAACGCCTATTCGACCGATATCAGTTGCTCAACGCACGCGGCGACGTCCGCAGCCTTTGCGACATCTTTCGCGACTACAACGGCGAACTTCCTCCCGCTGCTGCCGGCGACTGCGCGGCGCCACGACTGCTGCAATATGCCTACGCCAACCGCCTCCGTCCGATTGCTATGGGCGAATTTTGGTGGGGACGCTCGCCGACGAACACCATCCGACACCATCGCAGTTTCTATCCGTCGTGCAGCAGCAAGTGCAAGCCGATTCTCGGATTTATGCTCCAAGGCATCGACGTAGAGCCGAATCCCGACGAACGCAAGACGGTCGGCGAGTGGCGGACGGTCTACGAAGACCGATGGCTATGGGTGGTCGACAAGCCGTCGGGGATGCTCAGCGTGCCGGGACGAATCGATGCCGAAAGCGTAACCGACATTGCACGAAAGCGTTACGGCGACGCCTATCCCGCACATCGGCTCGACATGGACACCTCCGGACTGCTGATTGTGGCTAAAGACGCCGACACGCTCAAAGCGATGCGCCGACAGTTCGAGCTGCGGGCGGTGGAAAAAGAGTATGTGGCAATCGTCAACCGACATCTTACGGAGAAAAGCGGAAGAATCTCGCTGCCGCTAATCGCCGACATCGACCGACGTCCGTATCAAAAAGTGGACCTCTCCGACGGACTCGAAGCCGTGACCGACTACAGCGTGGAAGGCTACGTCGGCGACGACCGGACACTCGTCAGACTTAATCCCCGGACCGGGCGCACACATCAACTTCGCGTCCACGCAGCCCATCCCAACGGGCTAAACGCGCCAATCGTCGGCGACCGCCTTTACAGCAACAACGCCTCGTCGGCACGTCGGCTGATGCTCCACGCGCGCCGAATTACGTTCACTCATCCCGTCAGCGGCGAGCGCATAACTATCTCAAGCGAACAGCAATTCGACGAATAAGAATAATTTGTTATCTTTGCACAAGATTATGGAAACATTCAAAGTAACAATACTTGGTTGTGCATCGGCAAAGCCCACACCGCGACACATGCCAACGTCGCAAATCATCGACTTTCGCGGCAATCTGTTTATGATTGACTGCGGCGAAGGCACGCAGATACAAGTAATGAAATACGGCATCAAACTCAGCCGCCTGCGCCGAATCTTCATCAGCCACCTCCACGGCGACCACTGTTTCGGGCTGCCGGGACTGCTGTCGACACTCTCGCTGGCGGGACTCAACGGCAAAATCACCATCCACCTGCCCGAAGAAGGTATGCAAGTGCTCAAGCCGCTCGTCGACTATTCCACTCACGCGCAAGAAATCACCTTTGTCCCGTACAGCTACGGCAACAACGTAATCTACGAAGACGACACAATCGCCGTCAACACAATGCCGTTGCGCCATAGGCTGCCCTGTTGCGGATTCGTCTTTCGCGAAAAGCCCCGACTGCCGCACATCAATCGCGAAATGACCGACTTCCACGGCGTGCCGACGTGCATGTTCAACCGCATCAAGCGCGGCGAAGACTTCGTCAAGCCCGACGGAACCATCGTGCCGTGGCAACGACTCACCACCGAGGCTGAGCCGCCGCGCTCCTACGCATTCATCTCCGACACGCTGCCGCTAAAAGCCGTGGCTTCGGAAGTCAAGGGCGTCAACTTGCTCTACCACGAAGCAACATTTGCCGCCTCGGATGCCGACCGCGCCCGCCAGACGTGCCATACAACAGCCGCCGACGCCGCGCAAATCGCCAAAACCGCCGAAGTCGGGCGACTCATCATCGGACACTATTCGTCGCGCTACGACGAGGAGCTCGAACTGCTCAACGAAGCGCGCGCCGTGTTCCCCAACACCGATTTAACCAACGAAGGCATGACCTTCGACGTGTAACAACCTATAACGCAACCCCAAACCTATGGAAACTACCAACTTTTTAGAGGCTCGCGACATAGTGAAACGCTATGCCAAGCATACAGCCCTCGACGGAGTGAGTATCAACGTCCGCCGCGGCCGCGTGTTCGGACTCCTCGGTCCTAACGGCGCCGGAAAGACCACGCTCATCCGCATCATCAACCGAATTACTATGGCGGATAGCGGCACCGTGACTTTCGACGGTCATCCCCTCGCCGCCGACGACATCTACAACATCGGCTACCTTCCCGAAGAACGCGGACTCTACAAAAAAATGAAAGTCGGCGAACAAGCCATCTATCTGGCTCGCCTCAAAGGACTCGACCGCCGCACTGCCGTAGAACGCCTCCGCCGCTGGTTCGACAAATTCGACATCAACCCGTGGTGGGACAAGAAAGTCGAAGAACTTTCGAAAGGTATGCAGCAAAAGGTGCAATTCGTCATCACCGTGCTCCACGAGCCGCAATTGCTAATCTTCGACGAGCCGTTCTCGGGCTTCGACCCCGTCAACACCGAACTGCTCAAGCGCGAAATTCTCGCACTCAAAGAAAAAGGTCACACGATAGTTTTTTCGACCCACAACATGAGTTCTGTCGAAGAAATCTGCGACGACTTTGCGCTCATCAACCATTCACGCGTCGTGCTCGACGGCACCGTAGCCGACGTGCGCCGTCAGTTCCGCACGGGCATCTACGACCTGCGCACAACCACCACCGACCACATCCTTACGCCTTTCGACGGCATCGAAGTGCTTTCGTCGTCGACCGGCGAACACAGCACTCAATATCGCTTGCGCAAAACCGACGACGGCATGACCAACTCGCAACTGCTGACGCAAATCGCCTCGCAAGTCGAAATCGAGTCGTTCCAAGAGCAAATCCCGTCGATGAACGAGATTTTCCTCAAAGTAGTCGATAGCAACAAAAATGTAGAACCCGAAAACCCTGCAAACAATGAGTAATAAGATATGGTTAGTGGTGCAACGCGAATTCGCTACGCGCGCACGCAAAAAGTCGTTCATCATAATGACAATCCTTATGCCGTTCCTGATGGCGGGACTCATCTTCCTACCGCTGCTGCTTTCGCTCATCAAAGACAGCGAACAGCGCACCGTAGCCGTTGTCGACAACACGGGGCTCTACTCGTCGGCAATCAAGAGCAACGAGCAATATCTCTTCGTGCCAACCGAAGAAATGACCCCCGACCTGCGCTCCGACTCCACCGACGTCTACGCCGTGGTCAACATCACCGGCGACCTCGTCGAACATCCCACAAAAGCTGCTATCTACTCGCGCCAGGAAGTGCCATCCGACCTTCGCGACTACGTCAACGGCGCCTTGACCGAAGCGGTGCGTCAAGAGAAATTCCGCCGCTACAACATCCCCGAACTTAACAACATCATCGACGACATACAGCAAACCGTCGACGTAGCCACCGTACGCTGGACCGACGAAGGCGAACAAGAGTCGCTTACCGACGTGGCGACGATTGTCGGCATGCTTCTTACGTTCCTCATCTATATGTTCGTGCTCAGCTACGGCGCTATGGTGATGCAAAGCGTCATCGAAGAGAAAACCAACCGCATCGTCGAAGTGATGGTGTCGAGCATCAAGCCGATACAATTGCTCTTCGGCAAAATTATCGGCGTCGGGCTCGTCGGACTCTTCCAAATGCTCATCTGGGGACTGCTGCTTTCGTCGATTGTCGGCATTATCACAGCCGTGACGGGCGTTGACGTCGGCGCCGACCCTGCTGCCGCAGCTGCCGCTACCGACGACGGCGCTATGGAGTTGTTCAACCAACTCGCTACGCTGCCGATTGCCGAAATCGTAATCCTCTTCGTGCTCTACTTCATCGGCGGATATCTGCTCTACGCATCGATGCTCGCCGCTTTCGGCGCTGCCGTCAACGACCAACAAGACTCCGGTCAATTTATGATGCCCGTGATGCTCGTGATGATATTTGCCTTCTATGCCGGCTTCTACGGCGCGCAAAATCCCGAAGGTCCGCTCGCTTTCTGGACGTCGTTCATCCCGTTTACGTCGTCGATTGTCATGATGGTGCGCATCCCCTTCGGCGTGCCGTTCTATCAGATTGCCATCAGCGTCGCAACGCTCTATGCCACCGTATTTGCAATGCTTTGGGTTTCCGCAAAAATCTACCGCGTCGGTATTCTCATCTACGGCAAAAAACCGTCGTTCAAAGATTTCTACAAATGGCTTAAATATTGATTTTCAGCGACATATAAATAATAGCGAATCGCGTATTTTCCTCACTCGCTGATAGGTCGCAGCAAGCCGCGCCCCTACGTTTGAACGTCACATACTTAACACAATACACGGACAATCAACAACTTGTAGGGTCGCGGCTTGCTGCGACCGAGTAGACGTGCGGAATAATTACCGATTACAAGGCAGTATTTTACCGAATGATAATGTGCTGATAATAAACCTTCTATACAATTCTATTAGCAAAAGTTGGCAAAATTGCCAACT
>JBJEDO010000102.1:14473-49147 GCA_051872155.1 Candidatus Limisoma sp.
TGATAATAAACCTTCTATACAATTCTATTAGCAAAAGTTGGCAAAATTGCCAACTTTTGTCAATAAAACCTGCATGCATTATTCATACTGTTCCGTCTCGAAAGGACTAAAACTCGCTGAAGAGTTTTGGCTTGATGACGAGTCCGAAGCGGATGCGAGAATGGTAGCGGTTGTAGTCGAGGAGGTTCTCGCCGTAGCCGTTGTAGAATTGCAGGAACAGGAATTGATTGTCGTGCTTGAACACGCGATAACTAACTTCCCAAATCGAATTATAACTGAGTCGCCAGCCGCGGCGCTTGACGAGCGTCAGACCGAAGTTGAAGCGCTTGTTGGGCGACGTGATGGTCAGTCCCGATTGATAGATGCCGCAGTAGTCGAGGATGTCTTTGTTGTTCTGACCGTCGATGATGGGTATCCAGATTTTGCCGTGAATCATGATGTTCGGGTCGATAAAGACGTTCGACGCGAGCGACACTTTGTTCCAACTGCGCGACTCTATGCCGTCGCGGCCGTTCGATTCGTGCTCCAACATCAACGTAACCTTGCCGATATAGCGGTCTTTGACAAACAGATGCTTTGCCAAGCCGATACCGGGGTTGAAGTTGAAGTCGCGCATCGGTAGCGACTCTTCAAAGACGTTCCACATACACTTTTGCGAGTAGAACAGGTAGAGATAGGTGTTGAACGGCAGCGTCGAACGCGTAAGGCGCTGGGCGATGCTTATCTGAAATTTCACGTCGGAGTTGGTGCTCGACGGCTTGGCGTTGGTCGACGTGCCGACGATGAAGTAATTGTCTTTGTAGAGCGTGAAATAAGGTCCGCGGTCGAACTCGCGACGAAGGCTGTCGGTGTTGTATTTCTGCTGATTCGGCAAATTAGTGATTTGCGCACGAATCGGCACGAATCCGGCGAGTAGTAGAAGCAGTATGGCGATGACCTTTCTCATACAAGTGCAAAATTACTACATTTTGCGCAGTCATCGGCAATTTAGCGCGCTTATATATGTTATTTTTTTCGCTTTTTTTGGCATAATTGTACCGAATCCGTCGGTGCAACGGTGGCAAATTTACCGTCGTCTGCGTTATTTTTGCGGCATTCTTGCACTTTTAGCGAGTATTCATTAATTTTGTAAGGAAAAGTGAAAAGCAACGATATGATGAGAAAACTTTCAATGATAATCTGCGCCGTGATGATGGCGGTGCTTGCATCGTGCAGTTCGGGCAGTTTCACCGTCGAGGGCGAATTGACCGACGCCGGCACGCAGAACCTGCGCTTCGTCTATGCCTCGGCGGGCAACATCACCTCGCAGTGGATTCCCTCCGTCGGCGGACAATTTTCGCTCGAAGGCAACAGCAAAGAGTTGACCGTCGTCTACGTATTTACCGCGCAGATGAAATACTTGACCCACGTGGCGGTAAAAAACGGCGAAACCATACACCTGTCGGGCAAGATTTCCGACCCGTGGCACATCAAGGCGGAAGGCTCTGACGTCAACGTCGAATGGACAAAGTTTATCCACGCACACGCCGCCGACTTCGCTGCCGGCGCTACCGCAAAAACCGACAAGGCTATCGAGCAATACATCAAAGCCAACCCGACAAGCGTTGTGAGCACATTGCTGCTGGCGTGCGACTATTCGCAAATCACGTCCGACCGCGCACGAACCCTGCTCGAATCGATTGCCGAAGAGGCTCGCCCGGCTTCGCTGCTCGAACCTTTTGCCTCAACGATTGGCGAAAATGCAATGTCGATGGCGCGCGTTCAGCCGATGAGCCTGCTCGACCGAGAAGATTCGCTCGTCGTTGTCGACGTCAAGAAGAAACGCTTGAACGTGCTCTACTTCTGGCACAGCACTGCCGAAGCCGACTCGGCACGCCGACTGACCGTCAAAGGGCTGCGCGAAATGACCGGCGGCGACGTCGCCGTAATCGACATCTGCATCAACCCCGACACCCTCGGTTGGGCACGCACCGTGCGCACCGATTCGCTCAAGTCGACACACTACAAAGCGCTGCAAGGTCCTGTCGACAAAGGACTTATGCCGCTCAACATCAAAGGCGAAAACTTCATCATCGTTGCCGACTCCACCGGACGCCAACTCTATCGCGGCACATCGGTCGACGACGCTCGTAAAACCATTATAAACAATCCCAATGCTCGTAAAAATTAACGCTGCCGCCCTGCAAGGCATCGACGCAATCCCCGTCACCGTCGAATGTGCCTACGACATCAAAGGCTTCGACTATACCATCGTCGGACTCCCCGACACCGCCGTCAAAGAAAGCCATCAACGCATCTCGGCGGCGCTCAAAGAATGTGGCTACACCATTCCCCGCGGCGACTACATCATCAACCTTTCGCCTGCCGACATCAAAAAGGAAGGCTCCGCCTACGACCTCCCCATAGCAATCGGCATGATGGCAAGTTGCGGAATCGTCAAAGCAGACAACATCAGCCGCTACATGATTATGGGCGAACTCTCGCTCGACGGCTCGCTGCTACCAATCAAGGGCGTGCTGCCTATGGCTATCGAGGCGCGCAGCGAGCAGCTCGACGGCATTCTCGTCCCGTCGGCTAACGTCATGGAAGCCGCCGTGGTCAACCGCCTGAACGTCTACGGCGTCGACAACATCCTCGACGTGGTCGACTTCCTCAACGGTCAACGTCAACTCGAGCCTACGGTCATCAACACCCGCGAAATGTTCAGCCAACAGGTTAACCACTACGACTTCGACTTCAGCGAGGTAAAGGGTCAAGAAAACGTCAAGCGCGCCTTCGAAGTGGCTTGCGCCGGCGGACACAACATCCTGCTCATCGGCTCGCCCGGCTCGGGTAAGTCGATGATGGCAAAGCGCCTGCCCTCGATACTTCCGCCCTTGACGCTCCAAGAAGCACTCGAAACCACCAAAATACACTCCGTGGCGGGCAAACTCGAACGCGGCTCAATGCTTATGACCTGCCGCCCCTTCCGCTCGCCGCACCACACCATTTCGCCCATCGCCCTCGTCGGCGGCGGCTCGAACCCCATGCCCGGCGAAATCAGCCTCGCCCACAACGGAATCCTCTTCCTCGACGAATTCCCCGAATTCAGCCGGCAAGTACTCGAAGTGATGCGCCAACCGCTCGAAGACCGACACATCACCATTTCGCGCGCAAAATATTCCGTCGACTATCCCGCAGGATTTATGCTCGTCGCATCGATGAACCCCTGCCCCTGCGGCTACTATAACCACCCCACAAAGAAATGCATCTGCGCTCCCGGCGCCGTACAGCGCTACATCAATCGCATCAGCGGACCGCTTCTCGACCGCATCGACCTCCAAATTGAAGTGGCGCCCGTCGAATTCGACCAAATGTCGTCGACCGTGCCCGCCGAATCGAGCGAAGACATTCGCCAACGCGTAATCGCCGCACGACAGATACAGACGGAGCGATATAAGGACATAAAAGACGTGCATTGCAATGCCCAAATGACGTCGAAACTGCTCCACCAATACGCCGAGCCCGACGCCGAAGGACTCGAGCTGCTCCGCGACGCCATGACGCGCCTCAACATGTCGGCACGCGCTTACGACCGAATTCTCAAAGTGGCGCGCACAATTGCCGACCTCGACGGCAGCGCTCAAGTCTCGGGCAGACACGTCCAAGAAGCTATTTCTTATCGCAACCTCGACCGCGCAAACTGGGCGGAAACAGGCTGGTAACATTTAATCGGACCCACACTATGGCAAGAGTTTTTATTTCATATAAGCGAGTCGACGAGATTAAGGTTTTCAAGATAAAAGAAAAGCTCCAATCTGTCATCGGCGAAAAATTTTGGATTGACTATGACGGCATCGAGAGCGACGCCATATTCAAAAGTGTGATAATCAGAGCCATAAACGAGAGTGAAATTTTCCTGTTTATGTATTCGAAAGCACACTCGCAGATTCTGGATTATGAAAACGATTGGACAATTCGCGAACTATCATTTGCCAAGCTAAAAAAGAAACGGATCGTGTTTGTCAATATCGACGGAAGCCCACTCTCCGACCATTTCCTTTTCGATTACGGCAACAAGCAGCAAGTCGACGCAACCTCGCCGCAAGCCCTCGACCACCTCTGCACCGACCTGCAAAAATGGTTAGGCTGTGCGACACCGAATGCAAATCGCTCAACCATACCTGCCACAAGAAAAACTAAAACTGACCAAGAAGAATCCATATCCCTATCCAAAATAGTTGACATTGGCCATGACTACTATTTTGGGACGAACGGCAAACGACAAGATTACGCTGAAGCCGTAAAGTTGTATCGTCAAGCGGCAGAACAAGGCGACGCTAAAGGTCAGTACAACCTCGGTTATTGTTATTATTACGGGTTTGGTGTTGGGAGAGACCGCACTAAAGCCACAGATTGGTTCCGAAAATCTGCGAAACAAGGGTATATTGAGGCGCAAGAAAGTCTCAGCGTTTGTTATAATGGTTATAGCGTTGGCTCAAATTCTGTTGATGCCGTTAAATGTTATATCAAAGCAGCAGAACAAGGGCATTCCTATGCTCAAAATATTCTTGGAAGTTATTATGAATCCGGCTATGGTATTGCAAAAGATTACCACGAAGCGGCGAAGTGGTATCGAAAAGCCGCGGAACAAGGCAATGCAGACGCTCAATATCATCTTGGTTATTGCTATGAACAAGGTCAAGGTATTTCTAAGAATTTAGACGAAGCCGTCAAGTGGTACCAAAAAGCAGCTGAACAAGGCGATACAGAGGCTAAGGCAAGGCTTATAACATTAGGCTTTATCTTCTAAACAACAAAAACTATGGCAAGAGTTTTTATATCATATAAGCGAGTCGACAAAGCGAAAGTTTTCAAACTAAAGGACAAAATACAAGCTGCAATTGGCGAGGATTGCTGGATTGACCTCGACGGCATCGAGAGCGACGCCATGTTTAAGAGCGTGATAATCAACGCCATAAACGCATGCGAGATTTTCCTGTTTATGTATTCGAAAGCCCATTCAACGATTGTGGATTTCGAACACGATTGGACTGTTCGTGAATTATCGTTTGCCGAATTAAAGAAAAAACGCATCGTATTTATTAACATCGACGGTAGCACACTCTCCGACCTCTTCCTTTTCGACTATGCCAACAAGCAACAAGTCGACGCAACCTCGCCGCAAGCCCTCAACCACCTCTGCACCGACCTGCAAAAATGGTTAGGCTGCTCGACGCAAAGCACGACCAAACAAAGCACCCAAGCCGAAACTCTTACGCCTTCCGAGATGGTAAAACTCGGCGAAGATTTCTACTATGGAGAGAATGGAAAACAAAAAGATTACGTAAAAGCTGTTGAATTGTTTCGTAAGGCAGCAGAACAGGGCAGCGCAGCGGCGCAATTATACCTTGGATGTTGTTATAAAGATGGTGCCGGGGTTGATAAAGATAATGAAGAAGCTGTCAAGTGGTATCGCAAAGCGGCTGAACAGGGTTTATCTCAAGCCCAAAACAATCTTGGAACCTGCTATATAAATGGGGTTGGTGTAGCAAAAAATTTAAATGAAGCATTTTTTTGGTTTAGAAAATCTGCCGTACAGGGCTATGCCGTTGCACAATCTAATCTGGGCGTATGTTATGAGCGCGGTTATGGCGTTGCGAAAAATCAATCTGAAGCCATTTTATGGTATCGCAAAGCTGCCGAACAAGGTTACTCTTATGCGAAGGCAAGGCTAAAAGCCTTAGGGATAAATTCGTAATCTTTTGTCGGAACGGCGAGAGAAGAATCTGACGCTGTAAATCGGTTTTCTCTTTATCGCTGAAAGCCCTGAATTAGGCGCACAACTGTTCACACAAATTAACACTCAAGCACTCAAAGTAACGCACCAAACAACCTTCTAATGCTTGATAATCAGACAACAAGCAACAAGCACGGGCGATTCATACCAAAGCCACGCAGTTAACATTCATTAACTGCGGGTCACCCGAAATTTCGCGTTAAAAAATCCTTCGCGCTTGATTATCAATAACATACAAATTTGCCTCAAAAAATTTTGTCAAAGTCAGGAAACGAAAAAATTACAATTTTCCACCCAACTCGCCATACAACACACATTTTGATAGCAAATTGCGATTTTTTACTCATCAATCAAAGGAAACGCAGCAAATAATTGCAAAATGGAAGACACATCAGCTATTAGCTTGTTTTTGACAAAGCTCTTTGTCTTTGAAAATCAAGCTCAGAATCTGTGCCATATACAGCTTATGTTTATTTCTATCCATGATTATTCAAACCTGCATTATTCACACCGTTCCGTTACGAAAGGGCTAAATGGCGGCGCATTAGCGTGAGCACAGCGATGACGACGCAGAATGTAGTAAATCCTACCTTCAAAGAGGAAGTGCGAGCATTGCGCTAAGGTGTTGGCAGTTAGCCCTTGCAGTAGGAATGTTGTGAATAATGCAGGTTTAAATTTAGCAGTTCGGCAACACGTTGTGATAATACTTTCGACTGATAGCGCGGCAAAAGTTGCTTTATCTTTGTCTTATTAAGCGGATGAAGATTGTCGAAATAACAATTTCCGGCACTAAGATACACAAAATCAAGAAATGCTCGTTCCGGTGAGGCGATTAAAATGTTGTCTTGTTGCTCAATACCATCCATACCTATCCACAATTCCGGCTTAATAATGCGAAACTGATATGTCTTATCGTCGATTTCTATGACCCGATTCAGATAACTCACACACGTCACGGTGTCGTCGTATTGAAACACAACGCCCGAACGCTGTAGCACATATTCCAAAGAGATATACGCAGGGCGGAAAACACTGCATGCCATTTCCTTCTCATCGTAGTCCGGTTTCGAATAGATGCCGCGGCGAGGATTGCGTATCTTGCCTTTCTTGACATAGTAGTTCAGTGACTTTGTCATTTTACTGCAATCCAAACTTTCCGACAGCATCATTAATGTTTGTACATTAAACACTGTACGGCGACTGTTAAGGATTATTTCATATATATTTCGCGAACTCATTATCCAATATATTTGTATTATCAGTTTGCAAATATAAGCACCGTAATTCAAACCTGCAAGAGTGGCGCTCAGAAAAAAAGCACCCCGCGGGACGCGGAGTGCTTTTGTGTTGTGAAGTGAAGTTGAATTATCTAACGACTTTACCTTGAGCAACTGTGCCGTCGGCGAGAGTTACACGGTAGAGGTAGATGCCGCGTTGCAAGCCGCTTACACTGATTTCGTTAGCGAATTGTGCTTGAGCAACTTGTGCGCCGCTTGTGCTGTAGAGAGCTACAGAAGCAACTTGCTGCGGTGCGGTAACGACCATTACGCTGCCGTTGCAACGAACGTTGACGTTGCCGGTTGCCGAGATGTTGCTAACGCCGCCGTAGATGTCGGTAACGTCGGTAACTGTGCACGACTTGCCGGTGAAATCGTTGAGAACGAAGTAGCGAGTGCCTTCAACGTCGTTGATGTCGACTGTTTGGTCGGTGCCGTTGTTGAAGATGATGTTCACGATGTCGCATTCTTGCGGGCTGGTCCACTTATACCAAGTGATGTCGTGTTCAACGACTGTAGAGCTTGACATGTTCTTACCGGGCCATACGCCGAGAAGGTCGGCTGCTTCGTAATCGCTGCTCCATGCATAGAAGTTAACTACCGACCATTCAGTCGGCTTCTTGAGGTAGATGGTTACGGGCAGATATTCTGTCTTATAAGTAGCCGATTTGATTGTCGAAACGACTTCCGAACCGCTTACAACGACAGCCTTAACGGTGGTTTTCTTGTCGATGTGGAGCGAGTAGCCCGAAGCAACGAGTGTGCCGTTGGTAGCCGAAGGAGTTGTGCCGTCGGTAGTGTACGAAATCTTGGCGCCTTCGGGAGCGTTTTCGGCTGTGAGCACCACGTCAACGCCGCCGAGGTAAAGACCTGAGTCTTTCGAAAGCGTAACTGTAGGACGTACGGTGTCGAGTGTCTTGATGGGCACTTTTGTCCAGATTGTGTAAGAGCCGCTCGATGCTACTTTGTCGGCGTCGGTATAGCCTGTGGGCGAATAAGAGCCGCGACCGATTTTGACGATAAGTTCGCCATTAGTACCGGTCACTTTTGCTACGTATTGGCTGGAAGTGGTGTTGAGCACTTCGACAGCGCTTTGGTTGGTGATGCCAACCGACTTACGGATTGCGATGAGTTTCTTGATGACGTCTTTGTTTTCGAGCCAGTGCTTCATGAATACACAAGGAGTACCGGGGCAGCAGAGCAAGTAAGCGTTAGCAGTAGCAACGTCGCCGGTAAACTTGGTAGATTCGCGATATGTGTCGTGGTTGTCGATAAACGTCACGGCGTAGCGTTGGTAAGTGTCCATGTGGATAAGACCTGCCGGTTGGTTGAGCGTACCGTTGCGCTTCCAAACGAGCTTGCTGAAGTCCATAGCGGAGAACGCTGCATTGAGTTGCCACTTAAACTCGAAGTCGAAAGCCGCCGACGTTCTGCCGGTATTTTCAATCCATTTTGTGATGTTATCGTAGCCGTCCCAGTATTCGCCAACCGAGAAACTTGCCTTAGCCGATTCGTTGTAGATTTTTATGTATTGAGCACCGAAACCTTTCACCATATCGTAACGGAATCCGATGTAGCCAAGGTCGTTAGTCAAGAAGTCGAGGTAAGCCTTGATGCCTTCTTGCACCTTTTCGTTGGTGTGGTCGAGGTCGCGGCATCCGTCGAAGTTGTCGCCAGTGTCGTATGCACCGGTGGGCTTTTCTTCGCCGGGCTGACCTGCTACTTCGTCATTGCAGCAGATTGCCCAAGGACCCCATTCGTAGGTCACGCCTTTGTAAGTTTCGGTGGGGAAGTCGGTCCATGTCGACACACCGTTGCGGTGGTTAACAACAACGTCTTCGATGATACCTGTGCCAAACGATTTGAATGTTTTAATCATTTCGCGGAGTTCAGTCTCCGTGCCAAACGACGAATTGTGATTCGTAAACCAGTAAACAGGATTGTAACCCATACTCGGGTTTGTGCTACATTTACCACTATTCGGCACCCAGATGAGGTCGAAATAGTCGGAAAGTTCACCCGCATCTTCAGCGAGTTTTGACCATTGGGTGTCTTCGTATGCATCCCATGAGAATCCCTGAAGCATCACGCCGGGATAGTTCGCCGGCCAGGCGTATTCGCCTTCCGCATTTGCCCGAGGTGAGCCAAGAAGCAACAGCGTAGCTGCCGTAAACAACAAACTAATAAATCCAATTTTTTTCATAGTTAAATAAATAGGTAGAAATTTTTGCAAATTTACTAACAATCTTTAGCAATTCAAAATATTACGAGGGTTTATTGCGGACAAATCTGCGTCGACAGCGGAATTTTGCTCTCTGCAAGCGATATATTGCCTGCAACGGGAGTCGATTTGCGAAATTTTATGTACTTTTGCCGCAAATGTGCAGAAATGAGCAAACTTCTTAGCGACGAAAGCATACAACAGGTCAGCCGTGGCAATTGCTTCGGCTTTATTCGCTATGTGCTTGCTATTGATGTCATTGTTGCTCACTTTTTCACGTTGCTCAGCCCCGACATCGGCTTTTGGCACTACAACGGCTACCGCTTTCCGGAGGCGGGATTCTTCGTACTGAGCGGCTTTCTTGTGTTTTTGAGCTACCACTTGTCGCCAAATCTGAAGGTCTATTTCGAGAAGCGCGCGCGACGGCTCGTGCCTGCCTACGTGACGGTCATACTGTTGTCCGTGCTGCTCGGCGCTTTCATTACGACGCTTTCGGCGGGCGAATATTTCGGCTCGGCTCACTTCTGGAAATACTTTGTCGCCAACATTACGCTGATGAATTTCGTAGAACCGACGTTGCCGGGCGTGTTTACCGACAACATCGAGGCGGCTGTCAACGGCTCGCTATGGACCATCAAGGCGGAGGTTTTGCTCTACTTCACCGTGCCGGTCGTCTACGTACTGGCGCGTCGTTTCGGCAAAACTCGGGTGCTCGTGACGATGTTTGCGCTTCTCGCCGCCGGGTTCTTGGGATGCTTATACCTGCACGACGTAACCGGAAACAAGGCTGTCAGTATGTTGGCACACAAGGTGTTGCAGCCGTTCGGCTATTTCTACGCCGGCACTGCCATTTTGCTCTATCTTGAAAAGTTTTTGCGCAACGTATGGTGGCTGTTGGCGGTTGCGGTCGTGCTGTTTATGCTACGGTCGACGTCGGCGGTGCTGCTCGAATTAGCCCCGTTCTCACTCGCCGTAATCATCGGCGCAGTCGGCATGAAATGCAAGTGGCTCAACCGGTTGGGTCGCCATAACAACATAACGTTCGGCATGTATCTTTACCATTTTCCGGTAATTCAGGTTGTCGGCATGTGCGGACTGCAACACGTCAGCCTTGCACTGTCGATGGTCGTGGTTTTCGCCGTAACGATAGCCATCTCGCTCCTGTCGTGGTTCTTGCTTGAAAAGCCGATTATCGAGCACAAACGGCTGTTCGAACCCCTACGCAGGGCGGCTGTGGTGAAGAAATCGAGCGAAAAATAGTGCTCCTGCGAGGAATAAAGATACTGTAAACGACAGGAACACACCGACTTCGCCGAGCCCGACGACAAACGCCAACACATAACCCGTCGGGAGTCCGACCGCCATATAACTTACAAACGCAATCCACATCATCGAATAGACGTGCGAGGTGCCACGCAGTGCGTTGGCATAGCACACCTGCGTTGCGTCGCCGAATTGATAGAGTATCAACGGAATTATCAGCGTTTTAGAGATTGCTATCACTTCTCGGTCGGTGGTGAAAATTCCGATAAGCGGGTCGGCAAAGAAAAAGAAAATCAGCGATGCGCCGAGCGCCATAACGAGCAAGATGATGTGCGAAGCAAATGCGTTGCGGCGCAGGTTGCCAACGTCGTTAAGCCCTGCATAACCGGCAACTTTGATTGCCGTGGCGGCACCGATGCCGTAGTAGAACATAAAACCGAGCATACCGACTGTCACCATAACTTGGTAGCTGGCGAGTTGCGCGGCTCCAATCCACCCTACCATAACACAACTAAATGTAAATGAGCCGGTTTCCATACCGGATTGCAGCGATATGGGCAGCGAAATCTTGAAAATCGAACGTATGCCCTCTGCCTGTGTTCGCGACGTGCGAAAACTCGCCACTGACGTGCGGAATCGTTTGATTTTCAATACTATATACACAAATGCGACAGCCATTAGCACTCGCGCGGAGAGGGTGCTGATGCCGGCGCCGAGGAGTCCGAGTTCGGGAAATCCGCAAGTGCCGTAGATGAGGAAATAGTTGAATACGATGTTGAAAATATTTCCTCCAATCAGCAGCCACATCCCTATCGAAGGCTCGCTCAGCCCGTCGGCAAACTGCCGCAAGACGTTGAACGCAGCCACAAAAGCCAGCGAAATCCAACATACTATATAATAAGGACGCACGAGCGGCATGAGGTGGGCAGGTTGCCCGAGGCGGTCGACGAAGAAATAGAGTATGGCTAAAACGAACATCAACAGCCCGACAAAGAGCAAGTTGGCAAAGGCGGCATCGCGCATCCGCGAACCGATTTTCGATAAATTGCGCTGCGCGGCTAATGCGCTGACTATCGGCGTAATACCGTACGAAAAGCCCACCATACTGACTATCACCAACGTCATAATATTGTTGACAAACGAAGCGGCGGCGAGTGCGTCGGTGCTGTAGCGCCCTACCATCAGTGTGTCGGCAAAGCCTACAACGACAAAGCCAAGCTGCCCGACAATCATCGGAAAGCCAAGTCGTAAAATGTCTTTTATGTGTTGCCGATAGGTTTTCATGCGTAGCGCAAAGGTACGGCAAAAAGTCAATATCCCCAAATTTTACCGATTTTATCGGCAATATGAAAATAATTTTGCCCTATATTGCGATTATACAAAAAATTATTTATACCTTTGGAAACTAATTTATTAGAAGGTATAATTTTTATATTTATGTCAAGACTGGTACTGTTTTTATTGTCTGTAGTGTTGTTTTCCGCTGCATTTGGTGATGTTCCGCGACTCGACGAGTTGGAACGTCTCAAATCAATGATTTCCGACAAGGCAATAATCGACAAGGCGAAATTCAACAAGGTGAACAACCTGAAAGCGCAATTTGCTAAGACTCAGGTGCATGACGACAGAGTAAAAATTCTCAACGAATTAGGCGACGAATATACGTTGTTCATGGCAGATTCGGCGACACATTTTTACAACCAAGCCATCGAACTATGCCAGAGCGTCGGCGACAGCACCGGCATGTATATGTCGATAATGAAAAAGATACGACCGGAAACAATTGCGGGATTCTACGCCGAGGCGATTACGGAGTTTAACGAGCTGAGCGAAAGGTCGTTGCCCGACAGCTTGCTACCTCATTATTATGAATGTGGCTATCGGTTATATTCATTTACGCTCAACTCCATCGAACGTCACAACATATTCTACGACCAATATTTTTCGAAAACGTCGGAGTTTCGACAACTTTGGATAGCGAGCCTTCCGCCGGGTTCGGTGATGCGCGACCTCTACGAGGCCGAAAGCTTGTTTGTTTCGGGCAAATACAATGCAGCGAAAGTGATTTTGCGCGAATTACTCGGCAAACTTAACGAAAAAAGCAACGAATATGCCATTACTGCAGCCATTATGGCAAACATCTTGCACGCCGAAGGAAATATTTCCGAAAGTCTGCGCTACTACGCGCTCTCGGCGATTGCCGACATCGAGTGTTCGGTCAAAGAAAACCAGTCAATCTACGAAATGTCGATGATTCTTTACGAGTTGGGCGACATCGAAACGTCGTATCGTTTCATCCTTGCATCAATCGAAGACGCAGCATTCTGCAACGCACAAATGCGCGTCTACAACGCGTCGCGAATGCTCCCGGTCATCGAAGAAGCGCACCAAAAAGACACAAAACGACACGAGCGAATTATGATTGCTTATCTTATAGTGGTAAGCTTTTTAGTACTCGGCTTGGTTCTCGTCGTATTCATCCTGGTTCGCCAGATGCGCAAACTCTCACGCGCACGCGCCAAACTGCACGCGGCGAACAATATAAAAGATGAGTATATGGGTCAATTTCTCGAACTTTGCACGGTCTACATCAAACGACTTGATTCGTTTACCAAGCTGGTAACCAGAAAGTTGACTTCCGGACAAGTCGAAGACTTGCTGCGACTGACCCGCTCGGCGCGCTTCAACGACGAGCAGCATCGCGAGTTCTATAAGGCGTTCGACTTGGCATTTCTTAAGATTTACACGACGTTTGTCGACGATGTCAACGCCCTGCTGCGTCCCGAAGAGCGTTACACCATCGAAACTCCCGGCACGCTCAACAACGAACTCCGCATCTATGCACTGATTCGCTTGGGCATCAACGACGGACAAAAAATCGCGGAATTCCTAAAATATTCGGTCAACACAATCTACACCTACCGCAACAGAATTAAAAACAAAGCAATAAATCGAGAAACTTTCGAGGACGACATTATGAATATAGGTGTAATTGAATAATAAATATATCTATATTTTATAGAGTCTATTCAAATTTTATAACCCTTATTTACAGCGTATTAAAGTTTATATTTGCATAAAATCATCTATATTATCTTTAATACAGTCATTGTCAGCCATTGTTTTCGATATATCTTTGCAGTGTCGGAAACAAAGAGATGTTTCCCATAACGACAGAAAATAATGGTTAAACACTACGAATAATATGGAGTATTAGATATTTCAAATAGTATTATCTCGTTGGGAAATGCGATAATATTTCTTCTATAATGGTTTTATGTTAGGTTTGTAAACAAAGTTGCTTGAAATAGAGCAACAAAGAAATGAGGTTCGCTGATAAGCGAACTTTTTTCTTATATACCTACGCGAACCGAAAAAAATTCTTACCTTAGCAACATGAAGACAAAGATTCTAATGATAGCAGCCGCCGCGATGCTATTGGCAGGCTGCAACGACGATGTAGACTACAACTACGGAGATTTCCTCGAGATATATGCCACCTACGAGGGCAACAAGGTGCTGACCTACAACGCACAAGACGACAGTCCGACGGTCACGCTCCATGCCGACGTTTGGAACGAAAAAACCGTTGCCGCCGGCGAACGCGCATTTGTGCGCTACACGGTGGTCAACCAAATCGGCGACCACGAGTATAACGTGCACATCGACGGCTATTCCAAGCTGTTCTGCGACGCAGTGCGCAAAGGCTCGACCGACGACATTGCCGGCTACGGCTCAACGCCGCTCGACATGACAAGCATCTGGCGCTCAGGAAGATATATCAACATAAACGCATGGGTACCTCACATCGAGTCGGGCGCAAAACTGTTGCTGATAGCCGACGAGACAACCATCGACGAGCCGATTCCCGACCTATACCTCATATATAGCACCGGCACGCAAGCCGCGACGTTCGACCGCAAATGCTATGCGTCGTTCGACATCTACAACCTATGGGTGCGCGAAACCTGCACAGCCATTCGCATACACGTCGACGACCCGACCGCTCAAAGCGAATATGTTTTCACGAAATAGGACCTACTGCCACGTGTAGTTGTCGACGTGCGAGGCGCGAGCCTTGTAGCCGAAATTGACGTAAGGCCGTAAAAATCTGAAGATTGGAATCGACAGGAACAGTTTCTTACAACTCAAAATCAATGCAATTTTGCGCTGCGCAAAGATGTAGACGAGTTGTTCGGCAATGTAGAGAGCCACAGCCGAGCCGCCGACGATAGCAGCACGAACGTAGTCGCCACCGACGGTGCACCACACAGCCCAAGCAAGCGCCGCAGCCACAGCGAGCAGATAAGGCACGCGAACAATCGACATGGCAACGCTCCACGACTCCGCAGCAGGACGCAGTTTCGACTGAGTGAAATAGCGATGATATTTTCCGAATTCGTAGGCTACACGGTAGTCGCGCGGCTTGCTGACAACTACGCTTTCCGGCGAAATTTCCGCAACGACGTCAGCCAAACGGGCGAGCTCTGCAACGAACAAATCATCGTCGCCATATTTAAGATTCATAGTTTCCGAGAAACCTTTATTCTTGAAAAACAAGCTTTTACGGTAAGCCATATTGCAACGATTGCCGCGGTAGGCATTGCCGCGAATCGCCGCTGCAAGGTATTGCGAATTTTCGAGAGCCGTGTCGAAAGCGCGGTAGCGATGACCGAAAACGGTGTCGCAATCGTCATCGACGGCGGTAAAGCCTACCACAACGCCGACGGAGTCGTCGAAATGGCGAGTCATCGAGGCGAGCCAGTAAGGCGAAGCCGGGCGGCAGTCGGCGTCGATAAACACCACGACATCGTGTTTCGCCGCCTTCACGCCGAGCATTGTCGAGAGTTTACGCAGCGACACGTTGCAATTCGTGTCGGGGATAAACGTCGAACGCAGTCCCGCGAATTCCATGCTCAGCAGCGTAACGGCGTCGTCGACATACGATGCCGAATCGGCATTGACAACAATCACCTCGAATTCGCTATAGCATTGATTCATAATGGCATGCACGCAATCCGTGAGCCCCTCACCGTTTTCTCGATTGGCAAAAACGACGACCGAAACCGGCGGCTGTCCGACGACGTCCTCCGTCGAAAACCGATTGTGTTTCAACCAATTGCGAAGACAAAACTTGCGCCGCAACGAGTAGATGCACTGCGCAACAACGAGCAAAACGATAGCGCCAAGCCCGCAAAGTTCTTCTATTGATATGTTAATTATCGACAAATCCATTGCAATACATTTCAATCTGCGAAGTTACTACTTTTGCATATATTTTAACACCGACGTTTTCAAAACAAATGTTAATACAGCCTGACGATGCGTCGATAAAGTATCGATTGGGCAATGCCGCGCGATGCGAGGTAGACCACGAAGGCAAACCAGAGCACGTTGTTTGCTGCGCCGGCGTCAGCCGACAAGCATGCCGAGATGCCGAAATAAGCGGCGAAAAACATCGCCGAACTGACTGCCAGCGAGACGAGCATCTGCCGAGTGGCTGTCACGCCGATAAATACGCCGTCCCAAACGAATGCCGCCATTCCGGCAATGGGAATGACGCCCGCCCACAAGCGATAGTCCGAGAAAGCGTCGACAACCGTCGCGTCGGTGGTAAGTAGCCTCGTCAGCGCATTGCCGCCAAGGGCATAAACCACAGAAAACAAGCACATTACCGCTGCGCCCCACACAAACAAGCCACGCACGCTCCGCTGCAGCATTTGCCGATTTCGCTCGCCGGCATAGCGTCCGCACAGCGCCTCGCCCGCATAGGCTATGCCGTCCATAAAATAGGAATAAACCACGAAAAGTTGCATAATTAAAGCGTTGACAGCCAAGACTGTATCGCCCGAGCGTGCGCCTGCAGCCGTAAAAAACAGCATTACCGACATCATGCACAAACTGCGCAAAAATATGTGAGTGTTGATTTTGAAAAACCGTCCCATTCCGGCAAAAGAGTTGCGGCTGACGCGAAACGGCGGCAAACCGTGGCGGTGACCCAACCGTACGGCTAACGCCAAGGCAAGCAGCGCGCCAACCCACTGCGCAATGAGCGTACCGAAAGCAATTCCGGCGAATCCGGCGTCGAAAACAAACACCAGCGTAAGACTTGCCACGATGTTTGTCACGTTTACGGCAATCGATACAATCATCTGATAGACAGAATTTTGCATTCCGACAAACCATCCCGAAATGCTCATCGTGGCGAGCAGCGCAGGAGCGCCCCACACGCAGATGCCAAAATAGCGTTCGACGAGCGCGCGAACGTCGTCGCTTGGCTCGATAGCCCACAGAAGCAGTTGGCACAGAGGCAGTTGCAGCACAACGATTGCCGCGCCGATAACGGTAGCCACAATTGAGGAACGCACAAAGAGCGAAGCACAGTCGGCGCGGTCGTTTCTTCCGAAAGCCTGCGCCGTCATGCCACTCGTTCCCATCCGCAAAAATCCGAAGTTCCAGTAAGTCAGGTTGAACATCGTGGCACCAACGGCAACCGCGCCAATCATCGCCGTAGCGCCGATATGCCCGGCAATAGCCAAATCGAGCAGCCCCAACAGCGGGACTACGATATTAGCCACGATAGCGGGAACGGCGATGGCAAAGATACGGCGATGCATCGGTTCGAAGCGGTTAGCGAATTCGTTGATGATTCTCGGCGGCTTCGAGGGCGAGTTTATTCGCCATTACCACAGCTTTTGTGATGTGGTCGCAGATATGGTCGTCGCCGATAAGTTGCTCGATGTTAGCACGTTGCAGCGCGCTGTGGACGTTCGGATTGACACCTGAGAGCACCACGTGGATGCCTTCTTTCTGCGACGAACGGATGAGAATTTCCAAGTTGTGGATGGCAGTCGAGTCGATAAACGGCACTTTGCGCATGCGCAGGATACGCACAGCCGGCTTGTCGCCGATGGCGCGCATCATGTCGTCGAACTTCGTAGCCACGCCGAAGAAGAACGGGCCGTCGATTTCGTAGACCTCAACGCCGCGCTCGAGGTTAAGTATCTCATGCGTAGTGATTTCCGCACCTTCGGCAATGTCGATTTGCTCGCCGAAGTGGTGGATTTGCGTATTCTCCATAACGCGGCGCAAGAAGAGCAGGATGGCAAGCAGCAAGCCCATCTCGATGGCGATTGTAAGGTCGAAAACCACGGTCAGTATGAAGGTGACAATCATCACCGTAACGTCAGATTTCGGCGATTTGAGCAACGCACGCACCGTGCGCCATCCGCTCATGTTGTACGACACCATAATCAGCACGCCCGCCAGACACGCCATCGGAATCAAGTTGATGAGCGGCATTAAGAACAAGAAAATCAGCAACAAAACCACGGCGTGAATAAGTCCGGCAACCGGAGTGCGACCACCGTTACTGATGTTGGTCATCGTGCGCGCAATGGCGCCCGTGACGGGAATACCGCCGAAAAACGGCACGGTGACGTTGGCAATACCCTGTCCGATAAGTTCGGTGTTGGAGTTGGTCACCGTACTTGTAGCACCGTCGGCAACCGTTGCCGACAGCAGCGACTCAATGGCGCCGAGCATTGCTATCGTGAATGCCGAGGGCAGCAACGCGTTGATTGTGTCGATGTTGATGTCTATCGAATGAGGCTCGGGAATTGAACCTGAGAGGTTGCTGAAGCGGTCGCCGATGGTTTCGATGCCGGTGATGCCGCAGAATTCGCGCAGCAGGTAGACCACTACGGTCACCGCCACAATGGCAATCAGCGCGCCCGGCAATTTCTTCGAAATATACGGAATTCCGGCAATGATGACCAGCGAGACAATGCCGACGAGCAGCGTCGGCAGATGCGCTGTGCCGAAGTGCGTCAGGTAGACACCCCATTTCGAGACGAATCCTGCGGGAAGCGGTCCGGTCTGAAGTCCGAAGAAATCAGTGATTTGCGTAGAAAAAATTGTCACGGCGATACCCGACGTAAAGCCGATTACGATAGGATAAGGAATAAACTTGATGACCGTACCCAGCCTAAACAGACCCAGCGCAATAAGAATCAAACCCGCCATAAACGTGGCAATGGCGAGTCCCGTGAGCCCGTATTGCTGGATGATGCCGTAGATAATCACGATAAACGCACCCGTCGGACCGCCGATTTGCACGGTGTTGCCGCCGAATGCCGACACCAGGAAACCACCGATAACGGCTGTAATCAGGCCCACCGTGGGCGTTACACCCGAGGCGATACCGAACGCCACCGCCAACGGCAGCGCCACGATGCCCACCACGATGCCGGCTATCAGGTCGTTCTTAAACTTCGTTGCATTGTAGTCTTTGAAAGTCGAAAACAATTTCGGCTTAAAATCGATAGATGATAAAATTTTCATAACTGCTTGAAACCTTGCGTTAAAACAATCTTTCGTAATCCGACTGCAAAGTTACACCAACCGCGCCGATTAACAAAATTAAAACCAAATTATTTGATTTTTTGTTAAAAACCCGGCGCAAAAACAGGCGCAAAACTCGGGCAACAATTTCGCTGATGCCATATAGATTAATAAAATTATACCCTAACGGATATAACAACAGCAATTTTGCAATAAATTATACCCAAACTGATATAAAATCAAAATTAATTACTATCTTTACACCCGAAAAGGTATAAAGACGAATGCTTATGAATAACCTGTCAGCAACGGTCAAGATGTTGCGAAAGCAATACAACCTGACGCAAGAAGAACTCTCGTTGAAGTCGGGCGTGGGGCTGCGCTTTGTGCGCGACCTCGAGCAAGGCAAGCCGACGCTCCGCCTCGACAAAGTCAACCAACTTCTTGACTTTTTTAACTACGAAATGGTAGCAGTTTCTAAAACCGATAAACGATGAAACAAGCTCGTGTTTACTACAAAGACCGCCCGGCGGGGATTCTAACGGAAAGCGACACCGGTTACGAATTCCGCTACCTGCCCGAATATCTCACGTCGGAAGCAGCTAAAGCCATCAGTCTGACCTTGCCATTGCGAGAAGAAGCGTATACAAGCAACGTACTATTCCCGTTTTTCGACGGTTTAATCCCGGAAGGCTGGCTACTCGACGTTGCATTACGCAATACGGACATCAGCATTCTCGACCGCATGTCGTTACTGATGGCATGCTGCAAGGATTGCATCGGCGCTGTAAGTGTTATACCTATAGAAAAAAAGGAGGAAAGCCATGTGTAATTGCCTATTTTGCTACCGACCGCTTACGAAAGGCGAAAAAGATATGCACAAGGCGTGCATAAAGAAATTTTTCGGGACAAACACCCTACCCGCTCTCGACTATACCACAGAACAACTTGACCGGCTTGCTCTGCAAATCATTCGCGACCAAACCTCGTTGACAGGCGTTCAGCCGAAATTGTCGTTGCACCTGCATGAGCATGAGGGAAGTAAGCGACTGACCATCGTCGGACTTTGGGGCGGTTACATATGCAAGCCACAGACATCGCAATACGAAATGTTGCCCGAGGTCGAAGATGTGACAATGCACCTTGCCGAGGTGGCACGCATTGAGGTTGTTCCTCACACTCTGATGCGAATGGCAGACGACACTCTATGCTATCTTACCCGTCGAATCGACCGGACCTCTTCGGGTGAGAAAATCGCGATGGAAGATATGTGTCAACTCACGGAAAGACAAACAGAGCATAAATATAAGAGCAGCTACGAACGCGTCGGCAAGACGGTTTTACAACACTCGTCGTTGCCGAAAATGGACGTTATCAATTTCTTTGAGTTGGTACTATTCTGCTGGCTAACAGGCAACAACGATATGCATCTGAAAAATTTCTCTTTATATGAAGTGTCCGACATGATACGCCTTACGCCTGCCTATGATTTGCTAAACGCGGCTATCATCAATCCCAAAGATGACGAAGAGTTGGCTTTGACACTGAATGGCAAAAAGAAAAGAATCCAACATGATGACTTTATCAAATCAGCAGCCACGCTGAGTATCGACAGCGTGATTGTCGAACGACTGATAAACAAGTATCACAAACTATTACCCAAGTTTGAAACCGTGATTCAGAATTCTTTTCTAAGCGCCGAACTCAAGGAAAAGTATCGCGAATTGTTGAAAGAACGGCTTGAAAGGCTCTAAACACGTTCGGCGATGTAGCGGGCAACGGAGTCGGTGGTGTTTGCATCGATGATTTCGTCGGCAACGGCAAGCACTTCCTTCGCTGCGTTGGCAGGAGCGACAAAGCGCGTGGCGATAGCCTTCATCGACAGGTCGTTGGCGCTGTCGCCAAACACGACAATCTCGTCGGCGGCAACGCTGCTTGCAATCTCCGCCACGGCAGCCGCTTTGCTGACGCCTTGAGCCATCACCTCGAAGAGTCCGGTCGATGCGTCGAAGATGTCGCGGTAGCACGTCATCGAGCACGGCAGCAGGTCGCATGCTCGAGCGTGTGCGGCTGTGATTCGCTCGTAGTCGCCGATGGCAAACGTAAGCATTGCCGCGCCGAGCAGGCTGTCGGGGATGCGGTCGTCGATGACGAATCGCTTATGGGGAGCATCTGCGCGCTGCAGGTAGAACGTGCGCTCGGCGTCGCTCATCTGCGGCGAATGGCAGGCGTTGATGATGCCTTCGGCTTCGTTATAGAAATAGTAGAACGGGCGGATGCCGTTTTGCGAGCAAATGTCGCGCAGTACGGCGAGCCGCTCGGCTTGCATATAGTGGCGATTGACGAGGCGGTGGTTGTGCCACATCGCCGCACCGGTCATGACGACGTAAGGCAGACTGCCGCGGATTTGCGACATCAAGCCGTCGACGGTTGCCGGAGTGCGCGCCGTGGCTATGGTGAAGAGTGCGCCGCGGTCGATGGCGGCTTGCAGCAACTGCGCACTGCGCTCCGACACAACGCTTTGGTCGTTGAGCAACGTGCCGTCGAGGTCGCTGACGTAGAGCACTTTAGTCGTTCGGTTCATCTCGCTTTACGATTAGCGCACTACCCTCGTAGAGGAGGTATAAGGGCAGGAATACAATGAGCAGAGTTATCGGGTCGCCGGTCGGAGTGATGAGCGCCGCCACGATTAGAAGGACAACGATGGCATGGCGGCGGAAACGCCGGAAGAACGAGCGTCGCAGTATGCCGAGCAGCGAAAGCACCCACGCCAACAGCGGCAGTTCGAAGACGAGCCCCATAACCAGGTTGAGCATCATAAAGTTGTCCATATACGAGTCGAGCGTGAGCATATTGGTGATGTTTCCACTCAGTTCGTATTGGTAGAGGAAGCGCAGCGTGATGGGGAACACGAGGAAATAGCCTACGGCAACGCCGACATAGAAGAGCACGGTGCCGCCGAAAAAGGCGATTTCGGCGCCGTGACGTTCGCCGGGATAGAGCGCCGGACGGACGAATCCCCACAATAGATATATAAGGATAGGAAATCCGAGCACGAGCGATGCCCAGAACGAAGCGCTGATGTGAGTGAAAAACTGCGAAGCCAGCCGCGTGTTGATAAGGTCGACGTGATAGCCCTCGGTGTCGAATTGCGGCAACGCCGGAAATTGCGCTGTGACCCACGCAAAAGCGCGATAGAGCGGAAAGTCGCCGTTGCAAGGCGCCATTATCACGTTGTCGAAGAGGTAAGGCATAAAGTAAAACAGCACAAGAAAGAGCACAAACACCGTTGCAGCCATCCGAAACAGCACTTTGCGCAAGTCTTCGAGATGACCCCAGAACGTTTTTTCTTCAGAGCCGCTTTGCTTTCCGTCAGCCATGTGGGCTACTTCTTTTCTTCTTTTTTGTCGTCGGCAGGTGCTTCGATGTCGTTTTTCACCTCGTTCATACCTTCTTTGAAGCTACGCACTCCGCGCCCCAGACCTTTCATCAAGTCGGGTATCTTTTTCGCTCCGAAAAGCAACAAGATTATAATTAGAATAATAATCAGTTCGCCTGTACCCAGATTGCCGATTAGCAAAAGTTGATTTAGCATAGTCGCTTGTTGTTTTTATGTCCTTTTCAACAAAGGTAGTACAAATCGCGTGACGGCGCAAAAAAAATTGCACATTTTTTTGAAATTTGTGTTGCACAAAGTTCGCGCAAGTGTGTAATTTATAACACTTTAGCAAAGTTTTTCGCAAAAATCGTGGCAAAAAAAATAATTAATACATACCTTTGCCGACACAAAAAACAAAAGTTATGAGTCACATAGAAGAAGTAGCAACTCGCTTAAAGGGTTTGCGCGACGCCTTAGGGCTAACGATTGACGAGATAGCGGCAGTATGTGGAGTAGACGCGTCAACATATGAGAAATATGAGAGCGCCGAAACCGACATACCCATCAGCACCATTCAAAAGATTGCTAACACCTATGGAATCGAGATTATGGCGTTGTTGTTCGGCGAAGAGCCGAAGATGCGCAGTTATTTTGTAACGCGCCGCGGCACGGGAGCCAGCGTAGAGCGCCGCAGCTGGTATAAGTATCAGTCGCTTGCCGCCGGCTTTTCGGGACGTTCGATTGAGCCGTTTTTGGTAACCGTTGAGCCGTCGACCGACGGCGTGCACCTGAGCAGCCACGACGGACAGGAATTCAACTACGTCGAAAGCGGCACGATGGAGCTGCACATCGACGGCAAAACCATCACCCTCAACGCCGGCGACACTATCATCTACGACGCGCGCCATCCTCACGGTATGAAAGCCATCGGCGACCAACCCCTTCGCTTCATTGCCATCATCTGTTAATCTGTAAAAACTACTAATTATGTTAGAAAAATTTCTCGCAAAGACGAGTTTCGACTCGTACGAGGACTTCATGCAAAATTTTCACGTCAACGTTCCCGACAATTTCAACTTCGGCTACGACGTTGTCGACGAATGGGCACGAACAAATCCCGACAAAAAAGCCCTGCTCTGGACAAACGAAGCAGGCGAAACCATCCAATTTACGTTTGCCGACATCAAGCGCGAGAGCGACAAGGCAGCGGCATATTTCACCTCGCTGGGCATCGGCAAAGGCGACATGGTGATGCTCATCCTCAAGCGCAGATACCAATTCTGGTTCTCAATCATAGCACTTCATAAAATCGGCGCCGTAACAATCCCGGCAACGCACTTGCTCACCGGCAAAGACATCGTCTATCGCTGCAACGCCGCCGACATCAAAGCCATCGTAGCCGTTGGCGACGACATCGTTATCAGCCACATCAAAGACGCAATGCCCAAGTGTCCGTCGCTGCAGCACGTCATCTCTATCGGACCCAACGTGCCCGAAGGCTGGGACGACTTCACCCGCGGATGCAACGAGGCTGCGCCGTTCGTACGCTCCGAGCACGCCAACTCTAACGACGACATTTCGCTGATGTACTTCACCTCCGGAACTACCGGCGAACCGAAGATGGTGGCTCACGACTTCACCTACCCGCTCGGACACATCATCACCGGCTCGTTCTGGCACAACCTCCACGAAGACAGCCTACACCTTACACTCGCCGACACCGGCTGGGGTAAAGCCGTCTGGGGAAAACTCTACGGTCAATGGATTGCCGGAGCTAACGTGTTCGTCTACGACTTCGAGAAGTTTAAGCCCGTCGACGTGCTCCACATGATTCACGACTACCACATCACTTCTTTCTGCGCGCCGCCTACGGTGTTCCGCTTCCTTATCCGCGAAGACTTGACAAAATTCGACATCTCCAGCCTGAAATACTGCACCATCGCCGGCGAAGCCCTCAACCCGAGCGTCTACGAAGAGTGGAAACGCCTCACCGGAATAAAACTTATGGAAGGCTTCGGACAAACCGAGACAACGCTTACCGTGGCTACCTACCCCTGGCTCGAGCCAAAGCCCGGCTCGATGGGTAAAAAAGGTCCGGAATACGACATCGACCTGCTCACCTCCGACGGCCGATGGGCGGAAGACGGCGAACAAGGCGAAATCGTGGTTCGCACACACGACGGACATCGTCCGCTCGGCCTGTTCAAAGAATACTACCGCGACCCGCAACTCACCCACGAGGCATACCACGACAACATCTACCATACCGGCGACGTGGCTTGGCGCGACGAAGACGGCTACCTCTGGTTTATCGGTCGTAAAGACGACGTCATCAAGTCGTCGGGCTACCGCATCGGTCCGTTCGAGGTCGAAAGCGCGCTGATGACACACCCCGCCGTTGTCGAATGCGCAATCACCGGCGTGCCCGACGAAATCCGCGGTCAAGTGGTCAAAGCGACCATCGTGCTCGCTCCGGCATATCGCGACAAAGCCGGCGAAGACCTCATCAAGGAGATTCAAGACCACGTAAAGCGCACAACGGCGCCTTACAAATATCCCCGCGTCGTAGAGTTTGTCGACGAACTGCCCAAAACCATCAGCGGAAAAATCCGCCGCGTCGAAATCCGCGACAAAAACAAAGCATAATAGCATTTGATGTTCATTCATACAACCGTCCGCGTTGGCATATGTCAATGCGGACGGTTGCGTTTGAAAAATGCTATACCCCCTGCGCTGCGCATGCACGCTCGGTGGTCGCACCGAGGCGCGCCCTATGTTTGCCCAAAATTTTCTTATCGCAAAGCCCTCGCGCAAAATAGCAAAATAAAATCCAAAAAGGGACAATATGGAACAACACACTTAATACCGAATGCACTATTTTTGCGACAAAGTGGAAAATTAAGAAACTTAAATTTTTATAAACAGTTAAAAACCAGAGAAAAATGGACAAACAACATGTAACCCAATTTATTGCTGCACATAGCAGTAAATTTGCAGAAGAGGATTTGCCTTCAATCAAAAGAACTCTTGAGTCGGTAGATGATGACCGTTTCGAGGAATTAATGTGTCTCGATTTTAAAAATCCGACAACAGCATTAATTCTTGACTTCTTTTTAGGCAACTTAGGAATCGATAGATTTTATCTTGGAGAAACCGGCATGGGCGTTGTCAAATTGCTGACCTGCGGTATATTCGGCATTGGTACTTTGATTGACCTCTTTACAACAAAGAGCCGCACATCTAAAGCGAACAAGATTAAACTCGAACTTGCTATATAATCCAACATAAACGGCACGAAAACGACAGTCTTGACAAAACAGGATAAAAGCGACATCACGTTTGCTACGCTGTTTTACGCAACAGGTTTTGTTTGGATGATACTCATTGGTGTGTTTCATCTTCACATAACAATTTGTCCTTCTAAATTAATCTTCCACATCCCGTGCCCGGGATGCGGAATCACGAGAGCGTTAATCCTGTTGTGTCATGGGCAGTTCGTTTCGGCGATAGCACTAAATCCGAATATTCTAATCGTAATTCCGGCGCTGGTTGCATATCCGATTTTACTCTTTCTGAGAATTAAATATTCTCTTGATTACATCTCAAAGATTAATCGATTGTTAAAACTCAAAAGAGTATATATCCCTCTGGGAATATTTGAATTGGCAATTTTTGCCATGAATATATATCGTGGTATATAAGCAGTCGGGAGAAAGAATGAAGTAGGATTTCCTTTTGGGTTCAGTTGAGTGAGTATTTCTATGTGGTACTTACTTTAGGCTTGTAACCGATAATAAATAAGTGTGAGTGTGCAGGAGTGACTTTTCTCGGGTAGTCGCTCCTGCACTGTTTTTTGCCTATTTTATTCTGAAGTAGCCGGCAAAATATTCTCGTATCTCACGCCGGATTTCTTTCCGCAGACATATGCTATAGCCGGACAATCGCCTTGCCTGAGGTTGTCGACGTATAATGGTTCTCCCTCGATAATCAAACTGCATTGAAAGGTATCGCCCTCGCGCAAACGTGTGTTACAAGATGCAATAACCCGAAACGTAAGATTGCCGACATACTCGATGTCGCAGACGCGGTCGGGTTGCCAAGTCAGGCGCAGACAATCGCCGGGAGACAAAGACGACGCCACGCTCAATCGCCTGTTCAAGACGGGACTGCTCTGCTGCTGCTTCGGCAAGGCTGCATTTTGGCAATAGTCATCCCAGTCGCGATAGCCCAAGAATTCAGCCAATATAGAAAGCGTAGCGTGGCGCGGTGTAACGTCTTCACACAGATATCCCCAAACGCGCATCAACGTGGTTCGGCTGACGAGCACATGCAGTCGTGCATAGATGCGCTCACGCAACAGGTCGAAGTCTTTGGGTGTCTTTATCTTTTGATTGAGTGCGGTCTCAATCTCCTTGCATAATTGTTTTATCATGAGATTCTTTAAGTTGATTATATCTATTCATCATTTTCCTTACCTGATTGCCATCGTAGACAACGAGGGCATTTGTAATTTCCGCTATTTCGTTTTCCGAGAAATCGCCGCTAATCTTCGTCAGGTAGCGATTATAGGCGGCGTTGCCTTCATGGATTCGGCGGAAAATCTCCGGATTCAGATTGTCGAGAGATTTCAGTGTGTCGAGATGCTGCGCAACGCCGGCTGCCTTAAGAGCATTGTCGATAACGATTTTTCCATATTTGATGGCGTCGTCGACTCTTTTCCGCTCCGCTTCTTGTGCCTGTTGTTTTTGCAACAGTTCGCGATGAGCAGCCGTAACTCGCTCCAGACTGTCGCTCAGCAACAAAACCGTTTCGTTAATCCCCTTCTGATTCTCTTTGTTGCTGCTCATCTGTCGCGAGAGTTCGCTTACCATAAAGGATTGGGTTAGAAGTATGTAAGCCGTTACTACAGCCAACAATAAAAAAGCCGCCAACGCAAATCTTGTTGCGAATTTTCCACTTTTCCGGATGGCATTCTGCAGCTCCGATACGTTCGAGTATCGACGTTCTATCGGCTTCAGACATCTACGGATAATCGAGCGAAAACCAAAGCCAAGATTCATTTGGCTATAGATAACGCCAAGGCTATAAATGTCGTTTCGCACATCAGCCACAGCCCTCTGCATTTGTTCGGGCGACATATACTGCAGAGTGCCCGCCGGCTGTTTGAGAATTGCGTGGCTATCGGTATCGGCGAGCCCGAAGTCGATCAGCTTTACGTTATTGCTATTGTTGGTAACAATAATATTCTCCGGCTTAAGGTCGCGATGAACAATGCCCACAGAATGCACATAGCCCACAGCCTCCGCTATCTGACCGGCAATTCTTCTCCGCTCTTTGCGAGTATGCTCTTGCGCAAGCCATTCTTTCAGCGTCTTGCCTTCCACATATTCCATCACGATGCAGTAGCCGATGTCGTCCACCTTTTCCAGACCGACCGTCGACACCACAAACGGATGCTCCAATTGCATCAGCAATTCGAGTTCTTTTCTAAGCCGTTGCATATAGGCTGCTTCATTAGCTACCCGCTTGTTCAAGCCCTTCAGCAACCACCAACGCCCGTAGCGTTTCGCTTTAGCCACGACGTTTACATCCGATGTACTGAGTATAGTCACATCGGTAAACCGGCTGCTGATTCCTTCGAACGAATTCTCTAAGTAGCCGGAGGTAGACGAGTCATAATCCTGCTGCATATAGCAAAATTACTAACTTTTGTGGAAAAGTACAAAGAAAGAATAAAAAGGAACAAAATGGAATTACGAATTCCACGAATAAAGGGATGATATGGAACAATGCAGATACGCCCGAATGTACTATTTTTGCTACCGACAGAATTATTAGCTCACCGTACACACGGGCTGATACCCGAGAAGAATCCAATAACAAACCTATTTATAAATTAAATTTAATTACAAAATGAAGACATTAAAATTTTTAGCATTCGCCGCTTTTGCAGTATGCCTTGCTGCTTGTGGAGGAGGAGAAGGTACTTATGATGTTAAAGTAGACAACACTACTATTGGTGGCAAATTGTCCCAATATTTTACACTTGTAGACAAGACCTACAAGTACGACTACAATGACGGTTGTTACGACAATGTAACCGTAGAACTTCAGTGTATCCAGCCACTTCCCGAGGATTTAACAGCATACATTGGTATTGATGTCCTTGATAAAGATGGCACTGTGATTTCTTCATGCAATGCAAGCTGGAGTTCTTTTGAAAACTGTGAAGCACTACGACAGGCATCTCCCGGTGAGATTGTTACAGTTGAAATAACGAATACAAATACAAAGGAATTTTCAAAACCGGCAAAGATTCGCCTGTCTTCTGTAGTTGAGGAGGTTAAAGAGTCTTCCTATAGTTCAAGCAGTTCTTCATCTTCAAGCGATTCTTCATCTTCATCGGATGATGCTGATGATAGCGATGATGCTGATGATAGCGATGTAGAAGAAGTTGCTGAAAGTAGCTCGTCGTCTTCTGAAGATTTTGACGCAGCGCTTGACTCTTATGAGAAATTTGTTGACAAGTACATCGCTTTAGCGAAGAAAGCAGCCAAGGGAGATATGACAGCTATGGCAGAATATCCGTCTCTTATGCAACAAGCACAGGAATGTGGTGATAAGTTGAGAGCTGCTAAAGGTCAGTTGACTGCTTCGCAGGCGGCTCGCTACACGAAAATACAGATGAAGATGTTGAAAGCCGCACAAGAAATAAAATAACTATAAACATAATGAATAAGGCTATCGTAGTAACGACAATACAGTCACTGCGATGGCCTTATTTTACATAAAAGAGATGAATAAAATACAAGATATTTCACAACGCATCGCTACAAACAAATGGTTTGAACTCGCAATAATCGGAATAATCATTATAAATTCCGTACTTATAGGAGTCGAGACCTATACTAACAATGCGACTATTGTGTTGGTGCAGCAGATTATCCTGTACATCTTCACATTCGAAATAGCCATTCGTTTTATTGCAGCACAAAATATCCGTATTTTCTTCACGAATGGATGGAACATTTTCGACTTAACACTCGTCATTATCGGATACATCCCGGAGACGTTGGTCGAGAATGCATCCATGATGATGGCGCTTCGAGTCCTGCGCGTATTCCGTGTGCTCAGGCTACTTCGTACGGCAAAAGAGATAAAGGTAATCATTACCGTACTTATCCGCTCTTTCAGTGCGATGTTCTACAATGTGATTTTGTTCCTCATCTTTGTTTACCTATATGCAATTATCGGTGTTGGGATTTTTAAGCTCCCCGACCCGAACCGGTTGACAGGAGAAGACAAAGTCCGTTATGAACAGTTTATGGAAATTGCGCCAAATGCTCCCGCGAACTCACCGGACCCGTTCGGTACGCTTGACGAAGCAATGTTCACGCTCTTTAGAGAATTGACCGGAGAAGACTGGACAGACCTAAGATATAATCACGTCACAGCTTCCGAACTTGGCGTAATCAAAGTAAGCCCAACGGTTATTAACATCTACCACATTTCTTGGTTCGTTATAGCCGTATTCCTTCTTCTGAACCTTGTTACCGGCGCAATTATCAACAATTACCAGACCGTAAAAGAAGAGAACGACAGAAAAGAAAAGGAAAAACAAAAATAATCACTCAAATGAAAAAACTATTCTATTTTGCTGCTGTTGTGCTAATGTGTGCATGCAGTAACGGACAAACGCAAGGACAACAGTCTTCAGACACCACTAAGGTAGATACAACTAAGGTGGATTCTATTCCGCAAGAGGTTGTGGAAGCCCCGGCACTCGACACCGAAGAGGTTATAAAAAAACGAGTAAAAGAAATATATGCCTCTCCAAACGAAAAAACGGTATGTACTCGATCGTTTAAAGCACTTATTGATAAAGCTCGAGAAATTGATGAACGAGTAGTCAACGACGGAGAAATCGGATTTTTTGACCACGATATTCTGACTCAGGCTCAAGATAAAATTAAGATTTCCGACATCAAGATTTCCGACATCACCGCAACAACATCCACTGCCAAAATTAAAACGAATTGGGAAACTCTTACAGTAAAACTCGTTAAAGAAGACGGCGTATGGAAAGTAGACAATGTCAACGACGAGCGGAAACTTATGACTGAATATATTGAGTATAATTCTAAAAACTAATAGAGAGTAGAACTCTTAATTTTCAACATTATAAAACACAATTATTATGAAAAAATTAGTTATCTTTCAACTGCTTATAGCAGTACTTATGTTGGTGTCGTGCTCATCAACAAGTAGCGACTTTATCAGTGCCTACGAAGAAGCAACAAAAGAATTGGAAACTGCAACAAGCAACGACGATTGCGACAAAATCCATGACAAGTTGATGCATCGCCTTTATGAAATAACCCAAGCAGACTCTGACTGGGAAAAAGCACTCGACGATGAGGATGTAAAGAATGCTTATAAAGCTTGGGATGAGGCATTAAGTAATACATGTACTGATAATCACTATATGTTTATGGTATTTTGCACGCCCGAATGTGCGATAGACTATTGCCAAAAGAAGTAACAAGTTGCTCCGATTGAGAAACGGTGTCGCCAGAATGCTACTTTTGACGACACCGTCTTTTTGCCGGTTTCCGGATGGATAAAAATACACGGTGTTTTGATTGGGTTTGCAAAAAAATGTTTACTTTTGTTGCCGAAAAAATTTAACAATGAAACAGGCAATAAAAGACCCGAAAGTTGCGCTCCTTCGCGAACGTGTCGAGGCTCGCTACGGACACAAGCTCCTCACTCACGGCGACTTTGCGTCGCTCTGCGAAACGCTGCGCAACGACCATAACATATTTCTCTCCGACTCAACCCTCGAACGCGTTTGGGGATATTCGTCGCGCGCAAGCCACGAAAATGCCGCAACGACTACGCTCGACTTGCTCGCACAATATATCGGCAGCAAGGATTGGCACAACTTCTTGTCGGAGTGCGAACGCGACAGCGGAACGTTCAATCCCGACATCATCGCCACTGCTGACCTCGTTGCCGGAATGCGCATCAGGTTGGAGTGGAAGCCCGACCGCGTCTGCGTTGTGGAATATCTGGGCAACAACCGCTTCCGCGCCGTAAGTTCGCTCAACGCCACAATACAACCCGGCGACACCTTCGAATGTCTTACCATCGAGCCGGGACGCGAACTGATTATGGACCGCTTCTGCCGCGCCAACGAGACCGACTCGCAGGCACGCTACATCGTCGGCAGTCGCCACGGACTAACCATTGCTAAAATCCTCGAATGATGAGCCGTAACGAAGAATTTCTCCGCGTGATGCGATTTGTCGTGGTCGGGTTTAGCAACTTCGTCATAATTTCGCTTACCGTGTGGATTATGATGCACCTCTGCCACGCAGATATGCTCCCCGCCAACATTACAGCCTACGCAATTGCGCTGGTCAACAACTTTGTGTGGAACAAACTGTGGGTGTTTCGCGCCCGCGGCGGCAACCTGCTGCGCGAGATTGCGCTCAACCTGATTGCCTACGGCACGGCGTATCTGCTCCAACTCGCTTGCTCGTTTGCCCTCGCCGACATGTTGGGCATGAACGAATATGTTGCACAGTTCATCGGACTCTTCGTGTTCGGCGCAACGAACTTTATAATGAACAAATTGTTAACATTTAAAACACGCTCTTAGATGGCAATTGATATCATACTCTACATCCTCACAGTCGTATGTTTGGCGGCAAGTATCGTCGGATGCATCGTTCCGGCGCTCCCCGGTCCGCCATTAGCCTTCGTCGGACTGCTGCTTCTGTCGTTTACCGACGTTGCCGAAGCCGACATCACAGCCCTCGAACTGAGCATAACATTCCTGATAGCCGCCGCAATTTCGGTGGCAGACTATGTGATGCCCGTCATCGGCACCAAGAAGTTCGGCGGCACGAAGTGGGGCAACTGGGGATGCGTAATCGGCTCTATCATAGGACTTTTCTTTCCTCCGGTGGGAATCATCCTGGGTCCGTTTATCGGCGCAACCGTCGGCGAACTCATCGGCGGCAAGCAATTCACCGCCGCCCTCAAAGCCGGATTCGGCTCATTCCTCGGCTTCTTCATCGGCACAATCCTCAAGTTCCTCTTCTGCATCTACGTCATTATCCGCTGCATCGTAGCGCTGTTTTAAAAGTGGAGAGCATGAAAACGGAGCAGCAATATAAAAAAACAGCAAAAAGTTTCATTAGATAGAAACTTTGTAATATCTTTGCACAATAAGACTTGTTCTATGGATGGATACAAAATAAAGGTCGTTTTGTTAGATGAAGCTATGGCATTCGTTCGCTCCCTACCTATAAAGGTACAGGAGAAGATTGTATACAACTATAAGAAAATAGAAAATGGATTGATTAGCAAGGAACTTTTCAAGAAATTGGACGATTCGGAAATTTGGGAGTTTCGGACACTTTTCAATGGTAATTGTTATAGGCTCTTTTCTTTTTGGGATACCGAAACCGAGACTTTTATCATTGCAACTCACGGAATTGTAAAGAAAAGCCAAAAGACCCCACAAAAGGAAATAGCAAAGGCAGAAAAAATTAGAGAAGAATATTTCAAAAGCAAATAAATATGGCAAAGATGAATATGACATCACTCGATGCGTTGACCGACGAAGTATTCGGCAAGAAAGGCACTGCGAAGCGTGACGCAATGGAGAACCGATTAAAAGAAGAGGTAGATGCCTATTTCGTTGGAGAGGCTATCCGCAAGATGCGCCAGGCACAAAACCTAACACAAGAAGAGTTGGGGAAGCTCGTCGGTGTGCAAAAAGCGCAAATATCACGTCTGGAGAAAGGCAAAAGCATAATCACACTGCCTACAATGAGCCGTATATTTCAAGCCTTGGGCGTAACTACAGCCTCACTCGACTTGGGAATTGGTGGCAAAGTCGCGCTGTGGTAAAAGGAGAACAAAGGCTTAAATATAAGCTTTTTCGCTCGCCTTGCACTACCTTTCGCTTCGCGCAAAGTAGGCTGCGGCTCGGAAAAATCAATCTGAAAACTTCGTTTTCGCTTGCTTTTTCGCTCGCCTTGCACTACTTTTGCCGTTGGATGATTAGAAACGTGGACATTGTAAGATAGCAGTCGGCAAAGCGGCTCGACTGCAACAGCCTAAGCGTCTGACACTTAGGTCAGTACTTTTTATGTCTAACTATAACATCAATTTCTAATCATGGATAATAATAATTCTATACACGACTTCGATTTTTCACTAATTTGTAACTATTTTTCGTCGCTCGAGCGGCAAGGTCCGGGCAGCGACGATGCGACTCTTCGCGCCCTCCAATTCGCCGATTCGATAACGTCGCGCGCCACTGTTGCCGACTTGGGTTGCGGCACGGGTTCGTCGGCGCTGCTGATTGCTCGCCAAACGGGCGCTCACGTCATCGCCGTCGACGCTTTCGCCGACTTCCTGACGAAACTCGAGCGCAACGCCGCCCGCCTCGGCTTGAGCAACCTCGTAGAACCCGTCGTCGGCGATATGGCAGAGTTGCCCTTCGAGCCGCAGTCGCTCGACGCAATCTGGTCGGAAGGCGCAATCTACAACATCGGCTACGAACGCGGCTTGCGCTACTGGCATCAATTTTTGCGCCCCGGCGGCTATGTGGCGGTGACCGACGCCGTATGGTTTCGCGAAAACCCGCCGGAAGAAGCACGCCGATTTTGGAACGACGCCTACGACCAAATCGACACAATCGCCCGAAAAATCGAGCAAATGCAAGCCGCCGGCTATAAGCCTGTCGCAGCGTTTCGCCTAAGCAGCGAATGTTGGACCGACAACTTCTACCGACCACAACACGCTGTGCGCCAAAAGTTTGCGCAAGATCATGCCGACAATCCGTTCGCTTTGGACTTTTTGAAAAATCAGGAGCACGAAGAGTCGATTTACGCAAAATATGGCGACTACTACGGCTACGCATTCTTCATCGGCCGCAAATCTGCCTCTTTAGCTAAAAGGTAAATAAATCGTTATCAGCGCCCGGTTTGCAGCCGGGCGCTTGCCGTTTTTTTGATATTTCTTTTAAAAATCAAAGAACTTGCGTATATTTGTAAACGAAAAAGATGCTGAACGATGGAAGTTAAAGAACTTAAGCGATTGCCGGTAGGTATTCAGACCTACGAAAATTTGATAAATGAAGGTTGCCTGTACGTCGACAAAACAGAGTATATTTACAAGATGATAAATCTTAGTAAATACATCTTTCTGAGTCGCCCGAGGCGGTTCGGAAAGTCGCTTCTTGTTTCTACTCTCGCAGCTTATTTTGAGGGCAAAAGGCATCTTTTCAAAGGAACGTATATCGACAGCGTTGAAAAAGATTGGACAGAATATCCGGTGTTGAGGTTCGATATGTCGTTAGCCAAGCATCGAAACAAAGAGGATTTACCAAGAT
>JBJEDO010000103.1:0-13037 GCA_051872155.1 Candidatus Limisoma sp.
CAGGGAAATCGAGAGAAAATCGGTGGCAATCAAGTGCTCTCGTAAAGCTCGGATGTCGTAAAAATTTCTTCGGAGATTTCAATTTTTTCTTCTTCGCACCACTTTCCCCGGGATGAATGAGACTGCTGAATCCGGTCTAAACAAGACAAATCCGTTAACTTTCATTCACTCTTAGTGTTTAGAACAGTTAAAATTTCGTGGTATTTCGATGTTCAACACGAAATACCACGAAATTTTTCAAACATTATTTGCATTTGTGATTTACATTTGTACGAGATTCTTGCAGCCGAAAAATCTAAAAATAATATATACAAAAGCCCAACATTATGAAAAAATTTACAAATTTGAGACTATGGCTCATAGCAGCCATGTTTTCTATTGCGTCTTCGGCATCGGCTGCATATATTGAAGTTGATGGCATGTATTTTGAAACTAACATAGACGCAGGCACAGCGGAAATAAAAAGTAAGAACTATTATTATAATAGCTATTCCGGAGACGTTGTTATTCCGGAGACCGTCACTTTCAATGACGTGACCTACACGGTTATCGGAATTCAATATTGTGCGTTTCGCAATTGTTCAGACCTTACTTCGGTTCAAATTCCGGAAACTATTACGGAGATTGAGGAGGCAGCATTTTCAAACTGCACATCACTGACATCAATAACTATCCCAAATACGGTCACGCAGATTAAAGGAGAAACATTCGAAGGTTGCACCGCATTGACTACGATAAACTTTCCCGAATCACTCACTTTTATTGGCAATTCAGCATTTGCAGACTGCACATCACTGACATCAATGACTATTCCAAATACGGTCACACAAATTGGCTATTCTATATTCAAGGGATGCACAGGGCTGAAGTCGGTGACCTATAACGCTGAAAAATGCGAGAGGATGTACTCGTACAATAGCAATGCTATACTCGGGGATTGCCCTAATTTGGAAACACTTACAATCGGAAGGGATGTGCAATCCATGCCTACGTATGATTTTCTTACAGAGAACAACGCAATAAATACTATATACTATAACGCAGAAAATTGCACATCGCTTGACAAAATATTTTGCAAAATAAAAAATCCGGCTGTATTACACATTGGGGAAACAGTGAAATCTTTACCCCAAGGGGCGTTTCAAGATGCTTCCGGTATAACCACTGCGATTTTTAAAAATACGATGACGGAGATTGGCACAAATATGTTTTATGGTTGCACCGGGCTTACCTCCGTTACCTTTCCGACCGGACTTACAACAATCGGGCAAAGTGCATTTCAAGACTGTACGTCGCTACCCGCAATACCCCTGCCCGAAACACTTACGTCACTTGGTATGGACTCGTTCAATGGATGTACATCGCTCCGTTCGATAAAAATTCCGGACTCAGTCACCTCAATAGAATTAGGGTCATTCAGAGATTGTACCGGACTCGCTGAAGTTACTATTGGCAAAGGAGTTACATACGTTGGCAATGAAGCATTTACAGGTTGTACAGGAGTCACCACGGCGACCTACAATGCGGAGAACTGTGATTTGATGCACCACCCGTTTGACGATAGCCCCATATTTACAAGCTTGACAATTGGCGACAATGTGCAAACGATACCCAATGAAGCATTCTTAGGTTGCACGGCACTGACATCGGTAACTTTCCCTAACTCGGTCACCACAATCGGACATAAATCATTTTTTGGTTGTACCTCGCTCACATCCGTAACCATCCCCGAATCGGTAACAACGGTAGACTCAAGAGCATTTCAAGAATGCACGTCGCTTAGAGAAGTAATATTTAATGCAGAGAATTGCACAGACATGGGAGGATACGAATTAAGTGCATTTAAAGGTTGTCCCAGTTTTACTAATTTGACGATAGGTCCGTCAGTTAAAACAATACCGTATTATTCGTTCCAAGGATGCAAAAGTTTAACATCGGTGACCATCCCGGCATCAGTAACATCAATAGGAGAGTATGCATTCGGTGATTGCGATGCTCTCACAGAAGTAATTTTTGAAGCAAGCAATTGCACGAAGATGGGAAGGACCGACTGCAGTGTGTTTATTAATAGTCCGAATATCAAGGCACTGACAATTGGAGAGAGCGTCGAAACTATACCCGAAAACGCATTTATGGGTTGCGAAAACATCACTTCGCTTGTATTTAATGCAGCAAATTGCACAACGAGTAGTGCATTTAGCAATTTCACAAATTTGGCAACATTGACAATCGGACCAAAGGTGGAATCATTAACCCAAACCACATTCACGGGATGCGAAAGTGCCACTTCGGTACTATATGATGCAGAAAATTGTGCACCATAGACAACAAGCGAGTCTTTTTTTAAAAATTATTCAAATTTTAGCCTGACAATTGGAGATGATGTTAAAACTATACCGGATTATGCATTCAACTATTGTGCCGGAATGACTTCGCTAACAATAGGCAACTCGGTTACTTCGATTGGTGAAGAAGCATTCTGGAAATGCACCGGACTTACATCGTTAACAATTCCCGAGTCGGTCACTTCGATTAGTCCTTATGCATTCGGCTATTGCACCGGACTTACATCGTTAACAATTCCCGAATCGGTCACTTCTATTGGTTATTCTACATTCGTTTATTGCAGTGGACTTACATCGTTAACAATTCCGGAATCGGTCACTTCGATCGGTATTGGTGCATTTAACCATTGCACCGGACTGACTTCGGTGGTATATAATGCAGAGAATTGTACATATATGGGGACTGTAAATTATCCGGTGTTCAATTATTGCACAAATCTAACAAGTCTAACGATTGGTGATAAAGTAAAAAAGATACCTGATGCCGCATTCCGCGGTTGCGGGAATATTACATCGTTAACAATTCCGGAATCGGTAACTTCGATTGGTGATGCTGCATTCGCCGGTCTCTTGATTACATCGTTAACAATTCCGGATTCGGTCACTTCGATTGGTCGTGCTGCATTCATGGGTTGTAGCGAGCTGTCGTCGGTGACTATTGGCAATTCAGTCACTTCAATTAGTTATAGAGCATTCAGGGAATGCAACGGACTGACTTCGGTAACAATTCCCAATTCGGTAACTTCGATTTGTGAAGAAGCATTCTACTATTGCAAAAACCTGGAATCGGTCACTATAGGCAATTCGGTAACTTCGATTGGTTTTAAAGCCTTTTCTTATTGCGAATCACTTAACACATTAAACTTTAATGCAAAAAACTGCACAACAATCGATTCTGATGCATTTAAAGGCAGCATTTATTTGACTACACTTATTATTGGAGAGGATGTTGAAACAATTCTGGAAAAAGCATTCTATGATTTGAATATCGAAAATATAGTGTACAATGCAAGAAATTGCACACAAATGGGAACAAATATAAATCCGGCAATCTACAACCTGAAGGTAACATCGTTAACATTTGGAGAAAACGTAGAAACAATCCCCGATCGTGCGTTTTATCAATGTCAAAAAGTAACGGGTGTGACACTACCCGAATCGCTCAAAAAGATAGGAAACTACGCATTCTATTTATGCGGTGATATGACAATTGATTCTTTTCCAAAATCGCTCACTGAGATTGGCGATTATGCTTTCTATTCTTGCGACAAATTGAATCCTACGAGTTTTGGCGAATCGCTTACTAAGATTGGAGCATGGGCGTTCTCAAAGTGCACAGGTCTTCAGGATGCAAATTTCCCGAACACACTCAAAACGATTGGAGAGAATTCATTTAGTTTTTGCAGTGTCCTCAAAACGGTAACAATTCCGGATTCGGTTACTAAAATTGAGGGTTATGCATTCCAATCCTGCAGAGGAATGACTTCACTAAATCTTGGTAATTCACTCGATTCGATAGGTGTGAATACTTTTCAAAAATGCTATAGCCTGACATCATTGACAATACCTAACTCTGTAACTTATCTGGGAGGTGATACATTTAAAGACTGCACAAGCCTATCAGAGGTAACAATTGGCAAATCAGTAGATAGAATCAATATACTAACATTTGATGGTTGTACCGGACTGACTACGGTAAACTTCAATGCCGAAAATTGCTCACATATGGGAAATCAAACGTACCCCGTATTTAATGGCTGCAAACAATTGACGAATGTAACAATCGGTGATAATGTCCAATCAATTCCGAGCTGCGCGTTTTATGGGTGTACGGGAGTTTCGGAAGTTACCATTCCGAATAGCGTTAGAACTATTGGCGAAAATGCATTTGCATGCAACAACTCTTTGGTATTAAAAGTAAAGTGGGGCGAACCGGCAGACCCATGGTACACGTTCGCTGAACAACCGGTTACCGAGACCATTATGCAATCGGGCTCGCTATTAGTTCCGATAGGCACTGAGGCTATCTACAGGCAAACGGCGCCATGGATGTATTTCGCGAACATCAACGAATACGCATACTCCGGTGTCGACGAAATTGCGCCCGATGACGTAACCGTCCGTGTTGTTGACGGCAAGATTGAGGTTAACGGCGCAAGCGACAGCATCAATATAGAGCTATACGGCATCAACGGCACGTTAATCTATTGCGGCAGCGCCGACAACCTGCCCACCCCGATGCCGGGACTCTACATTGTCCGCGCAGGCAAAACGGTGAAGAAAGTAGCCATCTCAAGATAACAAGTATTTTTTGAGAATTAGTTTTTAAGGGCAGAGGCGAACAGTCTCTGCCCTTTTTTGATTAAAAATTCATCATTTTTTCCGAAATAATTACCATTGTTAAAATAGATTTTTTATCTTTGTTGCAAAATTTAATATTATGAATAGATATTTGCTTGCTTTTATTGCACTATTGGCGTGTAGTAACGTCATGTATTCATCAGACCATAAGTATGTAATTAACGTAGCCGACGAGCACCAGACGCATGAAGGCTGGGGCGTGTCGCTTTGTTGGTGGGCAAACATGTGCGGACGGTGGCCCGACGACAAAATTAACGAGCTGGTCGACTGGCTTGTAAGTCCGGACGGGCTAAATTACAACATCTTCCGATACAATATCGGCGGCGGCGACGACCCGAATCACGCCAATTGCACGGAGCACCACATGGGCAGCGGCAAAGGTCTGCGTGCCGAGATGGAAGGCTTTAAAAGTTACGACGGCGACTCGTACCACTGGGACCGCGACGCCGCGCAACGCAAGATTATGCTCAAGATTAAGGAAAAACGTCCGGATGCGATATTCGAAGCGTTCAGCAATTCCGCGCCGTACTACATGACCTACAGCGGCTGCTGCGCTGGCAATTGGGACAGCAATTCCGACAACCTCAAGCCGGAATACTACACCGCGTTTGCCAACTATCTGGTCGACGTGTGCAAGCACTACAAGGACACCTACGGCATCGAATTTCGCACGTTGGAGCCATTCAACGAGCCGAACACGAACTATTGGGGCTGCAACGGCGGTCAGGAAGGTTGCCACTTCTCGCCGTCGTCGCAGGTAGAATTTATCAAAGTGCTCTACCCTATTCTGCAAGCCTCGGGACTCTCAACAGTAATATCGGCATCCGACGAAACGAATGTCGGCACGTCGATTGGCGAAATTCAAGAATACATCAACGGCGGCGTAATGGACAAAGTTGCGCAATGGAACGTACACACCTACGGCGGCGACATTGTGGAGCGCTGTAAGTTGGCAAATCTTGTTCGTAGCCAAGGCAAGCGCTTCTGGATGAGCGAAACCGGAAGCGGCGGCAACGGGATTTCTGGCAACTTGAGCCTGGCACAACGCCTCATCGACGACATTGAGTATTTGCGTCCGACAGCATGGGTCGATTGGCAATACGTAGAGGAATGGAACGACCAATGGTGTCTGGTGCAAGGCGAGTTCGACAATCAGTATTATTGGAAGGTGAAGAACTACTACGTTCGTCAGCACTTCAGCAAGTACATCAAGCCGGGCTACACGTTTGTAAGTGCTATAGACGGACAAACCATTGCGGCAATCAATCCGGCGAAAACCGAACTTGTAATTGTGGCGATTAACAACAGCGACGAAGCGGCATATCACTCGGCAGACATCTTGGGATGCCGACCGACAAGCGAGCCCTACGCCTACATCACTACCGGCGACAGCGACGGGAAGCCGTTGGCATACGACTTGTCGGGCAAGCGGATTTCATTCACGCTGGAGCCGCAAAGTATTGCTACAATCGTGTTGCCGATAATGAAGTATGGCGACGACTATACATGCCTGCCGATTGTCGAAGGAGCAGCGTATGCAATCATTCCGCAATACAACAAGGCGATGCTTCTCTATGGCAGTTTGGGTCACTATGACGGCATTCCACGCATAGACTACATCAACAACGAAAACACATGGAATTCGACGCACGTGTCCGGCAACCAGGTGTGGACTTTCCACCGTCACGGCGACGGATATAAGGTAAAAAGCAGCTATTGGGACGAGTATCTGACCAACAACGACGAATATTGGCTGCACGTAGAATGGTGGAAAGACGACAACAGCCAAGACTTCTACGTAGAGCCTATTTTCGGCAATTTGGTAAAGATTATCAGCAACCGCGACGGCAAGGCTCTCGACCTTCAAGATGAGAAATCCGACCCGGGCACGAATGTCGGTTTGTGGGATTACGGTTGGGAGGTTACCAACGGACACCGCAACTGGTATCTGATGCGTATGCCGGAAAACAGCGAACTCAACGACGTCGAAACGCTCTCGAACGCGGCACCGTTCAGCGTTGGCGCAAGTAGCGGCGCATTGAACGTACGCTGCAGCAAGCCGACCACGGTTGACGTTTACGGCATCGACGGACGTCGCGTGGCGACAAAAACCATCGACGGCGCAGGAGCGATTTCGCTGGCAAAAGGTGTTTACATCTACAAGGCAACAGCCGGCAAAAACCAACGAACCGGAAAGGTGATTATTCGATAAGAAAGAATATGGATACTATAAGAGCAGACTCCGAAAAAGCCTGCTCTTATTTTTATGCGCTAAAAATATCGTTTATAGAGTTCTTTGTAAGCCGAAGATGCGCGAACGTCGGAGAGCCAACGATTCAAGCTGTCGGCGAGTTGATGATTGTCTTTCTTGAGCACCCACGATTGGAATTGATTGAAACTCACGGCGGTCGATACGTCGATGTCGGGATAGCGTTTAGCCATAGTCGTGGCAAGTTTTTCGTTAACGACAGCGAATTCGATTTCGCCGGAATTGACCATCAAAAAGAGTTGCTCTTGTCCGTATCGGCGCTCGGTAACGACGTTGATTGTGTCGCCAATCTCGCGGGCGAAGTTGCGAATGCGAGTAACTACAGGCGAGCCGTCGACGACGTAAAGGGTGCGTCCGGCGACGTCGAGTTGCGAGCGAATCGCCACGTTGCCGAGCGAATCGCGCTTCTGCACGAGCACTTGACGGTCGATATAGATGGAATCGCTGAAGAGGTATTTGTTTTTGAAGTCGGTAGTGGAAGGTAATTGCGCAGCCACGATGTCGAACGTACCGTCGTCGAGCAATTCGAGCGACTGTTTGAGGTTGACTATCGGATGCATCTTCACGGGGCGCGCCGCTCTGATTTGGATTAGCGCAAGCAAGTCGTGGTTGAATCCGCCGAGAGTGTCGTCGTACATATACAACGAGAGCGGCGAATATTCGATGGCGACGTTTAGCGTGTCGCCGGTTGCCGCGACGAACTGCGACGTGGCGGATTTATGCGAGCACCGGTTGAGCATTATCATCGTGGCAACGGTTACTGCCAAGAGCACCAGGTAGAGCCACATTTTCGGGCGGACGAGAAATGGTTTATACATAAGTTTATCAAATTAGCCGAACGACGCCGCCGGGCGGTCGGACGTTAGTTGGGGAAATCGACCGACAGTCCGAGTTGGAATCGCGACGGATTCATCGGATGGTGGAGCGCACCGAAATAACTGCTGCCGCCGAAGAGTCCTTTATTAAGATGCGAGTAGAGCACATAGAAACGCACCTTATAGAGTTTCATATTGGCGTAGGCGTTCATAAACGGGTAATTGCCGAGTTTTTTCTCCGTTTGGTTGTAGAACTGCATCGTAGCGGGCTGATATGCCGGAGCGTAGTATTTTGTGTAGTAGTTGCAATCGACGCCCAACTGCACGTTCAGCACCTTCGCAATCTTGAAAAGCAAGTACAGGTTCGAATAGATTGCCACCTTCGGGAGCGGCAAAACAGCCTCGTTGGTTGACGTTTGGAAGTTGACGGTGTTGTTCCAATGCAAAGCGCGGTAGTGCAGATTCTGCTGCAACTGAGCACTGACGATTTGCACGCTACCACCCTCTTGGCGCGGCAGGGCGTCAGTGTCGAAATAGACGAAATTTTGCACGTTCTCGACGCCGGCTTGGAGAGTTGTCCCGGTGTGAGGCAAATCTATTATACCGCCGACACGGAAACGGCGTTCTTTGCCGAAGTCGTTGCTCCATGCGAAGTGGTTCGAAATGTATTGCTTATAGAAATACGGCACTTCGGTGTTTTTGAAGAATCCCGTAGCGCTGATAGTCACAGTGTCGCCGAAGAGTTTGAAATGCGTCGACAGTTCGCCGCTGACGTCGATGTCGCCGGCAACGGAGCCAACGAGTCCGAAACGCGCGGTTGCCTTATAGTTGATGAGCGTGCCTTGTTGCTTGGTCAGCTGGCCGCCTACCCAGATGTTGTTTTCGGTAAATTTTTGCGCCACAGAGACGCCTTCGGGCAGTGGCGTAAGGTCGACGGGACGGTCGGCGAAAGACAACATACTGTCGGTGGGCTGCTCGAACTTGCGATATTCGTGAGTTGCGAAAGCCGACAAGCCGAATTTGGCATATTTGTTGAATCCTTCGAGGAGCGACAAGCCGACTGTGTTGCGAATGCGGCTATAGAACGCTTCGTCGTTCGTACCCTCGAGCGAGAGGTAGTTGTTGGCGAAAAACTCTTTGTCGTCGGCGGCTGACTCGTTAAGGAACTTATGCGAATTCTTTTTGTAGTCGAACGTCCAGATGAAACTCGTCACGGGGATGTAGGTTCGCTTGACAGTCGTATCGTTGATTTGCTCTTCGTGCCAATAGCCGACCTTGTAGCGATGGTTCATCAAAAATTCGGTACCTTTGACGCGATTGAATGCCGACGAAAGGTTGACGGGAATGGTTTTGGCATCAATGTCGGGGTCACCGCCTTGCAGTTCGGCAGGATCTTCGATGTAGAGGTCGTCGGTGATACCGCCGTTTTCGTGGCTAACGGTGTTAAACGTGTTGAACGAAGCCTGCGCCTCGTAGCGGTCGCCGATGTACGAGCCGGAAAGCCCCCAGGTGAAGTTTTTCGCCGCTTGGCGGTCGTACCCGCCTTTCGAATAAAGATAGTCGAGAAGTGCGCCGACTTGGATGCGCTTTCCGGCATTTCCGGAGAATACGCCTTTGAGGCGGTCTTGTCCCGACTCTTTGCCGCCGCCCCAACTGTAGCCGAGCAGAGTCATAGGCTGGCGCGTGTTGTAGTATACCTGGTCTTCCGCATCGTAAAGCCACGGGCGCAGCACGTCGTCGAACGAAAACGGCGAACGCTCCGGGCGGTTGAAATAAATTTCGTCGATACCGGCACCACCATAGTTGCCCGTCGCGGCATATGCATTGCTCACCTGCGACGGAATAAACTCACGGAAGTAGTTATATTGTAGAGTGTCGATGGTCGCCGGCTCGTGCAATCCCAACGGCGGCGCAGCGGTCCACGCATACGACGGCTCGAGGGTTTGCTTCTTTTGCGAATAGGCGGCGAATACCGTTATCGACGCTATTATTATTGTCAGAAATCGTTTCATCGGTGCAAAAGTACGCAAAAACTATGAAATAGAGCCGCACTAAGGCTGCAAAATGATTTATCGATGATAATTTCCTTTATCTTTTATGAGAATTACTTTGAGATGGCTGTCGTTTAGCATTGCGTCTGAGCCGGGCATTAGGAAGAACTCGAACTGCGTTTTGCGGTGCTCCCAAGTGAGTAAATCGATATTGCGGTCGAGGCGTTCGCTAATCGTTGAGTACCACCATCCGGGAAACGACATCGCCCGAACATCGCCCGAATCCGCCACCGCGCGAAGCGTGTCGAGACATTGTTTAAGGCGTTCTCCCGACATTTTATGGGGGGGGGTAAAGCTAATATAGTACGACGTGTAAAATCCCTCCTGTGTGAGCTTACGAAGCGAAATATGGTTGTGACTTTCAACAATCAGACGACTTCGGTCGATGCCATAGCGGGACGTTAGGCGAGTAAGCTCAGCGAGCACGGAGTCGCAGTTTGCCGACGTTAGATTTTTCACGTCGAGCCACATTTTTCCTTCGTGACGGGAGAAAAAGGCGAAATATTCTTCAAGGTTTAAGCCGAACGATGTGTCAAGGTCGTGCGTAACGTCGAACACTGAATCGCGGAAACACACGTCGACTTCGACGTTCGTGTAGTCGCCGTATTTCTCGTTGAGTTTCTCTATCGAATTGCAACGATGCAGCCAAAGTTTATCCTTGTGCTTGCCCACCTCGGCAAATGCCAAAGCGGCATAAGTTACTCCGGCAGCCAACAAAGCTGCAGCCAATGCAACAGCAATCTTCTTCGTCGCACGCTTAGTCGCCATATTGCTCAAGATAAGCCTCACAGGCGGCGCACAATTCGTCGTACCACTCTTTGCCGAATCGGCGAGTTAGCGGTCCGGCAAGGAATTGATAGAGGCGTATGCCCTTTTTACGACCAAGCACTTGCGCAGCCTTGCAGATTTTCCACTTATGATAGTTCACCGCCGAGAAATCGGGATAGTCCGTAATCCGCACGGGATAGAGATGGCACGAAATCGGCTTGTAGAACTCGATACGCCCCTCGCGATAAGCCTTTTCGATGGCGCAATAGCACATACCGTTTTTGCCGTAGCAGGTAAAGACGCAGTTTTTGCCGTCGACAATCGACGTCACCAAGTCGCCGTCGCTGTCAATGTACCCTACCCCGGACTCCTCGATAACCCGCTGAGCGGCAGGCAAAAGGTCGTCCCAAACGGCGGGCAGGATTTCTTTGAGTTTGTCGTATTCCTCACGAGTAATAGGCGCTCCGGCGTCGCCCTCAATGCAGCACTCGCCGAGGCACGCATCAAGGTCGCAACAGAAGAATTGCTCTATGAGGTCGAGCGAGACAAGGGTGTTACGTATTTCGAGCATAACGGTATGTTCTGTAGAATGTTCGGTCACTTATTGACAACATTAATCGGTTTATTTTCAATGAAAGCACTGATATTTTGCGCGGCAATAGCCATCAAACGTCGACGCGCCTCAACGGTTGCCCACGCAATGTGAGGAGTGATGTACGCCCGCTCGACGTTCAGCAAAGGATTGTCGGCAGCGGGAGGCTCTGCCGAAAGCACGTCGGCGGCATAGGCTGCAATACGTCCGCTGCGGAGCGCATCAGCCACGTCGGCTTCGGCAACGAGCGGACCGCGTCCGGTGTTGATAACGATAACGCCGGGGCGCATCAAAGCTATCGTACGAGCATTAATAATCTCGCGCGTCGACTCAGTCAACGGACAGTGCAGACTGATTACGTCAGCCTCCGCCATCAACTTGTCGCGGTCGACGGGCACAATTCCGTTGGGCAAATCGTCGGCGGTTTTCGACGTCATAGCAATCACTTTCATACCAAAAGCGAGCGCAATGCGTGCCGTAGCCATACCCGTATTACCCAGACCGACGATGCCCATCGTCTTGCCTGCCAATTCCGTAAGACCGGCGTCATAATAACAGAAGTCGCACGACTCGTGCCACCGCCCTATCTCGGCGCTATAGTGCGCCACCGAATTTGTAATGTTCAGCAGATGAGCAAAAACCATCTGCGCTACCGACGCCGTACTATAAGCCGGGATGTTAGTCACCACGATGCCACGCCGACGCGCAGCCTCGACGTCGACAACATTATAGCCCGTCGCGAGCACGCCGACGTAGCGCAACGCCGGAAGGCGCTCCATAACGTCGTCGGTAATCGGCACTTTGTTGGTCAACACGATTTCAGCATCGGCAGCACGTTCGACCACCTCATCGGCAGTCGCCGTACGGTCGAAGACAGTGCATTCGCCCAAACTACAGACGGCATCCCAGCTCAAATCGCCGGGATTGAGCGTATATCCGTCGAGGACACAAATCTTCATCGCACGCTCGGATTAAAAGAGATACGACACTCCCAACGTCAAGTAGAAGTCGTCGAAATGATTGACATACTGATATTTAGCCTCAGCGCCTACCGACCACGTATTGTTGATGTCGTACGAGAAACCTGCGCCGACATTCAAGCCGATATTGTTATGGTCTTTGCAGTGGAAATACAGCGGACCGGCAAGCGGATAAATCGAAAACGACTTCGGCAATTCGAAGCGATAACGGAAGTCGCCATCGATAGTCAACGCATTTCCCGAGTCGAAATAATAGTTGAACGACGGTGCAAATTCGAAATTCGCGGGCAAGTTGAACGACATACCCACGCCGAGACCGAAATCACTACGCAAGTTCGCCTTCAAGTCCAGCGAACGAAAACCCATAGCCGACACACTCACACTCGCCACCAACAGTGACACTATCAATAAAAATCTTTTCATAGCCAATTCACATTTAATTATAGAACAAAATTAATAAAAAAAGAGGGAAAAACCAAATTTCAACCGGGTAAAGAACGAAAAGACATAACTACACAGACCACACAAGATTTACTAGGTCAAATCGAAGGATTAAATTCGGATGATTACAAATGTTAACCCACTAATAAAAGCGCATCCAAATTGAGCTCACTTAGCATTAAAGTCTACTTCTAACCACTTCCACAGCACTACTTTCGTTGTTGTGCCTCAACTTTTACGATATATACACCGTGCGGCAGAGCGATAGTCGCGTCCGTACTGCGGTAGATCAACGCTCCGCTGAGCGAATAAACCTCCGCCACTGCGCCATCCGCCCCGTCAACACGAATAGCCCTGCCTTCGGCTGTTACCTTTACCGCATCCGAGTCGATGGTTTCGATATCACCTTGATCTA